>NZ_JBHWGP010000045.1:0-46171 GCF_042733155.1 Streptomyces sp. NPDC059740 | reverse complement strand
CGGACGACCCAACACCTCCTCCCGCAACCGACCCGCAAACTCCCCCAACCCCCCACCCGAACGCGCCGACAACACCCACACCGGAACATCACCCAAGGGCGCGGACGAGTCCGGGCGTTGCACGGTCGCCGGCTCATCGGCTGCCTGCCCGGCCTCCTCCACGGCCGCCTGGGCGGGTGTCCGGTCGGCGTCGGCCGGGGCGTCCTGCGGGGTGGGGGCCTCCTCCAGGACGACGTGGACGTTGGTCCCGCTCGCGCCGAAGGCGGAGACACCGGCCCGCCGCGGGCGGGCCGTGTCCGCCGGCCAGTCGACGGGCTCCTGGAGCAGGCGGACCTCACCCGCCGACCAGTCCACATGCGGGGTCGGCTCCTCGGCGTGCAGGGTCTTCGGCAGCAGTCCGTGCTGCAGCGCCATCACCATCTTGATCACACCGGCCGCTCCGGCGGCGGTCTGCGTGTGGCCGATGTTGGACTTCACCGAGCCCAGCCACAACGGCCGGTTTCCGGCCCGCTCCTGGCCGTAGGTGGCCAGGAGCGCCTGCGCCTCGATCGGGTCACCCAGCTCGGTGCCCGTACCGTGCGCCTCCACCACGTCCACATCGGAGGCCGACAACCGCGCGTCGGCCAGGGCCTCGCGGATCACCCGGCGCTGCGCGGGGCCGCTCGGCGCCGTCAGGCCGTTGGAGGCACCGTCCTGGTTCATCGCGCTGCCGCGGATGACGGCGAGCACCTGGTGGCCGTTGCGCTCGGCGTCCGAGAGGCGCTCCAGCAGCACCAGGCCGGCGCCCTCCGCCCACCCGGTGCCGTCGGCCCGCGCGGAGAACGCCTTGCAGCGCCCGTCGGAGGCGAGCCCCTGCTGCTTGGCGAAGTCGGCGAACATCAGGGGTGTGGCCATCACCATCACGCCGCCCGCCACCGCGAGCGTGCACTCACCGGCCCGTAGTGACCTGGTGGCGAGGTGGACGGAGACCAGCGCCGACGAGCACGCGGTGTCCACCGTCAACGCCGGTCCGTTCAGCCCGAGGGTGTAGGCGAGCCGGCCGGAGAGGACGCTGATGGCGCTGCCGGAGATCAGGTGGCCCTCGCCGCTGCCCGTCCCGCGGGAGATCCAGTCGTAGCCGGAGGCGGTGGCCCCGACGTAGACGCCGGTGCGGGAGCCGCGCAGCGTGGCCGGGTCGATGCCGGCCCGTTCCAGCGTCTCCCAGCACACCTCCAGCAGCACCCGCTGCTGCGGGTCCATCGCCAGCGCCTCACGCGGCGAGATCCCGAAGAACCCCGCGTCGAACCCGGCGGCGTCGTGCACGAACCCGCCCTGCCGCTCGTACCCGGTGGCGTGGGCCTCGGCCGGGTCCCAGCCGCGGTCGGAGGGGAAACCGCCCACTGCGTCCGTCCCCGACGCGACCAGGTTCCACAGCTCCTGCGGGCTGCGCACCCCGCCTGGGTAGCGGCAGCCCATGCCGACGACGGCGACGGGTTCGCAGTTCGCCGTCTCCAGCTCCCGCAGGCGCTCCCGGGTCTCGTGCAGGTTCGCAGTGACCTGCTTCAGGAAGTACCGGAGCCTGTCCTCGCTCACTAGTTCCACCTCGTTGCAGGGGTCATTGGATGCCGAATTCCTTGCCGATGAAGTCGAAGACCTCGTCGTCGTCCGCCGCCGCGAGCTGCTCGGCGACGTCGGGCCCGTCCGTCGCCCGTGCCCGGAGGCGCTTCCAGGTCGCCGTCAGGGCGTCCAGCCGGGCGGTGATGCGTGCGGCGGCCTCGTCGTCCGTGGGCTCTTCGCCGTCCGTCTGCTCCGTCAGGCCGGTCAGCAGCGACTCAAGCCGGTCCAGTTCGGCCAGGACGGGTGCCGGGCCGGTGCCCTCGTCCGCCTCGTCCGCAGGGCCCGCGAGGTGCCGCAGCAGGTGAGCGGCGAGGGCGTGTGCCGTCGGGTGCTCGAAGACCACGGTGGAGGGCAGCTTCGCTCCGGTGGCGGCGGCCAGCCGGTTGCGCAGCTCGATCGCGGTCAGGGAGTCGAAGCCGAGGTCGCGGAAGGCGCGTTCGGGGTCGATGTCTTCGGAGCCGGTGTGGTCGAGCACCCGGGCCGCCTCGGCGCGGACCAGGTCGACCAGCGCGTCCTCCCGTCGGGTCGGCGGGAGTTCGGCCAGCCGGCGGGTCAGGTCGGTGCCGCCTCCCTCGGCCTCGCCGTCCGCTCCCGGCCCCGGGTCGGCGACGGCCTCCGGCAGTTCGGCCAGCAGCGGACTGGGGCGGTGCAGGGTGAAGGCCGGGGCGAAGGCGCTCCAGTCGACGTCGGCGACGGTGACCAGGGTGTCGCCGCTGTCCACGGCCTGCCCGAGGGCGCGGAGGGCCACCTGCGGGTCCAGCTCGCGCAGCCCGTGCCGCACCGACCGGCCGGTGGCGCCGTCCTCCCATGGTCCCCAGGCCACGGAGGTGACCACCTGTCCGCGGGCGCGGCGCTGTTCGGCGAGCGCGTCCACGAAGGCGTTGCCTGCGGCGTAGCCGGGGACGAGGGCGCTGCCCCAGGTGGTGGCGACGGAGGAGAACAGCACGAAGGCGTCGAGGTCGAGGCCGGCTGTGAGCTCGTCGAGCCACTGTGCGCCGGCGGCGCGGGCGCCGGCGACCTCGGCCAGTTCCTCGGTGGTGGTGTCGGCCAGAGGGGTGGACTGACCGGCCCCGGCGGTGTGCACGACGCCGGTCAGTGCGGGGCCGTGGGCCGCCGTACGGCGCAGCAGGCCGTCGAGTTCGCTGCGCCGGACGCTGTCGCAGGCCGCGATGTCCACGGCGGTGCCGGTGGCGGCCACGTCGGCGGCGAGCGCGGCGAGCGCCTCGGTGCCTTCGGTGAGCGGACGGCCGGCGGCGAGCACGACGCGGTCGGCGCCGAGGGCGGCCAGCCAGCGTCCGACTTCGGAGCCGATGGCGCCGGTGCCGCCGGTGACCAGGACGGTGCCGCGGGGTTGCCAGCCGCCGGCTGGGGGCCGGGGGCGGCCGGCCCGCACCAGACGGCGGGCCAGGACGCCCTGCGGGCGCAGTGCCACCTGGTCCTCGCCGAGGCCGGCCAGCAGGGCGGCGAGCCTGGGCGCGGTGCCTCCGTCCCAGACGGCCGGCAGGTCGACCAGGCCGCCCCAGCGGTCGGGGTGCTCCAGGCCGGCCACCAGACCGAGGCCCCAGACCTGGGCCTGGTGGGGGCTGCCCGCCTCGTCAGGACCGGTGGCGACGGCACCGCGGGTGAGGACCCACAGCGGTGCGTCGGTGCCGGTGGTGCCCAGGGCCTGGACGAGCTCCAGCGTGGTGGCCAGTCCGCGGCTGAGGGCGGGGTGCCCGGTGTCGGGGTGGTACGGGGACTCGTCGAGGGCAAGCAGCGAGACGACACCGGCGAGGGCGGTGTGCCGGGTCAGACCGGCGGGGTCGTGGCCGTCCGCGACGAGGACTTCGGCGCCCCGGTCGGTCAGGGCGCGCGTGACCAGGTGGGCGGTCTCCGGGTCGGTGGACGCGCCGACGAGCAGCCAGGTGCCGGTGGGGGCCTTGGGGGTGGCCGGGTCGGGGACACGGGACCAGCTGACCCGGTAGCGCAGGTGGGCGAGGGCCGAACCGTCGCGCTCGCGGCGGCGGAACGTCGACAGGGCGGGCAACAGGCCGCCCACGGTGGTGTCCTCGACCTCGTCGAGGTCGAGCAGGGTGGCCAGGGAGCGTGCGTCGCCGCTCTCCACGGCGGTCCAGAACGCGGTCTCGCTCTCGGTCCCGTGCGTGCCCGTGGTGGCCCGGACGACCGTGTCGGGCCAGTAGCGGCGGCGCTGGAAGGCGTAGGTGGGCAGCGGCACGGTGGCGGCCCGGCGCAGTACCGCGGTCCAGTCGACGGCGACTCCGGCGGTGTGGGCCGCCGCCAGGGAGGCCAGCAGGCGGTCGGCGCCGCCGTCGTCGCGGCGCAGCGTCCCGGACACGATCGGTGCGTGTTCGGCCAGGGTGTCCCCGACGGGTCCGACCAGCACCGGGTGCGGTGAGACCTCCAGGAACGTCCGGTGTCCGGTCTCGCCCAGGATGCGTACGGCGCGTTCGAACTCGACGGCCTGCCGGAGGCTTGCGTACCAGTAGGCCGGGTCCAGTTCGGGACCGGTGAGCGTCTCCCCGTTCATCGCGGAGACCATCGGCACCTGACCCTCGCGGGGCGCGATGCCGTCCAGGGCGGTCAGGATCTCCGCACGCAACTCCTCCACGTGCGCGCTGTGGGAGGCGTAGTCCACCGGGACCACCCGGGTGCGCACCGACTCCGAGCAGGAGGCGGCCAACTCCCGCAGCGCCTCCGGCTCACCGGAAACCACGGTGGCCCGCGGGCCGTTGACCGCCGCAACCGACAGCCGGTCCCCGAACGAGGCGATCCACTCCCGCACGGTGACCGCGTCCTGCGCCACCGCCATCATCCCGCCACGCCCCGCCAGCGCCCGAAGCGTCCGACTGCGCAGCGCCACCACCCGCGCCCCGTCCTCCAGCGACAGAATCCCGGCCACCGTCGCAGCAGCGATCTCACCCTGCGAGTGACCCACCACCGCATCGGGACCAACCCCCGCGGCCTGCCACACCGCCGCCAACGACACCATCACCGCCCACAACGCCGGCTGCACCACATCCGCAGCCTCAAAGCCATGCAGCCCGGCCAGGACCTCGTCCAACTCCCAGTCCACGTGCGGCGCAAGGGCCCGGGCACACTCGGCCAACCGCGCCGCGAACACCGGCGACACCTCGGCCAGCTCCCGGCCCATGCCGACCCACTGGCTCCCCTGCCCAGGGAAGACGAACACCGTCCGGCCACTCCCGCCGGTGGGGACGAAGCCAGTGACCGCGGTGTCGGTGGGTTGCCCGGTCGCGACGGCGGCGAGTCCCGCTGCCAGTTCCTCGCGGTTGGCGCCGACCACGACGGCCCGGTGTTCGAACGTCGCGCGGGTGGTGGCCAGCGACCAAGCCACGTCCGCGGGCTCCAGCTCCGGCCGGGCCAGCACGTGCTCGCGCAGGCGGCCCGCCTGGGCCGCGAGACCGTCGGCGGAGCGGCCGGAGACCGGCCAGGCCACCGTGTCGGCGTCGAGGGCCCCCGGGGCGAGCAGCTCGTGCGGTTGCGTGTGCCCGGCCGCGGGCTCCTCGGGGGGTGCCTCTTCCAGGACGACGTGCGCGTTGGTGCCGCTGACGCCGAACCCGGAGACACCGGCGCGGCGCGGTCGGTCGCCCTTCGGCCAGTCCACGGGATGCTGCAGCAGCCGTACCTCGCCGGCCGACCAGTCGACGTGCGGGGAGGGCCGGCCGGCGTGCAGGGTGCGGGGCAGCAGACCGTGCTGCATCGCCAGTACCATCTTGATCACGCCCGCCACGCCCGCGGCGGCCTGGGTGTGGCCGATGTTGGACTTCACCGAGCCCAGCCACAGGGGCCGGTCCGCGGGCCGGTCCTGGCCGTAGGTGGCCAGCAGGGCCTGCGCCTCGATCGGGTCGCCCAGTTCGGTGCCCGTACCGTGCGCCTCGACGACGTCCACGTCGGCGGCGCAGAGGCCGGCGGCGGCCAGCGCGGCGCGGATGACGCGTTGCTGAGAGGGGCCGTTGGGGGCGGTGAGCCCGTTGGAGGCGCCGTCCTGGTTGACCGCGCTGCCGCGGACCAGTGCCAGCACCTGGTGGCCGTTGCGGCGGGCATCGGAGAGCCGCTCAACGGCCAGGACTCCCACGCCTTCGGCCATGCCCATGCCGTCGGCGCCGGCCCCGAAGGCCTTGCACCGGCCGTCGGCCGCCAGGCCGCGCTGCCGGGAGAAGCCGATCAGGTCGCGCGGGGTGGGCATCACGGTGACGCCGCCGACCAGTGCCAGTTCGCACTCTGCGGCGCGCAGCGCCTCGCAGGCCGTGTGCAGGGCGACCAGTGAGGAGGAGCAGGCGGTGTCCACGGTCAGGGCGGGGCCTTCCAGGCCCAGGAGGTAGGACACCCGTCCGGAGAGGACGCTGGTGGCGGTGCCGATCATCAGCTGGCTCTCCAGGCCGTTGCCGGTGTCGGCTCCGGCCTCCAGCCGGTCGTAGCCCGAGCCGAAGCCGCCGACGAACACGCCGGTGCGGGTGCCCCGCAGTGCGGTGGGGTCGATGCCGCCCTGTTCCAGTGCCTCCCAGACGGTCTCCAGCAGGAGTCGCTGCTGGGGGTCCATGGCCAGCGCCTCGCGCGGGCTGATGCCGAAGAAGGCGGCGTCGAAGTCGGGGGCCTCGTGGAGGAAGCCGCCACCGCGGACGTACAGGGTGCCGGGGTGGTCGGGGTCGGGGTCGTAGAGGTCGGCCAGGTCCCAGCCGCGGTCGGTGGGCAGGCCGGAGACGGCGTCTGCGCCGGCCGCGAGCAGTCGCCACAGCTCCTCGGGTCCGCGGACGCCGCCGGGGAGGCGGCAGCCCATGGCAACGACGGCCAGCGGCTCGTCCGGTACGGATCGGCCCGGGGTGGCCGGCCGGGTTCCGGCCGGGGCGCTGTCGGCCCCGACCAGTTCCTGGCGCAGGTGGGTGGCGAGGGCGCCCGGGTCGGGGTGGTCGAAGAGCAGGGTGGCGGGGAGCCTCAGGCCGGTGGCGCCGGCGAGCCGGTTGCGCAGCTCCACCGACGTCAGGGAGTCCAGGCCGATCTCGCTGAACGCCCGCCCGGGTGCGATCACGTCGGCGGTGGCGTACCCCATGACGGTGGCGGCCTCGTTGCGGATCAGCTCTTCCAGGAGGCGTTCCTGGTCGGTGCGGGTGAGATCGGCCAGGCGGTGTGCGAGGCTCGGTGCGCGGTCCTGGGCTGCGGCCTCGGTGGCGGCGGCCAGGGCCTGTGCCGCGGCCCGGATCTCCGGCAGGTCCCGCATCAGCGGAGCCCGGCGCAGCTGCTCGGGTCCCCGGGCGGTGGCCATCGCGGCGAAGTCCACGGCCATCAGGGAGAGCACGGGGTGCCGGGTGTCCTCGATGGCCTGCGCCATGGCGCGCACGGCGTCGTGGGGCTCCATCAGGACCTCCCACTTGTTGCGGGCCAACCGCTGACGGGCCCCTTCGCTGGCTTGTCCGACACCGCCGCCGGCCCAGGGGCCCCAGGCCAGCGAGGTGGCGGCCCGGCCGCGGGCCCGGCGCTGTTCCGCCAGGGCGTCGAGGTAGGCGTTGGCGGCGGCGTAGTTGCCCTGGCCACCGCTGCCGAAGGTGGCGGAGATGGAGGAGCACAGGACGAAGGCGTCCAGGTCCAGGTCCGCGGTCAGCTCGTCCAGGGCGGTGGCACCGGACGCCTTGCCGGCCAGGGTGTTCGTCAGGCGGGCGGGGTCGAGCCGGTCCAGGACGCCGTCGTCGAGGGCCCCGGCGGCGTGTACCACGGCTGACAACTGGGGTCCGGTGGCGGCGATGCGGTCCAGGAGTCCGGCCAGGGACGGCTTCCGCGCGGTGTCGCAGGTGACCACCTCGACGGGGGCTCCGCTTCCGGCAAGTTCGGCGGCGAGGCGGGCGGCGCCGTCGGCGGCGGGGCCGGAGCGGCTGGTGAGGACCACCCTGCGGGCGCCGCGGCCGGTCAGCCAACGGGCGGTGTGACCGCCGATGTGGCCGGTGCCGCCGGTGATCAGGGCGGTGCCGTGGGTGGCGAAACGGCCCCTGCCGGCGGGGGGTTTCGGGGCGTGGGCCAGGCGGCGCAGCCGGATTCCGGCGGGGCGGAGGGCGACCTCGTTCTCGTCGCGGGCGGCGAGGACGGCGGTCAGCCGGGTGGCGGCCCGTGCGTCGAAGTGTGCGGGCAGGTCGATCAGCCCGCCCCATCGGTCGGGGTGCTCTGCCGCGGCGGTGCGACCCAGGGCCCAGGTCTGGGCCTGGGCCGGGTCGGCGGGCGGTTCGTCGGGGCCGGTGGCGACGGCCCCGCGGGTGAGCACCCACAGCGGGGCGTCGGTGCGGGCGTCGCCGAGGGCCTGGACGGCGGTGAGGGTGGCGGCGATGCCGGATGCGACGGCCGGGTGGCCGGGCAGGGGGCTGGTGTCGAGGGCCAGCAGGGAGAGCACTCCGGTGAGGGCATCCTGTCCGACGGCCGCGCTGATGCGGGCGGCAAGGGCTGCGCGGTCGGGGTGGGCCGGGTCGACGTCGAGGACGAGCGTCCGGGCTCCGTGGTCGGCAAGGGCCCCGACGCACGGGTGCGGGGCCGTGCCGGCGGGGGTGAGCACCAGCCAGCGGCCGTCGAGTGCGGTGGGGGCCGGTTCGGCTCCTCGGGCCCAGTCGATGACGAACCGCCAGTCGTGCACGGCTGTTTCGGTGTACCCGGCTCGTTCGGCGGTGGCGTCCGGGGTCGTGGGGGCGGGGGCTGCGGCCGGTTCGAGCCAGTAGCGGGTGCGTTGGAAGGCGTAGGTGGGCAGTTCGGTCCGGGTGGCGGGGGGCAGCACGGCGCTCCAGTCCACCGGCAGTCCGGCCGTGTACGCCTCGGCCAGGGCGGTCAACAGGCGTCGGGCGTCGCCCTGTTCGCGTTCCAGGGTGCCGATGGCCAGCGGTGCGGGCAGGCCGGCGCCCTCCGTGGTCTCCACGACGGCTGCGGTGAGGACGGGGTGGGCGGAGACCTCGACGAAGCTGCGGTACCCCGAGCGCGCCAGAGCCTCCACCGCCTCCGCGAACCGCACCGTCTCCCGCACGTTCGCATACCAGTACCGCGCCCCCAACCGCTCACCCCCCACCCAGTCCCCCACCACCGTCGAGAAGAACGGCACCCTCCCCACCCGCGGCCGCACATGCCCCAACTCACCCGGCAACGACACCGCCAACGGCTCACACAACACCGAATGCGCCACAAAATCCGTCGCCGGAACCCGCCACCGCATCACCCGCCGCGCCCGCAACACCCGCTCGAACTCCACCAACGCCCCCGGCTCCCCCGACACCACCGTCGACACCGGACCATTCACCGCCGCCACCGACAACCGCTCCCCCCACGCCCCCAACAACCCCCGCACCTCACCCACCGGCATCACCACCGACAACAAACCACCCTCAACCCCCAACCCCACCAACGCCCGCGACCGCAACGCCACCACCGCAGCCCCATCCTCCAACGACAAAATCCCCGCCACCGTCGCCGCCGCAATCTCCCCCTGCGAATGACCCACCACCGCATCCGGAGTAACCCCCGCCGCCTCCCACACCGCAGCCAACGACACCATCACCGCCCACAACACCGGCTGCACCACATCCGCCGAACCCCACCCCACACCCACCGACTCCCCCACCAACACCGCCCGCACATCGAACCCCACCCACGGCTCCAACGCCGCCACACACTCCGCAAACCGCCCCGCAAACACCGGCGACTCCCCCAGCAACCGCCGCCCCATCCCCACCCACTGACTCCCCTGACCAGGAAAGACGAAGACGGTACGACCGTCTCGGGCGGTGCCGGTGACGGTGCCGGGAGCGGGCCGGCCGGTCATCACGGCGGTCAGGCCCCCGGTCAGCTCCGCGCGGTCGGTGCCGACCACCACGGCCCGGTGCTCGAAGCTGCTGCGGGTGGTGGCCAGGGACCAGGCCACGTCGGCCACCTCGGGCGCGTCCTCGGCGAGGACGTGCTCGCGCAGCCGGCCCGCCTGGCCGGCCAGCGCCTCAGGGCCCCGGGCGGACAGCGGCCACGCCGTCACCGCCACGTCCGCCGACAGCACCGGCGTCGCGTCCACGACGGGCGGTTCCGCCTCCGAGTGCTGTCCTGCCGAGTGCTGTTCGAGGATGACGTGCACGTTGGTCCCGCTCATCCCGAACGCCGAGACGCCTGCCCGGCGGGGAACGCCGGCCTCGGTCGTCCAGGGTCGTTCGCGGGTCAGCAGCCGCACCTGACCGCTGTCCCAGTCGATGTGCGGGGACGGCTCCTCGGCGTACAGGGTGCGCGGCAGCGTGCCGTGCCGCATCGCCAGCACCATCTTGATCAGGCCGGCGAGGCCGGCGGCGGTCTGGGTGTGCCCGATGTTGGACTTCGCCGAACCCAGCCACAGTGGCCGGTCCGCGGGCCGGTCCTGCCCGTAGGTGGCGAGCAGGGCGTGGGCCTCCACGGGGTCGCCGAGGGTGGTTCCGGTGCCGTGCGCCTCGACCGCGTCCACCTCGGCGGCGCCCAGCCCGGCGGCGGCCAGCGCGGCCCGGATGACCCGCTGCTGGGAGAGGCCGTTGGGAGCGGTCAGGCCGTTGGAGGCACCGTCCTGGTTGACGGCCGTCCCACGCACGACCGCCAGTACCGGGTGACCGTTGCGCAGGGCGTCCGAGAGCCGTTCGACCACGACGGTCCCGGCGCCCTCGGCCAGGCCCATGCCGTCCGCCGCGGCGCCGAACGCCCGGCACCGGCCGTCCGGCGACAGTCCCCGCTGCCGGGAGAAGCCCACGAACTGGGACGGGGTCGCCATCACCATCACCCCGCCCACCAGGGCCAGCCCGCACTCGCCGGAGCGGAGCGCCTGGCAGGCCAGGTGCAGGGCCACCAGCGAGGAGGAGCAGGCGGTGTCGATGGTCAGGGAGGGCCCTTCCAGGCCGAGGGTGTAGGAGACGCGCCCGGAGATGATGCTGCTGGCGTGGCCGGTCACGAGGTAGCCCTCGGAGGCGCCGTCGCCTTCGGGCAGGCCGGCGCCGTAGCCGGTGAGTGCGGCGCCGGCGAACACGCCGGTGGCGGAGCCGCGCAGCGATGCCGGGTCGATGCCGGCCCGCTCCAGCGCCTCCCAGCCGGTCTCCAGCAGCAAGCGCTGTTGGGGGTCGACGGCGACCGCCTCGCGCGGGTTGATGCCGAAGAACTCCGCGTCGAAGTCGGCCGCGTCGTGGAGGAACCCGCCGGAGTGGGTCAGGGACTTGCCCGGGCTGTCGGGGTCGGGGTCGTACAGGTCGGGGTCCCAGCCGCGCTCGGTGGGGAAGTCCGCGATCACGTCGGCACCGGACGCGAGCAGGTCCCAGTACTGGTCGGGCGTGGCCACGCCGCCGGGGAAGCGGCAGCCGATGCCGACGACGGCGATCGGCTCCTCCGGGTCGGCCGCGGGGGCCGGGCCGGGAGCGGCGGCGGTGGTCGCGGTGCCGAGCAGTTCGGCGGCCAGGTGGGCGCCGAGGGCCGCCGGTGTCGGGTGGTCGAAGACGATGGAGGAGCGCAGTCTCAGGCCGGTGGCGGCGGACAGCCGCTTGCTGAGGTCCACTGCGGTCAGGGAGTCGAAGCCGAGGTCGCGGAAGGCGCGGCCGGCGGGTACGTCCTCGGCGGCACGGTGCCCGAGAGCTGCGGCGGCGTGGTCGCGGACCAGTTGGGCTGCGAGGCGTTCGCGCTCCGCGGGGGTGGCGGCGGCGAGGCTGCGGGCCAGGTCACCGGCCGCGCCGCTACGGGGAGCGGGGCCGGGCTCGCCGGCGTCGAGCGCCTGGTGTGCCTCGGGGATGCGCTCCAGCAGGGAGCGGGAGCGGGCCGCGGTGAACACCGGCGCGAAGCGTGACCAGTCCATGTCGGCCACGGCGAGGTACGCGCCGACGGCGGCGCCCTCGTCGAGGATGCGGCCCAGGGCGTCGAGGGCGGGACCGGCCTGCAGGAAACGTGTGCCCTGGGCGCGCAGGGAGGAGGGGGTGACGGTGCCGGGGGCGTGCGACGCGGCGGCGTCGACCGCGTCCCAGTCGCGGGTGTTCCAGATGCCCCAGCCCAGGGAGAGCGCGGAGCGGCCGCGGGCGCGGCGCTGTTCGGCCAGGGCGTCGAGGTGTGCGTTGGCGGCGGCGTAGACGCCGTGCTCGTTGCTGCCCCAGGCCGCGGCTATCGACGAGAACAGCACGAAGTCGTCGACCCCGCCGGCGAGTTCGTCGAGGATGTCGGCGCCCACGGCCTTGGCGGCGAGGGCGGTGGCCAGGCCGTCGAGGTCGGTGTCCTCGATGCGGGTGAGGTGGAAGACGTTGGCGGCATGCACGATCGTGCTCAGCGCCGGGCCGGTGGCGTCGATGCGCTCCAACAGCGCGGCTACTTCGCTGCGTTCGGCGATGTCGCAGGTGACGAGGTCGACGGCGGTTCCGGCGCCGGCAAGCTGGGCGACGTGGGAGGCGAGTGCGGGTGTCGGACCGGAGCGGGTGGGCAGCACCAGGCGCGGCGCCCCGCGCCCGGCCAGCCAGGGACTGAGGTGCAGGCCGATGGAGCCGGTGCCGCCGGTGACGAGCACGGTGCCGCGGGGCGCCCAGCGGGTCGGTTCGGGCGTGGCGGTGGGACGACGCGGTGCGCGTTCCAGACGGCGGCCCAGCAGCCCGGCGCCGCGGACGGCGACCTGGTCCTCCCGGCCGTCGGCGAGCGCCGAGACCAGGTGGGTGGCGGCTCGTTCGTCGAGCCTCTCGGGCAGGTCGACGAGGCCGCCCCAGCGGTCCGGGTGTTCCAGGCCGGCCACCCGGCCCAGTCCCCAGACCTGAGCCTGTACGGGGTCGGCCGGCGGTTCGCCGGGGCCGGTGGACACCGCCCCCCGGGTGGCGGCCCACAGCGGCGCGCCGACACCGGCGTCACCCAGGGCCTGCACCAGGGCCATCGTCGCGGCGACGCCTCGGGGGACGGCGGGAGCCCCGGGCAGCTGCCCGCCGTCGAGTGCGAGCAGTGAGAGGACGCCTGCCGGGGCGCCGTCGGTGCAGGCGGCCGAGACCAACTCGGCGAGGGCGGAGCGGTCGACGGTGTCGGTGCGCAGCACGACGGTCCGGGCGCCGTGCGCGGTGAGGGCTCGCACGCAGTCGTCCGGGTCGGTCGCCGCGGTCATGACGAGCCAGGTGCCGCTCAGCGAGGCGGGGGGCGCGGCGGGGAGGGGCTGCCAGGCCGTGCGGTAGCGCCACGTCTCGTCCGGGGAGGCGGGTGCGGTGGCCACAGGCTCGGCCCGCCGGGGCCAGTAGCGGCGGCGTTGGAAGGCGTAGGTGGGGAGGTCGACGGTGCTGCCGCGCCCCAGCACGGCGGCCCAGTCCACCGTCACACCTTGGGTGTGGGCCTCGGCCAGGGAGGTGAGGAGCCGGTCGGCCCCGCCGTCGTCACGCCGCAGCGTGCTCACCACCACCGGGGCCTGTTCCACCAGGCTGTCCGAGACGGCCATGGTGAGCACGGGGTGCGGCGAGACCTCGACGTAGGTTCCGTGCCCCCGGTCGGCGAGAGTGCGGACCGCCCGCTCGAACTCGACCGTCTCGCGCAACGAGGCATACCAGTAGGCCGCGTCCAGCTCCGGACCGGTGAGCGTCTCGCCACTCATCGCCGAGACCATCGGCACCTGACCCTCGCGGGGCGCGATGCCGTCCAGGGCGGTCAGGATCTCCGCACGCAGTTCGTCCACGTGCGCGCTATGCGAGGCGTAGTCCACCGGGACCATCCGGGTGCGCACCGACTCCGGGCAGGAAGCGGCCAACTCCCGCAGCGCCTCCGGCTCACCGGAAACCACGGTGGCCCGCGGGCCGTTGACCGCCGCAACCGCCAACCGCTCCCCGAAACCGGCGATCCGCTCCCGCACGGTGGCCGCGTCTTCCGCCACCGCCATCATCCCGCCACGCCCCGCCAGCGCCCGAAGCGTCCGACTGCGGAGCGCCACCACCTGCGCCCCGTCCTCCAGCGACAGGATGCCGGCCACGGTCGCAGCAGCGATCTCACCCTGCGAGTGACCGACCACCGCATCGGGACCAACCCCCGCGGCCTGCCACACCGCAGCCAACGACACCATCACCGCCCACAACGCCGGCTGCACCACATCCGCAGCCTCGAAGCCATGCAGCCCGGCCAGGACGTCGTCCAACTCCCATTCCACGTACGGCGAAAGGGCGCGACCACACTCCGCCAACCGCGCCGCAAAGACCGGCGAAGACTGGGCCAGCTCCCGGCCCATACCGACCCACTGACTCCCCTGACCCGGGAAGACGAACACCGTCCGGCCCGGGCCTTCGGGCAGGGCCTCGCCTGTGACGACCGCCGGGTCCGTCGCCCCTTCGGCCAGGGCGGTCAGGGCCTGGAGGGGGCTGGGGCCGAGCAGGAGCGCCCGGTGCTCGAAGGTCGACCGTGTGGTGGCCAGAGTCCAGGCCACGTCGGCGGGCTCCAGCTCCGGCCGGGCCAGCAGGTGGGCGCGCAGCCTGCCCGCCTGGGAGGTGAGCGCGGCCGAGGAGCGCGCGGAGAGCAGCCACGCCGTCGCATCTGTCAGCACCGGCGCGGCCGGGGTTCCCAGTGCCGCGTCCGGCTGCTCCGGGTCCGCCTCGGTGGCGGGGGGCTCGGCCACGACCATGTGCACGTTGGTGCCGCTGATGCCGAAGGCGGAGACGGCGGCCCGTCGCGGGCGCTCGCCCGCGGTCCACGGCACCGGCTCGCGCAGCAACCGCACCTGCCCTGCTGCCCAGTCCACACGTTCCGACGGCTGCTCGGCGTGCAGCGTCGGTGGCAGCATGCCGTGCTGGAGCGCCATCACCATCTTGATGACGCCCGCCACGCCGGCGGCTGCCTGGGTGTGCCCGATGTTGGACTTGACCGATCCGAGCCACAGCGGCCGGCCCTCGGGCCGGTCCTGGCCGTAGGTGGCAAGCAACGCCTGTGCCTCGATCGGGTCGCCGAGGGTCGTCCCGGTGCCGTGCGCCTCGACCGCGTCCACGTCGGCGGCGGTGAGGCGGGCAGCGGCGAGTGCGGCTTGGATGACGCGGCGTTGCGAGGGGCCGTTGGGGGCGGTCAGTCCGTTGGAGGCGCCGTCCTGGTTGACCGCGCTGCCGCTGATCACCGCCATGACCCGGTGGCCGTTGCGCCGGGCGTCGGAGAGACGTTCCAGCACCAGCATGCCGGCGCCCTCGCCCCAGCCGGTGCCGTCGGCCTGGTCGGAGAACGGCTTGCACCGGCCGTCCGCGGCCAGGCCCTGCTGCCGGGCGAACTCCCGGAAGAGCACCGGGGTGGACATCACCGTGACACCACCGGCCAGGGCCAGCGTGCACTCCTCGGCCCGCAGCGCCTGTGCGGCCAGGTGCAGTGCCACCAGGGAGGAGGAGCAGGCGGTGTCGACCGAGATCGAGGGGCCTTCGAGGCCGAGTGTGAAGGAGATCCGTCCGGACAGCACGCTGTTGGCGGTGCCGGTGAGCAGGTGACCGGTGGCGTCCGCGAAGTCCATGCGCTCGCCGGTGGCGTAGCCGGCGGACGAGGAGTAGAGACCGGCGAAGACGCCGGTGCGTGAGCCGCGCAGCGAGGCCGGGTCGATGCCGGCCCGCTCCAGGGCTTCCCAGGCGGTCTCCAGCAGCAGACGCTGCTGCGGGTCCATCGCCAGTGCCTCACGCGGCGAGATCCCGAAGAAGTCGGCGTCGAAGTCGGCTGCGTCGTGGAGGAACCCGCCCTGGCGGGTGGCGGGGCCGGGGAGGTCCGGGTCGTCGAGGTGTTCGGCGTCCCAACCGCGGTCGCCGGGGAAGGCGGAGACGGCGTCCACGCCGCCGGCCACCAGCTGCCACAGTTCCTCGGGGCCGGTGACGCCTCCGGGGTAGCGGCATCCGATGCCGACGACGGCCACGGGTTCGTACCTGCGCTCGGAGACCTCCCGCAGCTGCTTGCGGGTGGTGCGCAGGCTGGCGGTCACCATCTTGAGATAGTCGCGAAGCTTCTCTTCGTCCGCCATTTCCCTACCATTCCAAGATCATCGGAATTTTCGCCGTCAACACCCGTGGACTGGTCTGAATACTGCGTGGCAGCGGATCTCCCACTACTTCGGCCCGGAGGGTACTACGAGTCGGCGATCTTTCCGCCACCTCGTTCAAATGCCGCCCGGCGGCGGTTGGACAGCTGCGGCCGACAACTCCACCCGCCGCCGTGAACCGCACCGCGTGCGAGTGGTCGGGGAACGCGAACCGGAGGCCGGTGGAGCGCGCCGGCCCGGCGTCAGGGGCGGTGTCCAACTGCGGCGTTCGCCAATTGATGGGTGAAAACCGGACTGCTAGCCTCGGCCGGGCACGTCAAAGGCCGATCAGAATGCCTTGATGCCCGATTTACCTGAAGTACA
The DNA here is from genome assembly GCF_042733155.1 of Streptomyces sp. NPDC059740. NCBI lineage: Bacteria > Bacillati > Actinomycetota > Actinomycetes > Kitasatosporales > Streptomycetaceae > Streptomyces > Streptomyces sp. NPDC059740. Next base: position 30,249 of record NZ_JBHWGP010000045.1, on the reverse strand, counting down.
TTCCGAGCGCTGGACGAGGAGTGACGGACAGTGGGTTACAAGTTCTCGCTGGTTCTCAATCGAGAAGTAACCGAGCAGGAAACGGTGAAGCTGAAGGAAATCGCCTGCGGGAACGCTGCTTTCGACAGTGACACGCTGCCGACCGATGCGTCCGTCGCGGTCACCCGAATAGATTTCGACGACACGGTCTCCCCCACCCTCGCCGAGGCCATCGAAGCCGGCATGCAGGCGGTCAAGCAGCTGCCCGAGCTGGAGATCCCCGGCCTCAGCGTGCCCGCCCAGCCCGCGGGCCCCGTCACCGAGACGGACGAGGCGGTGACCGCCGAGGCCACCGGGCCCGAGGGCACCGCGGCGGAGAAGGCGGAGAGCAAGGCCGCGTCGTGACCGCCAGAGAAGAACTGTCGATCGAGAACCTGAGGCCGATCCCGGAGAAGGAACTGCTCTCCCGCTACCGGCCGGTCTCCCCCGAGGGCTACCAGGACCCGGCCGAGGAGCGCCGCTACCGCAAGGAGCGCCTCGCGGCGGCGCTGCGACTGTTCGGCCACTTCGGCTTCGACGAGGGCGTCGCCGGCCACATCAGCGCGCGCGACCCGGAGTACCCGGACCACTTCTGGGTCAACCCGTTCGCCGTCCCCTTCTCCCACGTGCGCGTCAGCGACCTGCTGCTGGTGGACGAGGAGGGGAACGTCGTCAAGGGCGAGTACCTGGTGAACAAGGCCGCGTTCGTCATCCACTCGTGCATCCACCGGGCGCGTCCCGAGGTCGTCGGCGTCGCCCACGCGCACTCCATGCACGGCAAGGCGCTGTCCGCCACCGACCAGCGGATCGAGCCCCTCACCCAGGACGCCTGCGTCTTCCACGACGACCACTCCGTCTTCGAGGAGTACACCGGACTCGTCAACGACCTGGCCGAGGGGCGGCGCCTGGCGCAGACGCTCGGTTCGCACAAGGCGATGATCCTGCGCAACCACGGCCTGCTGACGGTGGGCAACTCGGTGGACTCGGCGGCGTACTGGTTCGTCGCCATGGAACGCTCCGCCCAGGCACAGCTGTTGGCCAAAGCCGCCGGTACGGCGCTGCCCATCCCGCCGGAGTACGCCAAGTTGACGTATGAACAGTCCGGCATGGACCAGGGCGGGTGGATACAGTTCCAGCCACTGTTCGAGTACATCGCTCGAAGAGAACCGGACCTGTTCGACTGATCGCCGCAGGCGAGTCGGAGAGAGCGAGGAGCCCATGACCCAGCCTCCCTGCGACACCGGTCACGGTGTCTTCCAACGGCCGATATCCCCGACCGAGTGGTGGTTCCTCGCCCACCCCGACGCACTCAGCCCCACCATCGGCATCGTGGTGGAGGGCGACGGGACGATCGGGTACGAGCGTCTGGCGGAGGCCGTCGCCGTCGCCTCCGCGGCCTGTCCGGGTGCCCGCCTCGTCCACACCGAGCAGACCTGGGTCGACGGCGGCGCCCCGCCGCCGGTGGTGGTGCTCGACACCGGTTCGCGCCCGGTCGACCTGGCGAACCTCCCGGAGCTGCAGGCACCGCTGTCCGGGCCGGACGTCCCGTTCTGCCAGGTCCTCCTGGTGCGGGGCGCCACCACGGCGGTGGCCTTCCGCGCCCACCACGCGGTGATGGACGCCCGGGGCGTGCTCATGTGGGCCAGTGACGTCTTCCGGGTGCTGCGCGGGGAGGCACCGGTCGGCGCACCGGACCCGGTCAGCGACAAGGACGTCTACGAGCAGGCGCTGGACTCGCAGAAGCTGCTCCTGCCGCTGCACGACAAGCCCTCCATCCTCGGTCCCTGCGAACCGACCGACCCCTCGCGGTCGGTCTGCGCACGACGCACCGTGCAGGGCACCGACCCCGGCCTCGTGGCGCGGCTCGCGGTGATGCTCGCGGAGCTCGTCGAAGCCGACCGGCCGGCGGTGTTCTACGTCCCCATCGACCTGCGCCACTCCGTCCCGGGGGTGCGCAGCACCGCCAGCCTCGCCCTGGGGCTCAACGTGGAGGTGGCCCGGGGTGACACCTGGCAGGCCGTCCACGAGCGGCTGTTGCGTGGGGTGAAGGACTGCGAGCACCTGCGGAACGTGCCCCCGGCCGAGCTGATGGAGAACCCGCTGCCGACGCTCGGCGAGGGCATCACCACCATCGACCGGACGGCCCGCGGCAAGGAGTCCTTCCCCACGGACGCGGGTCTCTCGCACGTGGGCCGGGTGGACCTGGAGCTGCTGGAGGCACCCGGTTTCAGCGCCCGGACCGCGTTCGTGCTGGCCCGTCCCGTGCCGACCAGTGCCCCCGAGCTGAACCTGCTGGAGGTCGGGCGGCACACCGAGATCACCCTGTCCTGGTGGGACGGCGCGGTGACCGCGGAGCGCGTCGAGGCCCTGCTGGACCGTGTCGAGGAGGAGCTCTCGCCGGCCGCGCACCGGAACTGGGCGGGCAACGACACCGCCGTGGCCCCCGTGGACCGCACCGACGTCGTCAGCCGCTTCCTGCGCCGCGTCGAGGAACGCCCCGACGCACCCGCCCTGGAGGGGCCTGACGAGCACCTGACCTACCGCGAGCTGGAACGCCGCACCGCCGCGGTGGCCGCCGAACTCCGAAGACGCGGGGTCGGTCCGGAGACGGTGGTCGGCGTCCTCGGCGACCGCTCCGTGGCCGCGCTGGTCGGGGTGTGGGGGGTGCTCCGGGCGGGCGGGGCCTACCTGCCGCTCGACGCGCGCAACCCCGACGCACGTATCGCCGACATGCTGGCCGACGCGGGTGCGCCGGTCTGCCTGACGCAGCGTCCGTACCAGGAGCGGGACTGCTTCCCCGACGGTTGCACCCCCCTGACCGTCGAAAGTTTCCGGGAGGTGCGGGACGCGGTCGTGGTGGACCCGGAGATCCCCGACGACCGGCTCGCCTACGTGATCTACACCTCCGGCTCGACGGGGCGCCCCAAGGGCGTCGAGGTCGAACACGGCAGCCTGCGCAACTTCGTGGACTGGGCCGTGCGCGACTTCGGCCTGGACACCGCGACCCGCATGCCGCTGCTGGCCTCCCTGGGTTTCGACGTCGCGGCCAACAGCATCTACCTGCCGCTGCTCTCCGGCGGCACGGTCCTGCTCCGGCCGGCGGACATCAGCCCGGCGATGCTGCGGGAGGTGCTGCTCGACTCCGGCGCCGACTCCCTCACCCTCACCCCCTCGCACCTGGCGCTGGTCAACCGGCTCGGGCTCCGTCCGGCGGGCTTCCGCAGCGTGGTGGTGATCGGGGAGCAACTGCACACGGCCACCGCCCGCGAGGCGCGCGAGGTGTTCGGACCGGACTGCGCCATCGTCAACACCTACGGCCCCACCGAGGCCACCGTGATGATGACCGAGCACTGGTTCGACGCCGAGACCGACACCGGCACCGTGGTGCCCATCGGGGTGCCCACGGACAACTGCACGGTCCACCTGCTCAGCGCGCACGGCCGGTTCGTCGCCGAAGGCGAGTCCGGGGAACTGTGCATCGGCGGGGCCCAGCTGGCCCGCGGCTACCGGGGGCGGCCCGACCTCACCGCGCAGCGCTTCGTCCGGCTCGCCGACGGAACCCGCGTCTACCGCACGGGCGACGTGGCCCGCCTCCTCCCCAGTGGTGAACTGGAGTTCGAGGTCCGTATGGACGACCAGGTGAAGATCCTCGGCCACCGCGTCGAGCCCGGTGAGGTCGCCCAGGCACTCAAGTCGCACCCGGCCGTCGCCGACGCCCTGGTCGCCGCGCGCACGGCCGGCGACCACAAGGCTCTGGCCGCCTACGTGGTGAGCGCCGCGGAGGTGACCACCGAGGAGATCACCGCACACCTCTCGGCCACCTTGCCGACCTACATGCTCCCCGCTGCCACGGTCTTCGTCGACCACATACCGCACACGCTGAACGGCAAGGCCGACCTGCGGGGGCTGCCCGACCCGTTCGCGCAGCCGCTGCCGGTGGCGGGCGCGACCGCCGGCCCCGGGGAGCGCGGCCTCCTGGAGAGCGCGGTCGCCCTTGTCTGGGCAGAGGTCCTGGGCAGTCCCCACGAACTGATCACCCGTGACGCGGGCTTCCACGACCTCGGTGGCAACTCCCTGGAGTTCCTGACCATGCTCGCCTCCGTGGCGAACCGGATCGTGGGCGAGGAGGGCCGGGACCGGTTCGACGCCATGCTCGGCCGGATCGTCCGCGAACCCACGCTCGCCCGGGTGGCCGCCTGCGCCCGCGAGGCCAGGGAGCCGGCCACCCTGCTCACGGCCTGAGAGGGTGGGCGGCTCCGGACCGGCCGGCCGCCCACCCGCAGCCCCGAGGACAGCGGTCGTCCCCTGCCGACCGCGCCGGGTCCGGGGCGGTGCCGCCCCGCACCACCCCGGACCCGGGACCCGGCTGTCCGAGCCCGCCGCGCCCAGGACCTGACCTCGCCTTCCCGTGACCGCCCCGAGCTCAGCCGCGCGACCTCGGTGGCCGCTCGCACCGCGTCGCCGGGCAGCCCGCTCACGGGACGTACTCGCAGCGCGCGACCTGGTACCGCGAGGCAGTGCCGGATACGGGAGAGGAGGGCCTAGAAGGCCGTCTGCGGGGTGATGACGCGCCGCACCTCGCGCAGGGCGGCCAGATCGGTGAGCGGGTCGCCGTCGACGACCAGGATGTCGGCCCTCCTGCCGGGTGCCAGCGTCCCGGTGTCCGTGAGGCCGAGGGCGTCCGCCGCGTGCACCGTGGCCATGTCCAGCACCTCCGCGGTGCTGAACCCCAGGGAGACGAAGAACTCCAGCATGCCCGCGTAGTCCCCGAAGTGCGCGCCCGGGACCCCGGCGTCGGTACCGGCGATGAAGCGGACCCCGGCGTCGCGCATCCCCCGGATGATGCGGCACATCGACTCGGCCCGCTCGGCACCCAGTTGCTCCAGGAACAGCCGCCAGTCACCCGAGACGCAGCGGCAGACGTAGGTGCCGTCCTCAGCCATCCGGCGGATGGTCTCCTCGTCTGGCACCATGCCCTCGGCGGTGCGCCAGGAGCAGTGCTCGACGGTGCGCACCCCGGCCGCGACGCAGTGCCCGATGGTGTCGGTGCCGTGGGCGTGCGCGGCAACCGCCAGCCTGTGGCGTGCGGCCTCCTGGACGATCAACCGGAGTTGGTCCTCGGTGAACTGCGCCTCCCACATCCGCGGGCCGCCCGGAGTGAGGGCTCCTCCCGAGGCCATCACCTTGATCAGGTCGGCCCCGGCCGCCGCGTTGCGCGCGATGCGGTCCCGGATGGCTTCCTCGGTGGCCACCTCGCCGCCGAGGAAGCCGCAGTGACCGCCGGGCGAGGTGAGTGGTGTGGTCGCGGCGACGATGCGGGGGCCGGTCACGGAGCCCGCGGCGACGGCGTCCCGCAGCCGGACGGTGAGGGCGTCCCGGTCGCCCAGGTCCCGCACCGTCGTCACGCCCGAGGCGAGGAGGTGACCGGCACGCTCGGCCATCGCGGTGGCCAGCTCGTGCGGATCGGCCTCGGCCACGTTGCGGATCGGGTCGGGGCCCGAGTCGAAGGAGAGGTGGACGTGGCAGTCGATCAGGCCGGGCAGGACCGTGGCACCGGGGTGGTCCAGACGGCGCACTGCGCTACCGGCTGCGGCCTCGACCTCGCGGACCGGCCCGACCGCGGTGATCCGGCCGGACTCCACGAGGACGGCACCGTTCCGGGTCACTTGCCCGTCGGGGCCGGTGAGCACACGGTCGGCGACTATCAGGGTCGCGTTGCCACTGCTCGCAGTGGCGGGGGCGGAGGCGGTCACGCTGTCCTTTCCCGCAAGGCGTTGGAGAGGGTGATGAGTTCCCGGGCGTCGGCGGCCAGGTCGTTGCCCACCGGCGAGGAGATCCGGACGGCGGTGTAGGCCGGGTCGGCCTCCTGGTCCGCCGCCTTCATCGCGACGGCCTTGGGGAGGTGCTGGGCGAGCCGGTCGGCACTGCCGCGTTCGAGGTCCTCGTCCGGCGCGACCCGGGCCAGGTACGGGCTGATCCGCACCAGGCCGTCCCGGCACTCGATGACCCGGCGGTAGAACCGCTGTTCCTGGTTGCGGCGCTGCAGCAGCCGCCGCCACACGGAGGTGTCCGGTGTCCGGTCCAGCACCAGCTCCGGGTAGGCGGCGGTGAGAGCGGTCCAGAGCGGGTCGAGTTGGCGGCACAACCGCCGGTGGTGGAGGTAGGACCGTGACCGGGCCACCAGTTGGGCACCGCCCGAGCAGCACACGCCGAGGAGGACGAGGTACTGCGACCAGTTGGTCAGGTTCCAGTTGGCCGTGTTGAAGCCCGCGTGCCCCGTCGGGTCGTCGATGCGCAGGAACACCCAGGTGATGCGGCCCAGGGAGGTGAGGGTGAGCCCGAGGAGTCCCAGGCCCATGGCCCACAGGCCGAGCCGGAGGTGGCGGAAGGTCCGGCGTGCGTAACGCAACGCCCACGCCGCGGAGACCAGGTAGGCGTAGACGAAGTAGGCGTTGCCGACGAGGTAGAACGCGGCGATGGTCACACGCCCCATGTCGGGCGTGGTGAGGGTGTGGCCGCGCAGGGCGGCGGGGGTCGCCACCATCACCGCGACGGACACGAGTTGAACGGCGGCGAGCAGGGCCACGTTGACGCGCCGAAGCCGGCTGGAGCGGCCGGCGCCCCGTACGGCGGAGGTGAAGAAGAAGATCAGGGCCAGCAGGCCCGCCATGTAGATCGCGTTGAACACGATCTTCCCGACGCCCGTCGTCGTGGCGCCGTCGATCGCCGCGGTGGCGGCCGGCAGGCTCAGGCTCTCCCCGACGGCGAGCAGGGCGAGGCAGGCGAAGAGGGCTCGCAACGCCCGGTCGTAGGGGGCCCGCAGCAGGTCGAAGCCCTTCCAGAGCGCGCCGACGGTCATGAGCAGAATGGCGATGAGCTGGAAGGTCACAGCCACCCCCACCGCGGGTTGAGCGCAGACCGCAGCGGGCGCAGTTCCGGGTCCTCGGCGCCCCGCGGGGTGACGTAGTCGATCACCACCGCCCACTCCTGGATGATGGTCGCCACCAGCTCCGCCTCCCGTTCGTAGTCCTCGGCGTAGCAGGTACGGCGGAAGCCCCGGGAGGACCCGTCGCCGGAGAAGTCGGGCCCGAGGTCGGGGAGGGCGCCGGCGTCCGTGTTGTCGTCCTGGTGGTCGGCGAGGATGTGCCCGATCTCGTGCAGGATGATGTGGTCCTGGTGCACCCGCGTCGTCTCCTCCTGGTAGAAGACGACCTCCTCGTGCGGCCGGGACATCCACAGGCCGAACGGTCCGGGTATGGGCAGCGCCCACGGGACCAGGCGGATCGGCCGGCCCCGGTGATCCCCGATCCGCCGGCACAACTCCTCGACGCGCAACGGGGGCTCGATGTCCAGCTCCCGCAGCAGACGCCGGCAGCGGCGACGCAGCTCTCGTTCACGAACGGCCACGTTGGTCCCTCCCGCCTTCCGCCCGGGACGGGGCCGACGGCTCCGCTGCGCCGTCGCGCGGCACGGGAACGCCGTCCTCCTCCTGGTCGAAGGACTCGATCATTCTGAGCAAGTGGCCCCGCATGGCGGGCGTCATCTCACCGGCCCGCATCGCGATGGCCCGTACCTGGTGGTCCGCCAGCCACTGCCGCAGCAGTTCGTCCTCGCCGGCCGCCGGCTTCTGAGCGGCGACCAGCTGCTGCACGCTGATCGGTGACGTCCTGGGGGGACGCCGGTCGTCGAAGAACTTGGCCAGTCCTTCGAGGACGGCCAGGGAGGGGTTGGTGTGCGAGCCGTTGCGCAGCATTGCCAGGTAACTGCGGGACAGGGTCGCCGGATGCGTCGGGTCGGCGGTCACCGCCTTCGCCACCTCGGCGGTCGAGTACTCGCGCTCCCGGCCCTTGGCGTCCGTCCAACACACCTGCGCGAAGAGTCTGTTGAGTCTCTCCGCCAGAGGGCCCTGCCCTCGCCTCTCGTCACTGCCGGCCGCCATGACCACGCTCCCCGTGCCGCTTCGACCTCGCGTTGTCACGGTCAGGATGGCACACCTCGAACGTGTGCCGGATGGGACGGGTGGTACCGGGGGTTGACCCGGCGTGCGGCAACCCTCCAATATATTGGACATCTTCCCCGTCCGGGGAGCGGGGTGGGACGGGGGTCCACCCCGCTCCCGTCAGGTCCTCCTCCCCCGGCTGACCTCCCGGCCGTCACGCGCCGGGCCGGCGCCTCGCCGGGAGCCGACCGCCTCTTCCCCGCGCGTCGGCTCCCCCGGGCGTCGCGGGCCCCTCTCCGGGCACCACCCGCACACCCGGACCACCCGGACCGCTTACACGGTAGATGCAGGTGTCGTCGCCCCACAGGGTCGCCTCGGCCACGGCGTACCCGCCCCGTGCGTCGCTGCCTGCCTCCAGGATCTCCATCTCCACCCTGACCAGCCGGGTGGCCGGCGTGATCCGCCCATAGCTGCGGCGCCCGGCTCAGGAGGGGCTCGGCGGGCGGAGGGCCGTGGCCGGGTTCGGGGGCCAGGCGCGCGGGGCGAGGATGCCGAGCACGTAGGCACGGGCGACCAGGGCGGGCCGGGTCGCGGCGCCCAGGAGCGCCCGGAGCCGGCTGAGGTGGTAGTCGACCGCCTGCCGGGACAGCTTCAGCGAGGTGGCGATCTCGCCGTTGGTGCTCCCCCCGGCGAGGAGGCACAGTATGCGGATCTGGGCGGCGGTCAGCGGGGGGTGGGCCTCGTGGGCGATGCCCTGGTGGGTGACGACGGCCCAGACGTGCGCGACCCGGCCGACGGGCCCGCGCACCGTGGTCAGGTGGAGCTGTGCGCGGCGCTGGCGCCCTTCGGCGTCCAGGAGCACGGCGGGGGTCTCCACCCGTCTGATGCGGCGGGTGATCAATGCCTCCCAGGCCGTGCGCAGCGGGCGGAGGTCGGGCGTGGCGGCGAGCAGGGTGTGCGCGCGGCGGCCGACGAGGTCGGACAGAGTCGTCCGGAAGAGTTCGGCCGCTGCCGTACCCGCCTGTTCGATACGGCCGTTGACCGAGAGGAGCGCGCAGGGCAGACCGCTGTGGTCGCGCAGCGCCCGCAGGTTCTCCTCGGCCTCCCGGCGCTGGTCCATCGCGCGGGCGTGTTCGGTGATGTCGACGTAGATGCCTGCCACACAGGTCTGGCCGTTCTCCTGGACGGGGAAGCGGTGGCCGGCCGCCTGCCCGGTGCTGCCGTCCGAGCGGTGGTAGCTCAGGTGGTGGCGTACCGGCTTGCCCCGGCGGAGGATCTCCTGGTCCAGGGCCCGGAACTGCGCGGCGTCGGAGGGCGGGTCGAGGTCCTCGATACGGCTGCCGACGACCCGCTCCGGGGTGGTGCCGTAGAGGTGCGCGTAGGAGTGGTTGGCCCACAGGTAGCACCCGGTCCGGTCGCGGATGAAGGCCGCGGCCGGGGCGAAGTCGGCGAATTCCGCGAAGGCGGCGTACCGGCGGCCAGTCGCGGGCTGCGCAGCGGTCTCCACTGCGAGTCCGCAGGCAGGGCCCCGGCTCTCGTCCGGGGGCCATCTCACGTGGAACGACCGGCCGTCGAACCGGACGAGGCAGTGTCCGTCTTCGGACGGGCGTCCCGCAGCGGACACCTCGCGGCGCGTGCGGTCCAGGAAGCGCTGCACGGTGGGGAGGTCGGTGAAGGCGCCGCCGCCTCCCTCCACGAGACGCCCCTGCTCGTCCGCCTCCCACCAGGACACGGGGAGCTGCTCCAGCAGTGCACTGAGACCGGAATCCTTCACGACGGCCTTTCCGTCCATGTTCCCGCCGGTCGGCGGGGAGTGACACGGCGATGCCTATCCCGTGCGGAACCCGCCCAAGCCCGGTTCTCGGCCGACTGTGACGCACGCGTCCACCCTCGGAGCGCCTGGGCATGCGTCCCCACCGAACCTCCACCCCACTCGCGGTGGGACTTTGGCGTTTGCCTGACCGGCGCCCGCCTCCGAAGGCGCTTCGGGGCTCCGCCGTCTGATTCCCTTGAGTGCGCCACCGGTCACCCGCTGTGTTCTACGCGGGTTGCGTCCCGCTGTACCTCGACCACGTCCGAGGGCGGGACCGGCAGGCGATCAGGAAGCGGGGCCGAGCCACCGCTCGGCTCCTGGAACGGGGCAATGTGATGGGAGACGGACTTCAGTGAGCACAGTGCTGTTGGTGTACGCCAAGGGCGGTCCCCCGCTCGGCCATGTCCTGTCCCGGGCGGCCGCGCGGGCGGAGGTGCACCTGCTGGCCCTCAGCGCGCTTCCGGCAACGGTCGCCGAGCCTGCGGGAAGTCTGTGCGCCTCCGTCGTGACGCCCACCGACGCGGAGAAGGCGGACCTCGTCCCGCTGATCGTCGCGCGGGCCGGAGCCGTCGGTGCGGACGCGGTCCTGACCTTCTCCGAGTACGCGGTCGTGGCCGTCGCCGAGGCCTGTGAGGTGCTCGGGCTCGCCGGAGCGGGAGACGCCGCCGCGCTCGCCCGCGACAAGCGGATGATGCGGCACACCTGGTACCGGCGCGGCCTGCCGCAGCCCGAGTTCCGCCCCGTCACCACGGAGTCGGACCTGCACGCGGCCGCCGCCGCCCTGCCCGTCCCCATGCTGCTGAAGGCGGCCTGGAGTGCGGGCTCCACCGCCCACCAGGTCATCGGCTCCCCGCAGGAGGCCGTCGCCGCCTGGCGGCGCTCGCGCGAGGTGATGGCCGAGTCGGCGCAGCTGGGCTTCGCCGAACTCCATGTCCCCGAGGCCGACGGCCACTTCGTGGTCGAGGAGATCGTGACCGATGACGCCGCGCACTGGTTCGACGAGCCCGGCTGGGGCGACTACGTCAGCGTCGAGGGCGTGGTGGCGGACGGCGTCTTCCACCCCGTCTGCGTCAGTGGCCGGATGCCGACGGTGGAGCCGTTCACCGAGCGGGCGGGCATCACCCCCGCGCCGCTTCCCGCGGACCTCCAGGACCGTGTCGTGGCCCTCGCCCGGGAGGCCGTCGACGCCCTCGGCCTGCGCGACTGCGGCACGCACACCGAGATCAAACTCGGCGCCGGCGGACGCATGTGGCTGATCGAGACAGCCGCACGCTTCGGCGGGGCCATGACCGTCCCGCAGATCGAGGAGGTTTTCGGACTCGACCTGGTCGGCATGCTCGTGGACCACCTCCTGGGCCGCCCGGTCACCTGGCCGGAACGGGTCCTCGGCCCCGAGCAGGCACGAGGCGCGGCGGGTTCCCTCGTCGTCCTCGCGGTGGACGGCCGCAACGAGGCCTGGCCGGACCGCAGGGTGTGGGACTTCCCGCTGGTCCAGGAGGCGGTCGTGCTGAGCGAGGGCAGCACTCTCTCGGTGGTACCGGAGAGTTCACTGCCCGACGGCTGCACCGTGCCGGTCTACGACCCCGCCGGCGGAGCCAACACGATGGCGGCCCTGTGCCTGCTCTCCGCCGCCGACGCGCGCACCGTTCTCCGGGACTTGACGACCCTGGTGGACGCGCTCCCCGTCGTGCTGCGGCCCGCCGTGTCCGCGGCGCCGCAGCCGGTGCCCGCACCACCGCAGTCCGAGCCCGTCACCCGCCCGCGGGTCCGGGCGGTCGCCCAGTCCGAGGGAGCCCCCGCATGAGCACCACCGTGCTTCCCGCCGCTGTCGCCAAGGCCGCGACCGACCGCACGGTCGTCGGCGAGAACCTCTCGCTGCCGCTGTTCCGCACCCTGTCCGGAGTCCTGGCCGGGCATCCCTACCTCAAGGTCGTCGTCGACCGTGCCGAAGCGACCTGGCACCTGCTCGACACGGCTGCACACCCCTTTCACGTCAACTACACGGCCACCCGGATCCTCGGAATGGGCCTCGACGAACTCGACTCCCGGCTGGACGAGTTCAACGCCTCGGTCTACACCGACCCCGAACGCCGCTTCCTGCTCGGCGTGCTGTCCCTGCACACCGAGCAGGAAGCGGAGGGCCGCGAGCGCACCTTCCTCGTGCTGGAGACGACCGAGGCCGACACCATGCACGGGGAGTTGCTCGAGTTCTTCTACGCCTTCGTCCGGGAGCGCGTCGACGGCAGGCTGCCGCTCCTCCTCAAGCCCGCCAACCACGGCCAGGAGGAGGAGCTGGCCGCGATCAGCGAGCAGCGGGTGCCGCGCGTCCTCAGTCACGAACTCTTCGGCACCAGGACCCGCACACCGCTCAACCCCGGTGAGGCAACGGGCCGGTTGCGCTACTTCCGCACCGTGGCGGAGTACGAGGCCGCGGCCGGCGGGCTCGGCTGGACGGACATCGTCGCCATGCCCTGCCTGCCGGACGACGTGCCGAGGGTGGCCGGCTTCGTCAACACCGCGCCCATCACCCCGCTGTCCCACACCAACGTCCTCGCCTCCGGATGGGGCATACCCAACGCCATCATCCGCGACCTGGAACAGCTCGTGGAGAAGGACAGCCTGGACGGCTCATGGGTCCGCTACCGGGTCCGTGAGGACGAGATCAGCCTGGAGCTGCTGGAGCAGGTCCCCGAGTTGCGGGCTCCGTCCTGGCACCAGCAACGCATCCGGTTGGAGCCGCCCCTCCTGGAGGACGCGCCCGTACTCTCCCTGTACCGGCTGCGCAGCGCCGACCGGGACCGCTACGGCACCAAGGCGGCCAACCTCGGAGAGCTGCACCACGTGCTCGACAGCCGCACCGCCGACCTCACCGCCTTCCACGGCCGCCCCCGCCCACCGCGGGAGAACCTGTACGGGCACCTCGCGGCCCGGCTCGGCCTCCACGCCCCCTCCCCCGCGAAACTCCGCGCCGCCGCCGCCTCCTTCGTGGCCCGCACGGTCCGGGCCCCCGAGGGTGTCGCGTTGCCCTTCTCCCTCCTGCACCGCTTCCTCACCTCCTCACCCGCCCTGCAACAGGGCATCGGCAAGCTGAAGATGGCGCTCGAACTTGACGCCACCGACGTGCTCGACTCGCTCTGCCTGGAGATCCAGCACCTGATCCGGCACACCCCGGTGCCCGAGTCCGTCGCCGGACAGATCACCCGCGCCTGCCCCGCCCCGCTCGCGGCGGGCGACCGCCTCGTGGTGCGCTCCTCCTCCAACGCCGAGGACCTTCCGGGCTTCTCCGCGGCCGGGGTCTACGACTCCGTCACCACCGTCCGCGGGGCCGGCGAACTCCTCGCCGCAGTGCGGCAGGTGTGGGCCTCCCTGCTCTCACCGCGCAGCGTGCGGCTGCGCCACCAGGTCGGCATCTCCCTGGACGACACGTACATGGGCGTGATCATCCAGCTGTACGTCCCCGCTGCGCTCGGCGGCGTCCTGGTGACCTGCAACCCCACGCGGCGCGAGGACTTCCGCAACGTCTACCTCAACTGCTCGCCGGGCTCGCCCGAACAGGTCGTCGAGGGAGGGGTCCTGCCGCAGCAGTACCTCTACAACACCGTCGAGGGCGGTGGGCGCACCGTCGCCCTCGGTTCCTGGCCGGAGGGACTGCCCGCCGCCGTGCGCGCCCGGCTCGCGGACCTGTCCCTGACCGGGCGGCTGCTGCAGTCCCACTTCAGCGCACCCGAGGTGGACGACCCCCTGGACATCGAGTGGCTGCTGACCGACCAGGGCGACTTCCGCCTGGTCCAGATCCGCCCCTACGCGCTGTGAACCCCCGCCTCCGGCCGTCCACGGGCACGTCCCCGACCGGCACCGCCCGCCGCGTCATCCGGCTCAACTACGGTTTCCAGCTGCTGTTCAACCTGCTGTGGTGGATGCCGGTGTTCTACGCCTACCAGAGGGAGGCCGGCCTCTCCGACAGCCAGATCTTCGGTATCCAGAGCATCTACTACGTGGCCTTCTGCCTCTTCGAGATCCCGACCGGGTTGATCGCCGACCGCATCGGTACCCGCAACTGCCTGTGGGCCGGTGCCGTCGTCATGACGGCGGCGAACCTCACCCCGGTGTTCAGCGCCTCGTACACCGGCTTCCTCGTCCACTTCCTCGCCGTCGCGGCCGGCCGCTCCCTCACCTCGGGAGCAGCCAGCGCCTACCTCTACGACGGGCTGCGCGCCGAGCGTTGCGAGGAGCACTACCTGAAGGCGGAGGGCACGGCCCGGGCACTGGGGCTCGCCGCGAAAGTCCTGTGCTGGCCGCTGGTCGGGCCGTTGATGGCCTTCGCCCACCCTGCCCCGTACGTCCTGAGCGCCGTGAGCGCGGCGGGCTCACTGGCCTGCGCGGTGGCCCTGCCCCGCTCGGCCGCCTCCGCCAGGGGGCGCCGGAGGGGCGCGCCGGCCACGGCCGGCAAGGCGTCCGGGACGGCGGGGGACGGCCGGGGCACCTCGCTGGACGACGCGAGGGCAGCGCTGCGCTGCGTCCTCTCCTCGCCGTGGCTGGCACTGGTGATGGTGCAGGGCGTTGCGGTGTTCACCCTGTCCCGGATCTGCCAGGTCAACCTCTTCCAGCCGATCCTGCTCGCCCACGGCATCGGCGAGTCCTCGCACGGCGGGGTGCTGGCCGCCATGACGGTGGCGGAGGCCGTGGGGTCGGCGCGACCCCAGTGGCTCGGTAGCCGCCTGACGCCGGTGGCCTGGGTCTCCGTCCTCAGCCTCGTCCTGGCCGGCGCCCTTGCGGGCATCACTCTCGGCGGGCCCTGGACGGTCGTGGCTCTGCTCTGCCTGTTCGCCGCCGCCACCGGCTTCGCCTATCCGGTGCAGCGCAAGCTGGTCAACGACGCCGTACCGGCCCACGCCCCGCGGGCGACGCTCCTGTCGGTCGAGTCGATTCTGGACCGTGCGGTGTGCGCACTCGCGGCCCTCGCCGTGGGCGCCTACCTCTCCGCCGGGCGCCTGGACGCCCTGCTCCTGCACTGCGCCCTGGCCACCGCACTGCTGCTCGGCGCCTTCCAACTGGTGCGGCGCCGCCGGAGGTTGCGGATCTCCACCGGTGGGGCGGCGGAGCGGGACGCCGTCCGGCACTCGGCCGATCGGTCCGTCCGGGAGGCGTCGGCGGACACGGGGCGCGCGCCCGGGACGGACGGCACGGACCCGGCAGCCGACGCCCGTCCCAAGGCAGGCGTGTGAGACGGCCCGCAGGCCCGTATGCCTTCCGGGGGCGGGCCTGCGGGCCGCGGTGGCGCTCGCACACTCCTGCCACCCTCGCGCCCCCGGTGGGAGGTGCCCGGCGGCAGGGGCAGCGGGTGAGGATCAGTGCGTCAGGAGTGCGATCAGGCGAGCCGGGAGGTAGGCGGGGCGGCCGGGCTGCCCGACCTGGTAGGCCACATAGCCGAGCGCGGCGGCGGCATCGGTCTCCTCGGCGCTCTCGCCCTCGTAGACGAGGCAGCAGCCGCCCGCCTGCGACCTGGCGCGCTCCCAGAGGGCGGGTGCCGGCTTGCGCTCCGCCTCGGTGCGCGGGGTGAGGATCCGGTCGCCGAAGTCCTTCCAGGCGAACGGGGCGGGTCCCACCCAGGCCCCGTCGACCTCCTTCTCCAGTACGGCAGCCCGCTCGGCGTCCGTCTCGCCCCAGGAGGGCGGCACGTTGGTGAGCAGCCCGACCTCGATGCGCCGCTCCCTCAGCCTGCGCAGGTAGGCGGCCGCACCGGGCAGGTAGCCGGTGCTGGAGTCCTCGGCCGTGTGCACCAGGGTCTCGCCCAGGTCGAAGTAGACGACGGCGCAGCCGTGCGCGGCTTCCGCCACCGCCCCGGCCGGCGCGTCGTGCGGGACGTCCGAGGGCACGGCCGCGCTCGCCGCAGTGACCAGCGCGGCCGACACCGCGGCGGCGCTCAGAAGCGCGAGCCCCGCACGGTACAAGCCACCTAAGGAGGACCTGTTCACGGTGTTCGGTGCCCCTCTCTTCGACGCATCGCAGGGCGCCCTGGTGTCAGGTACGTGGACGACAGGTTCGCGAGGTTCCCGCGCCGCCCTCGTCCGCCCGGCACACCGCCCCTCCGTCACCCTTCCTTCCAAGCCATACCCCTGGGCGGCCCGCCCGACTCGCCCCCCGCGGGGCCCGGCGGACCCGATCGTGCTCCCGGGCGGCACCGGCCCCGGCCCGGCCGCCGCGCGGGGTTCCCGGCCCCCTCCCACGGGGCGGCCGGAGCGCGGCGCCTTGCGGGCTGCGCCCAAGTGATGCGGGAGTCAGGCGAGCCAGTCGGTGTAGCGGGTGGCGGCGAGGTGGGCGTCCTTGTCGGTGAGGACATCGCCCTTGACGACGGCGAACATGCCGGCGGTGGGGTCGGTCACGACCGTGCGGTTGTCGCCCTTGCGGGAGAGGGTGACCCTGCCCAGTTCGTCCAGGGGGAAGACCTCGGGCCCGGCGATGTTGCGGATGCCGTTGAGCGGGGCTCCCGCGGCGACGTCCGCGACCGCGGCGGCCACCTCCTCGGAGGCGATCGGCTGGATCGGCGTGGCGGGCAGGCGGACGGTGTCGGCGTCGGCCGTCCAGGACATGACGGACTCCATGAACTCCATGAACTGCGTTGCCCGGACGATCGAGTACGGGATCGGCCCGGCCGCGAGGATCTTCTCCTGGAGCTCCTTGGCCCGGTAGTAGTCCAGCTCCGGGACCTGGTCGGTGCCCACGATCGACAGGATGACGAAGTGGCCGGCGCCGCCTTTCCGGGCCGCTGCCAGGAGGTTGTCCATCGAGGTCTGGAAGAAGGCCGGGGAGGCTTCGTCAAAGGTCGGCGAGTTCGTCAGGTTGACGACGACGTCGGCTCCCGCCACCGCCTCGTCCAGCCCCTGGCCACTGATGACGTCGACTCCGTTGGACTTCGAGTGGGGTACCGCCTCGTGCCCGGCGACGTTCAGGTTCTTGACCACCTGCGACCCGATCAGGCCGGTGCCGCCGATGACTGCGATCTTCATGACGTCCCTTTCCTCCGCTTTTTCTGCGCAATATGACATACGCGAGCATGCTGGGGCACGGCAAGGAACGACGCGTCGGCCCCCGGGGACGACCGAGGTCAGTCGCCGTCGACGAACGTGACCGTCTCGTCGAGCGGCGCCCGGCCCGTACGGCCCTCCACCGCCCCGGCGTCCTCGAACCCGATCGACATGCCGCAGAAGAGGACGAGCTCCTCCGGGGGTGACAGGACGTCCGCGACGGTGCCGTGGAATTTCGCCCATGCCATCTGCGGGCAGCTGCCCAACCCTTCGGCCCGCAGCAGCAACATGACGGTCTGCAGGTACATACCGAGGTCGGACCACTGGGGCCGCCCCAGGCCGCGGTCGATGTAGCAGAACAGGGCGGCGGGAGCGCCGAAGCAGTCCCAGTTGGCGGCAGCGGCCCGCCGGCGCGCCTCGACGTCCTCACGCGGAACACCGAGTGCTCCGTAGCGCTGCTCCCCGAAGGCGGACCGGCGCTCACGGTAGGGGGACCTCAGCACGGACGGGTACATCTCGTACTCCGCCTCGTCCCAGGGGTCACCCGCGGCCAGGCGCTCGCCGGCACGCTTCTTGATCTCGGCCAACGGTGAGCCGGTCACCACGTACGCATGCCACGGCTGGAGGTTCGAACCGGACGGCGCCCAGGCCGCGGCGGACAGCACCCGCTCCAGCACCTCCCTCGGGACGGGCCGGTCGGTGAACCGCCGCACCGACCGTCGACCCGTGACCGCCTCGTAGACGTCCGTGCCCCCGACTCCATCCGTTCCGCGGCCCATTTCAGATCACCCGTGAAAGTATCATTCGATACAATCTCGCCTGCAACCAATGGCCACGGAAGCATACGGAAACCGCCCCTCGGACGCGCCGCCCGGACCTGCACCACCCAGGGCCGGCGGTCGGCGCGAAGCAGCCACGACGCCACCCCGAGGGCGATGCCGCACAAGTCACCGGGGTACAGGGGGAGATGCGCGCCGCCGCGGTGGACGACCGGCGGCGCACGGAGTCACCCCTCGTCGGTTGCGGGATGGGCGAGCCGGGTCAGCAGGTCGGTCAGCTGCCGGGCCTCACCGGGCCCCAGGTCGGCGACCAGCCCTTCCGCCAGCGGCTCAGCCGCCTCATGGGCCGCGTCGAACAGTTCGAGCCCCTGGGGTGTGATCTCCACCGCCCGCACCCGCCGGTCCCCCGGCACGGCCCGGCGCACGGCCAGCCCCTTCCGCTCCAGGTCGTCCACCACCCGCATGATCCCGGCCTTGTCCGACCCCGTCGCGGCCGCCAGGTCACGCTGGACCGTGGGCCCGCGGTCGACCAGCACGAGCAGCACCGCGAAGTGCCGCAACTCGACACCGAGCGGCCGAAGAGCCTCCCCCAACACCCCGGCCGCACGCCAGTGCGCTCGGCGCAGCAACAAGCCGAGAGCGAAAGGCGAGGCATCCCCGGGCCGGTCGGTCGCACGCGGGGCGGTGCCGGAAGGAGAGGTATCGGTGGGCATGGAAGGAGGCTACTTCATTCGTTACGGTATCGTTTGATACCAACTGCGCCGGAGCCCGCCCCGCGACTGCCGAGCCCGTGCCGCGCCCCATGACCGCGCCCCGTCACCGCGGACCGGCCCGAGCGGGCGCCACTCACGCGCCCCGCCGGCGACGTCCCCGCCATGTCGCCGGCGCGCACCCCTTGGCCGTGGCACCCTCAGGCCCGCCGGCCGCCGTCCACCGACAGCGCGATCCCGGTGACGTACGAGGCGGCGTCCGAACAGAGCCAGACGACAGCCGCCGCGGCCTCTTCCGGTGCGGCCATCCGGCCGAGCGGGGTGGTCGCCTCCTGCATCGCGATCATGTCGGTGCCGGCCGCCACGCGTTCGAAACCGGGTGTGCGGGTCGGGCCGGGGCAGACGGCATTGACCCGGATGCGGCGTGGCGCGTAGTCCACGGCGGCGACCTTGGTGAGTCCGACGACGCCGTGTTTCGCGGCGACGTAGGCGGGGGCGGTGGGGATCGCATAGAGGCCGCCGTTGGAGGCCACGTTGACGATCGCTCCGCCACCGCGGTTTCGCAGCGCGGGCAGTTCGTACTTCATGCACAGGAAGGTCCCGCCCAGGTTGACATGGGCCACCCGCTCGAACTCCTCCAGCGACATCTCGTCGAGCTGCCGGTGATGGGAGGCCAGGCCGGCGTTGTTCACGGCGAAGTCGAGACCGCCGCAGGTCTCGACGGTGCGCTCGACGGCCGCCCGGACCGCGTCCTCGTCGACGACGTCGACGCAGACCGCCAGTGCCGCACCGCCCTCCTCCTTGATTCTCTCGGCGGTGTCGGCCGCCGCGGCCTCGTCGATGTCGGTGACGGTGACCATGGCGCCCTGCCGGGCCAGTTCGATCGCCGCAGCGCGGCCGATCCCGCTGCCCGCGCCGGTCACGAGTCCGGCCTTCCCGGAGAAACTGCTCACGCTGAACCTTTCGATGGGGGTGCCGGCGCCCGGTGGGGCGCAGGGACTGACTGCCGCCTCGGACGGCGGTCAGCCAAGGGGCACGAGGATGCCGCTGCCGGCCCTGCCGGTCTCCGCTTCGTCCAGCAACAAGGAGGCCAGCGTGGCCCGGGAGATCCTGGGCGGCAGCAGCGGGCGCCGCAGCTCCGCCAGGGGCACGGTGCGGCGAGTGGGGCTGAGGGGGCCGTCCGTGACGTCCGGGGCGTGAAAGACCGTGGCGCCCGCGTCCAGGGCGATCCGGTCGGCTTCGGCCTTCTCCGCCAGTTCCGCACCGACGAACAACCGCATGACCCCTGCGTAGATCAGCCCACCCGACCGGCTCGACACACCCGAGCCCAGCGCACCGAGCCAGACGGTGCGCACGCCGGCTGCCGCAAGCGCCTTGGCCCCGGCGACCAGCGCTCCCGGACCGTCGCCCTTGCCGATGCCGATGGCCGAGACGACCACGTCGACGTCAGCCAGGTCGGGGAAGCCCCGCGGGACGGTGACGTCCGCCTTCCTGATCTCCGTCCGCCCCGGTACGGGCACGGCGACCCTGGCCGGCGTGCGCACCAGGGCCACGACCTCGTGTCCGCGCTCCAACGCCTGCTCGACGAGTACACCGCCGGTCCGCCCCGAGGCTCCGAGTATCGCGACGCGCATGATCACCAATCCTTGACTGAACAACTGTTGGTGACTTGAGTAAACGACCGTTGGTCAGCGGTGTCAAGGCGAGCGCGACCTGTAAACTGAACACCTGTTGTTGCATCGTCCACGCAGGTCGGAGGGGAGTGAAGGTGTCACCCCAGGAGCGGTCCGCTCCCCGTCGCCGCAATCCGCGAGGGCAGGGACAGGTGCTCAAGGCCCAGCTCGTGGACGCCGCGGCCAAGCTGCTGGCCACCCTCGACCAGCCGGAGACGCTCACCCTCCGGCAGGTCGCACGTGAGGTCGGGGTGGCGCCGGCGAGCATCTACAGCCACTTCTCCGACCTGAGCGCACTGGTCCAGCACGTGCTGCGGCTGCGCTACGAGGAAATGGCCCGGCTCATGGACGAAGCCGCGCGGTCCGCCCAGGACCCGCCGGCCGATCTCGTCGCCCGCTGCGCGGCCTATGTGCGCTGGGGGGTCAGCCAGCCGGGCCACTACCGCACGCTCTTCGGCGGGCGCATGCCTGCCGACCTGGTTCCCGGGTCAGCACACGGCGCGGGGGCCGAACCGTTCGGCGCTCTCGTCGCCTCTCTGGCCGCCGCAGCCCGCGGGGGGCGCCGCCGGTCCTCCACCGAGGAGCAGTGGCAGGCCGGTCTGATGCTCTGGACCGCCCTGCACGGCCTGGTCAGCCTCTACAACGACCACGGCAACCTCCCCTGGCCACCCCTGGACGAGCTGATCGCCGACGTGGTCAGCCTGCACACCGACCGCCCGGCAGCCGAGATCTCGGCCCTGCTGAACCAGCACGAGGAGTGAACCGGAGCTTCCCGGCTCTGAACGGCGTTCACCTCGTGTGAGCCGCAGGCCCGTCCACGGCCCGCGGGGCCACGGCGCCATGCATGACGGCCCCGGTGGTGCGGCGGACCGAGCAACAGTCGCCGGTGGAGCCGGGACGGGCCCGGCCCCACCGCTCGCCCGGCTCCTGCCGGCACAGAACCTCACAAGGCCGTTGACAAAGGAACCGGGGCCTGCGGACGATGGAGCTCGCACCAGGGCCGACAACGTTGTCAGATGCATCGGGAGTGACGTGACCGAGTTGAATCGCAGGCGTTTCCTGTCCACCGGGATCGCCACTGCCGGTGGGGGTGTTCTCGGGACGCTCGGACTCTCCGGTGTCGCCGGCGCTGCGCCGGCGGGGACCGCAGGCACCCGTCTCCTCCACCGCGACGGCCACGAGATCACCAGCGGATGGACCTTCGGGGCGGCCGACGGCAGGACGCCGCCCGGCAGCCAGATGGCCGGCCCGCAGCACATGTCCGGCCTCAAGCCCGCTGTCGTGCCGGGCACACCACTGACGAGCATGATCGCAGGCGGCGAGTACCCCGATCCCCTGTACGGCCACATCGTGACCGACACGGTTCCGGACACCCTCAAGGACAGCGACTACTGGTACCGGGTCTCCTTCCCCGTGCCCCGGCTGATCCCCGGCCAGCGGTTCTGGCTGCACTTCGCCGGCATCAACTACCTCGGGACCATCTGGCTCAACGGCACCAAGGTGGGCACCGTGGAAGGCGCCTTCAAGCGGGGCGACTTCGACGTCACGGACATCGTCGCGAAGGCCGACGGCACGGCCCACCTCGCGGTGCTCGTCGGCAGGCTGCCCGACGTCGACCCCCCGTCGCTGCCGAGTTACGCCAGCGGCGTGACCCGTGGCGGGCGCAACGGCGGCAAGACCGGGATCACCCTGAAGAACGGGCCGACGTTCTTCTGCACGGCGGGCTGGGACTGGCTGCCGACCATCCCCGACCGGGACCTGGGCATCTGGCAGCCGGTCACCTGGTCCACGACGGGCCAGGTGCGGCTGAGCGACGTGCACGTCGATCCGACGCTCTCCGCCGATCTGAGCACCGCCGACGTCAGGGTCACCCTCAGCCTCGACAGCGCCTTCTCCTCGTCCCGGTCCGTGGTGGTCCGGGGCACCCTCGACGGCCGCGAGTTCGCCCGGAGCGTCACCGTGCCGGCCGGCGCGTCCACGGTGACGGTGACGCCGCAGGACATCGCCTGCCTGCGGTTGGACCGCCCGAAGCTGTGGTGGCCGAACGGCTACGGCGACCCGCACCGCTACCGGCTCTCGATCGGCGTGGAGTCGGGAGGCCAGGTCCACGACGAGCGGACGGTGGACTTCGGTGTCCGCCGTATCGAGTACACCAAGCCGATCCAGTCACAGGCCGGCACACCGGTCGACTGCCTGGCGATCACCGTCAACAACCAGCCGATCCTGGTGATGGGCGGCAACTGGGGCCTGGACGAGGCACTCAAGCGCATTCCGCGGGAACGTCTCCGCGAGCAGGTGCGGTTGCACAAGGAGGCCAACCTCAACCTGATCCGCAACTGGAACGGCCAGAGCAGCACCGAGGACTTCTACGAGGCCTGCGACGAGTTCGGCATCCTCGTCTGGCAGGACTTCTTCTGCTCGACCGAAGGTCCGCCGCCGGCGAACGTCACCCGCGACCTGGACAACATCCGGGACTGCATCGTGCGGTTCCGCAACCACCCGTCGATCCTGCTGTGGTGCGGCGGCAACGAGGGCCCGCCGCCGCAGCCCCTCATCGACGGCCTGGACGCGCTGGTGGCCGAGCTGGACCCCAAACGCGCCGCGCTGACCAGTTCGGCCGGTGACACCGGCAAGAACCCCATCGGCGGCTACAGTTCGGGCGGGCCGTACCACTGGGTCACGCCCAGCACCCACTTCGAACTCAACGACGGCACGCACTGGCCGCCGTTCCACAACGAGGTCGGCTCGTACTCGATCCCGACGCTGGAGTTCATCAGGAAGATGCTCCCCGAGGCGTCGTGGGAGCACCCTGACGACTTCTGGGCCGACCGGGACGTCAACGGCAACGGCGGCAACGGCGGCGGCGCCGGCTACCTCGACCTCACCGCGAAGCGCTACGGCGAAGTGCAGAACCTGCCGGACTTCGCCCGCAAGTCCCAGCTGATGAACTACGAGTGCATCAAGGCGATCTACGAGGCGCACGCCGCGAACATGCAGAGCGCCGCGCCGGGCAAGCCGTACCCGCGCACCGGCGTCATCATGTGGATGACCAATCCGGCGCAGCCCAGCTTCGTCTGGCAGATGTACACCCACGACCTCGAGGCGCACTCGGCGTTCTACGCGGTCCGGCACGCCTGCCGGCGGGTCAACGTGATCCTCGACAGCCGGACGTACGACGTGGTGGTGGCCAACCACACCCGGGCGGCTGTGCGGGGCACCGTCTCCGTCACCCTCCACGACCTGGACGGCAAGGCGTTCGCCCGCACCTCCTGGCGCGTTGCCGGAGCGGCCCCCTGCGACCACACCGTCGTCGGCAACATCGCCGAGCAGCTGAACGCCGCGCCTTCCGACGTCGCCTTCGTCCGGCTCGCGTTCGAGGAGGCGCACGGAGCCGAACCCGTCCGCAACTTCTACTGGATCGAGAACCCGGCCCGGGCCGCGGGGTTCCTGAGCCTGGACGACGTGAGCCCGGCGGCCCTCTCCGTCGTGGCCGACGCGAAGCACGGGCGGGACGGCCTCGAACTCTCGGTGGAGGTGGAGAACACCGGCAGGTCCGTGGCGCTGATGGTGCACCTGCAGGTGTACGACACCCGGACCGGCGAACGCATCCTGCCGGCGACGTTCGACGACAACTACCTGAACCTGGTGAGCGGTGAGTCGAGCACCGTCCGGGTCCGGCTGGACACCGACCAGGTCCGCGGGCACAAGGGCATCGGGGTGCGGATCGACGGCTGGCGGATCGACCGGCGCGCCTCCCGGCTGCGGGGACACGGCGTGGCCGTCACCTTCAACCAGGCGGCACTGTCGACCCATCCGTCCACGAAGACCTTCGGCGGGTAGGCCAGGGCGCGGGTACGGCCGACCGCGGCCGGCCGTACCCCTCGTGCGGACCCCACGCGCTGACTGAGGTACCGGGCCGGGCGGTCCGCGACTGCTCCGGGCCTCCTCGCCACTCCCGAAAGACTCAGCAGTCGGTCGTGGCGGCCGAGGGGCGGCGCTTGACCCCTGGAGGTCCGGCGAACGCCTGTGCCACGTGGAGCCACTGCCGGGCCGCGGCGCCGCTCGCCCGCAGGTCGAGGTCGTCGGGGTGGCGACGCTGGGTGACCAGCAGGCAGAAGTCGAGGGCCGGGCCCGTCACCCGGTCCGGCGCGTCCGCCGGCCCGAAGTGCCAGGCCGAGTCGTCCGGTGCGGTCAGTTCCACACGTACCGGGGTGTCGGGCCGGTCCAGGCCGTGGGCGGCGAAACCGTGCGCGAAGGTGCGGTGCCCCAGGTGGGCGATGTGCCGCAGTCGGGCGCCGGGCGTGCGGGTGCGGCCGAGGGCGTCCGCGACGTCCTGGCCGTGGGCCCAGGTCTCCATGATCCGGGCAGTGACCATCGAGGCCGGCGACATCGCGGTGCCGAACCAGGGAAGCCGCCGCCCGTCGGCGGGAGTCGCGGCCAGGGCGTCCGCCAGTGCCCTGGCCCCTGCACGCCACCGTCGCAGGAGCCGGTCGGGGGCGCAGAGGTACTCCTCCGCCCCCGCCTCGACGTACCGGGACAGCCCGGCGTCCGCCGGGGGCGTGCGGGCGGAGAACTCCTCGGGGGCGGTGAGGGACCGCAGTGAGAGGGCGTCCGTCCAGGCGAGGTGCGCGATCTGGTGCGCGACCGTCCAGCCGGGCGCGGGGGTCGCCCGGTTCCAGTCGGGTCCGGGCAGCGCGCGGACGAGGGCGTCCAGGTCTGCGGTCTCCCCGTCGAGATCGGCCAGGAGGGGCGTCAGGTCGACCATGGTTACTCCCTGTCGTGGTGGGATGCGGGCCCTCACGTGCCTCGGTGCCGCCCGGTTCAGTCCCCCTTCGGCGGTTTCTGCGCGTCGAAGGCGAAGAGGGTGTTCTGGGCTGCGGCCACGACCACCGCACGCCCCGCAAGGGTCACGCACGGGCTGTCCTCCTGCCCGCCCGACAGACCGTCGGTCTGCGGCACGGTCGACCACAGCGTTCTGCCGTCGTGGGGCGACAGCGCGACCACCCGGCCGGTGGGCGAGCTGAAGTACAGGGCGTCGGCGCCCGCGACGGGACCCGATGCCCCCTCCACGTCGGTCTGCCGCGACCACTTCTTCCGGCCGGTCGCCGGGTCGAGCGCGGTGACCAGACCGGTCTGACGGCTGACGTAGACGGTGCCGTCCGCCATGCCGGGCGTCCCCGCGTAGGTTCCGGCCAGTCGGGAGTACGTGACCTTCCGCGAGTCCGGGTCGACCCGTGCCACCGCGTCGTAGCCGGCCACCTCCGTTCCCTCCATGTGCTGCCGGAGGAGTACGAGCCTGCCACCCGAGGCGCCCACCGGCATGAAGCGGCCCTTCACCGCGATGGGTTTGCCCAGTGCCCCCGAGGAGCTGTCGACGGTGTACACGGTGGGGTGGCGTACCTCCAGTGCGTCCACCTCCGTGCCCGCCGCGCACATCGCGAGGAGCCGGCGGCCCGACGGGAGGGGGGCGCACCGCTTGCCCGCGGGGAACGGCGTCCTCCAGGTGACCTCACCGCTGTGTGCGTCCCGGGCCTCGAAGCGGGAGTTGGTGGCGTCGACCGTCACGACGGCGGAGCCGACCACAAGGGCGTTCAGGGAGCGGCTGGTGACGGCCTGCGACTGGGTGCTGACCGGGACGGACCACAACTCCCGCCCGCTGTCCGCGTCGACGGCCACCACCTCGCTCGGCGGGCCCTGCGGGTTGTCCTGGTCGGCGAAGCGGTAACCGAGCACCGTGTCGTCCGTGGCGCCGACCATGTACATGCCCTGAACGGGGACGCCCGGGCTCTTCACCGTCCACACCCGTGCGCCGTCCCGGGCCCTGATGCGGGTCGCGACGACCCCTCCGCCCCCGCAGAACAGCGCATCGCCGTGCGCGACGCAACGCAGCTCGTCGGGGGCCCCGGAGCCACCGCCCCGCACGGTCTCGCGCCACGGTGCGAAACCGGCGGGAAGTGCACCACCCGGCGCCGCGACGCTGCTGCCCTTGTCCTCGCCGCTGGGCCACCCGAAGCCGCCCGTCTTCAGTGCGGCGACTCCCCCGCCGATAGCCGCCACCGCGACCACGGCCGCGAGCACGGGGCGCCACCCGCGACGCGGAGCGCGGCCGGCCGGGGCGCCGGTGTTCTCCGCGCCGGGGCCGGCCGGGGCAGTGCCCGGGGCGGACGCGTCAGTGCCCGGGGCGGACGCGTCAGTGCCCGGGGCGGACGCGTCAGTGCCCGGAGCGGACGGCGCGGGGGCGGACGGTGCCGGGGTGTCGCGCGTCGCCAGGTGCTGCTCGGTGTGCGTCTCGCGGGTGCTGCCCGCGCGGGTCCCGTTCGCCTCGGTCCCGCCCAGGTCGGCCGGCAGGTCCCGCAGCAGCACGAGGAGTTCGTCCGCCGAGGGGCGTTTCTCCGGCTCCTTCTCCAGGCACGACTCGACGACCGCGCGCAGGGCTCCCGGCACGGCACCCAGCGACGGTTCCTCGTGCACCACCTGGTACGCGGTCATGTACGGGCTGTCCGCGTCGAAGGGCCCGCGCCCCGTCGCCGAGTAGACCAGCAGCGTGCCGAGCGAGAAGACGTCGGACCGCGGCCCCA
The DNA here is from genome assembly GCF_042733155.1 of Streptomyces sp. NPDC059740. Taxonomy (NCBI): domain Bacteria; kingdom Bacillati; phylum Actinomycetota; class Actinomycetes; order Kitasatosporales; family Streptomycetaceae; genus Streptomyces; species Streptomyces sp. NPDC059740. The sequence continues at coordinate 3,714 of NZ_JBHWGP010000045.1, read as the reverse complement.
CTCCCCGCGGCGCCTGCAACTGCTCCGGCGACATGAAGGGCGGCGTACCGATGACCCTGCCGGTCATCGTCAGCGTCTGCTGGTCCGCGGCGCGTGAGATGCCGAAGTCGATGACGCGCGGGCCCTCGGGCGAGAGCACGACGTTCGAGGGCTTCAGGTCGCGGTGGACGACCCCCGCCCGGTGGATGTCGCGCAGCGCCTCCGCCAGCCCGATGGCGAGCCTCCGCAGCTCCGCTCCGTTCAGCGGGCCGTCCGTGGCAATGCGCTGGGCGAGCGTGTGCCCTTCGATATAGGTCGTCGCCATCCACGGCTGCTCGGCCTCGGGGGCGGCGTCGACCACGGCGGCGGTGAACGCACCGCTCACCCGTCTCGCCGCCGCCACCTCCTGCCGGAAACGGATGCGGAACTCGTCGTCCGCCGCGAACTGCTGGTGGATCAGTTTGATCGCGACAGGGCGCCCCGAACTCATCCGGGCCAGAAAGACCGTGCCCATGCCACCCGAGCCGAGCCGCGCCTCGAGCGCGTAGCCGCCGATCTCGGCTGGGTCCCCTTCGCGCAGCGACACTCTTCCCGACCTCCCGTCCCCCGTGCACCTCTGCCACCACGGGCCTGCGTACCTGTGCTGCACACAAACCTAGCCGCAGGGCAGTACTGCACAGCAAAGCAGGTGCGGCACAGGGAGCCCAGGGCCGCCCCGTGCCGGACGCGCAGAAAAGCGCCGCCGGGAACCTGGCGGACTTCTGCGCGGCCCGGAACACCGCACGGCGTATTCCGGCTGGCCTTCGGCCCCGATCGCCGAAGCCCGCTGCCGAGATCGGGGCCGGACTCCGCCCACTCCGTCTTACGGGGAGGGTTTTTCCAGAACTGAAATTGTTTCCGAAGCGCGCCCGATTCCTCACGGAACCTTTTCCAGTACCTCTTCCACCGGCCGACGACGGGGCGGTCCGTCGCTCGGTCCGGAGCCGAGGCGCATCGCCGTCTGCACGCACCCTTGCCCGCCGGCCGGGCGGCGAGCCGCGCTCGCCACCGCGGGTGTGCCAGGGTGCGGACTCAGACCCGTCGAGGGGTGCGCCGAGGGGGCGGTGGAGGGTCCCTCTCCGTGGCATGCCTCGCGTCGGTACCCCCGGCCCCGGGACCCGGCCGCCGCAGGCTGTGACAGCCGCCCGCCGAGGGGATCACCGCTGCCCTGGTCGGCACCGTTTCGCCGGTCGTCCCGAACGCCGCACTGCGACGGGCCCGCTCCCGGGCCGGTCACCACGTCGTCCGGACGCGCAGTGGGCCCCGGCACGGTCCTGTGCGGTGACCTGGCCGGTTCCGGCTGCCCGTCAGTGTGTGCCGGCGAGGACCGACGCGGACCAGACGTCGACCACGATCCGGTGCTGCTCCGGGCTCACGGCCGCCGCACCGTCCACGTAGTTCTGGTCCACCTCGGCCGCCTCTGCCGCGTCCGGCTCGGCGTCGGTACATGCCGTACCGGGGCCGTGGCCGGACATCAGCTCCGAGCACGGGCCGCTGTAGTCGTCGAGCAGCCCGAGGATGTGCCCGGTCTCGTGCGCCGCGATCCGGGTCTTGTCGTAGCCCTCGTCGACCGCTTCCTGACCCAGTTGCACCTGGCCTCTGCTGCCGCCCGGGACGATCGGCCCGAGGGTCGTCTGGGGCCAGCCACTGGTCGCCACGTAGACGAAGTTCGCGGAGCCGGGTGAGCTTGCCGGTTGCAGGTGCACGTTGTGTACGGCTGCGTTCCAGTTCTGCACGCCCTGGGTGATCGCGCCCGCCCACTGTCCTGCTCGACTGGCGTCGTAGGTGAGAGTGACCACCGCCGCGTTCGCCCTGGGCGCCGGGTGCGCCGAAGCCGCACCGGATGTAACGCCCAGCATCGCCGGGATCAGTGCCGCCACGGCCGCTATTCGTTTGATCACGGGACCCGTTCCCTCCCTGACGTCGGTTGCCTGTGCGCCACAAGGGCACCACGGCACCAGTGAGCACCACAAGTACGCGATTCACGGCAGGAGTTGAGCATCCGTCCGTCGGCGGTGGCCGGTTCCGCTGCGGCGCGGAGGGCGCGGCAGCCCCGGCGAGCGGCCCCACCTCGGGGTGGGCGGCTTCGTGGAGCACCGTGTGAGGGATGATGGGGACTGACCGTGGGGCGGACGTGAGGGGCGGCGGCGTGGCTGAGAGCGAATCCATCCTGGCGGAGCCGGACCACCGGCCGTCCGGCGGAGAGCCGCAGAGCACCGCGGCCTCGCCCGGGGGCGGAGCGCGACCGGTGCCGGACGCCCGTTCAGGGGCGGGCAGTCCGCGTGCCGGGCGGCTTCTGCGCCGGCTGCTGGGCGGAGCCGCGGCCCTCCTCGTCCTCATGATGCTGTTCGTCCTGCCCTGGTGGACGCTGTTCGCCTCCGGCGTCCACTGGCCGGTCCCGGTCCTCGTCACCGGCACGGTCGTCTTCGCCGCCTGGCTGGTCTCCTTCCCCTTCCTGATGACCGCGGGCCACGGGCGGCGGCGGGCCGACCGGGCGGCCCGGGTCGCGGACACCACCCTCGGGATGGTCTGGGTGCTGTTCACCTGGTCGGCGCTGGGCGGCCTGGTGCACCTCGTACTGATCGGGACGGGCGTCGGCGGCACCGGCCCGGCCAGGGCCGTCGCCGTGGCCGTGGCCGTGGTCTCCGCCGGCCTGCTGGCCTGGGGGCACCACGAGGCCATGCGTGTGCCCCGGGTGAAGCGGCTGGACGTCCACCTCCCGCGGCTCGGCGGCGGTCTGGACGGAACCCGGGTCGTGCTGCTGGCCGACACCCACTACGGGCCGATCGACCGCGTCCGCTGGTCCACTCGGGTCGCTGAGGCTGTCAACGCGCTCGATGCGGACGTGGTGGTCCACGCGGGCGACATCGCCGACGGCACTCCGGCCCAGCGCCGGGAGCAGTCCGCGCCGCTCGGAACGGTCCGGTCGCGGCTGGCGAAGGTCTACGTCACGGGAAACCACGAGTACTTCGCGGAGCCCCAGGGCTGGCTGGACCGCATGGCCGAACTGGGCTGGGAACCGCTGCACAACCGCCATGTCGTGGTGGAGCGCGGGGGTGACCGTCTCGTCCTGGCCGGTGTGGACGACCTGACCGCGGAGTCCTCCGGCCTGGTCGGGCACCGCGCGAACCTGCTCGGCGCGCTGGCGGGGACGGACCCGGAACAGCCGGTCCTGCTCGTCGCCCATCAGCCCAAGTACGTCGAGCAGGCCGCTGCGGCCGGCATCGACCTGCAGGTCTCCGGGCACACGCACGGCGGCCAGATCTGGCCGTTCAACTTCCTCGTCCGGATCGACCAGCCGGTGGTGCACGGCCTGAGCCGGCACGGCGAACGGACCCGGCTCTACACCAGCCGGGGCACCGGCTTCTGGGGACCGCCCTTCCGGGTCTTCGCACCGAGCGAGATCACACTGCTCACCCTGCGACCGGGCGACGGGCCGGCCGCGTCGGAGCGCTCCGCAGACGCGGTCTGAGTCCGCCCCAGCGCGGTGAGGCGGTGGGACCGTTCCGCGTGAGGGCGTCGCTGCGAGGGGCCGAACCGTCCCCACCCGGCGACTGGAACGGTCCCGCCCCCGTCCCCGGCTTCGGCGGGCCCCCGTTCCGCTACGGCAGGTTGCGGGCCATGACGATGCGCTGGACCTGGTTGGTGCCCTCGTAGATCTGGGTGATCTTCGCGTCCCGCATCATCCGCTCCAGC
>NZ_JBHWGP010000044.1:17799-47211 GCF_042733155.1 Streptomyces sp. NPDC059740 | reverse complement strand
GGGCGGTTGCCCGCACGGGCGGCGGCGTTCTCGGCGCGCACCTCGGCGATGTTCTTGACGTCGCCCTTGTAGATCCAGACCACCCCCGCCGGACACCTGCGGGACCGCGGCACGCCGGTCGGGACTCCGTCCGGCCCCGTGCAGTCAGCCGACCGGCTCCTCCTCGGCCGGCCGGCCCGCCGCCGTCACGTCGAGGGTCACCGGCGTGCCGCGCTCGACGGTGCGGCTCACCGTGCACTGCCCGGCCACCGCGGTGCGCACCGCCTGCACCACCCGCTCGCGGGTGGCGTCGTCCAGCCCGGAGAGGTCCACCTCCAGGCCGACGTGCAACGCGTCGTACTCGTGGCTGCCCGGGCGGCGGTCGGCCCCCGCGGTCGCCACGATCCGGGCGTCCTCACCGGCCCGCCGGACCACCAGTTCCTCGACGGTGACGGCCGCGCAGCCCGCCGCGGCCAGTTGCAGCAGCTCGCCCGGCGTGAACGAGCCCTCGCCGCCGACCCGTCCCAGCCGCACCACCGCTCCGCGTCCGTTACGCGCCGTGAACTGGTGAGTCCCGGTCCGCTCGATCTCCAGGTCCGCCATGGCTACTCCTCGCGCTCGCATCTGTCACCGGACCACCAACCGAGACGGTCCCGGGTTTGTTCCGTGAGACGCGGTTGCCCTCGCCACGTGCAGGAATGAAGCTGACGGCCGTCGGGTTCGGCAGATCGTCGAACCTGCCCTTGCCGTCCGCCCCGCACCAGGAGTCACCATGCCCCAAGAGCCGTCCCTCCGGCGGACACTCTCCGTCAGGGACCTCGTCGTCTACGGCCTGCTGTTCATCGGCCCCACCGCGCCGATGGGGGTCTTCGGCGTCCTGGACGCCGGCAGCGGCGGGGCGAGCGCGCTGGTGTTCGTCGTGGCCACCGTGGCCATGGGCTTCACCGCGTGGTCCTACGCCCGCATGTCCCGGGCCGTGCCCAGGGCCGGTTCGGTGTCGGCCTACGCCACGGCCGGCCTGGGGCGCCTTCCCGGTTTCCTGGCGGGCTGGATGGCGAGCCTGGACTACCTCTTCATACCCGCTGTCGCAGCGCTCTTCTGCGGTATCGCCACCCACTCGCTGGTGCCCGCCGTGCCGGCCTGGCTCGCGACCGGCGCCGGCATCCTCCTGTTCACCGCCCTGAACCTGGCCGGGGTCGGCGTCGCAGCGCGCATCGGCCTGGTCGTGCTGCTGGTCGAGGTCGCCGTCCTCCTGGTGTTCGTGGTCGGGGCGGTCGTGGTGCTCGTGCACGAGGGACCGAGCCGCGGCTGGCTCACCCCGTTCACCGGCACCGGCGGGTTCGCGCCCAGCGGAGTGCTCGGAGCGGTGTCGGTGGCGGTGCTCTCGTTCCTGGGGTTCGACGCGATCGCCACCTTCGCGGAGGAGAACACCGGCGAGCCCCGCCAGGTCGGTCGGGCCGTCCTGTTCTGCCTGGTCCTGGCCGGACTGCTGTTCGTCCTCCAGACCTACCTCGCCGACCTGCTCGACGACGTCTCCCCCGCGTACCTCGCGGCGCACCCCGCCGAGCAGGGCACCGCGTTCTACACCCTGTTGCGTTCCGCCATCGGCGGCTGGTTCGGCACCACGGTCAGCGCGGTGAAGGCGGTCGGCCCCGTCTTCTCCGCCCTCGTCGCCCAGGCCGCCGCTGGCCGGCTGCTGTACGGCATGGCCCGCCAGGGCCACCTGCCGGCCTGGCTGGCCCGGGTCGACGCGCGCACCCGCACCCCGCGGGCCGCGATCCTGCTGTCGGCCGGCGCCACGCTGGTGCTCGCCGTGTGGGCCGCCACCCGTCCCGACGGCCTGGAGACGCTGTCCTCCATGGTGAGCGTCGGCGCGCTCGTCGCCTTCGTCCTGCTGCACGCCTCGGTGGTCGGCTACTTCGCGGTGCGGGGTGCCTCCCGTGCCGCGGGCGCCGGCCGGCGCGCGGCAGCCGTGGCAGTGCCCGTGGCGGGCGCCGCCATCATCGCGGCGCTGCTGGTGACGGCGAGCCGGCTCGCGCTCGTGGTGGCCGCCTGCTGGCTGGCGCTGGGCCTCCTCACCGCACTCGCCCGGCACTTCGGGCGAGGACGTGACCGCCGGGCCGGAGCGCAGACCTCCGAGGCGCCCACGGCCTCGATCTGAGTGGCCACCCGCTCCGCGCGCCCGACTGTCGGACCTGTGGGGCACACTCGGGCCAAGGGGGCCTTGCCATATGCCCGCCCGGGCCGCGTGGTCTGGCACCGCACCTCGCGGCGTTGCCGAAAAGCCCTGGTAGCTCCGCTACGAGGCTTCTCCGGCGCCTTGTGGTGCACGGCACCGGACCACGCGACCTCATCGGACGCTCATATGGCAAGGGCCCCCAAGTGGGTGGAGAGGGTGGTGACATGGCCGGAGGCGGAGGGCCGCGGGATGCGGCCTTCGTACCCCGTACGGGTGAGGAGCGGCTCGGCACGGTGGCCGGGCCAGGACGGGCCGCCGCGCTGCGTACGGCGGTGGCCGGGCTGCGCGAGGTCCGGCGGCTGACCGGCGCCGGCGCCGGACCCGCCGCCTGGGAGCGCAACCAGCCGCTCCGGGCGGTCAGCCTGGTCCTGGAGGCCGAAGGGTGCCCGCCCTCCGCCGTCGACGAGGGCGGTGAGCGGGCCGCCACCGGCTACCGGGTCGGCCCGGGCGGGGAAGGCGGGGCGGTGGTGGTGCGCTGGTCGGGACCGCACGGCAGCGGCGCGCGCCACGAGGAGCGGCAACGGCTGCGGGAGTGCGCGCGGACGCTGCGCCGCTGGGGGTTCGAGGCGCTGGAGGTGCGGGGGCCGGGCGGCCGGTACCACCTGGAGGTCGAGCCCCGGGGCTGAGGCAGCGGGGCTCGGCCCGGGCAGCGGGCCCGGCCGGGTCCTTCCCGCGGCCTCGCCGTCAGACTGCCGAGGTCCGGCACTCCGGGTGGCCCCAGCTGCTGCCGACCTTGGCGATGGACTCGCCCGCCGCGTAGGACCGGCCGCACGAACACCGGCCGGGGAACTTGGCCTTGAGGACGCGCCCGCCCCCGGACCGCCCGCCCCCGGACCGGGTCGCGCCACCGGCGGAGCCGCCACCGCTCCTGCTCGTCCGCTTCGCCTCGCCCCTGCCGGGCTCCGTGCGGGAGGTGCTGGGCACCGGCATGTCCGGGGTGCCGTGGGCGGTCCCGGCCGGCTCCTGCGTGACGGCCACCTCGCTGGCGGCCTGGTCGGCGATGGCGTTGAGCAGGTCGCCGTCCACGCGGTGCGCCGGGACGTAGCGGAACTCCACCGGCCGACCGGTGAGCAGCGCGTCGATGCCCTCGACCAGCTCACGGTTGGCCACCGGCTTCCCGGCGGCGGTCTTCCACCCCCTGCGGCGCCAGCCGGGCAGCCACTCGGTCACCGCCTTCATGGCGTACTGCGAGTCCATCCGGACCTCCAGCGCGACGCCGGGGTTCGTGCTCTCCAGCAGGCGCAGCAGCGCGGTCAGCTCGGCCACGTTGTTGGTCGCGGTGCCCAGCGGGCCGGCCTCCCAGCGCTGGGGCCGTCCCTCGGCGTCGGCGACGACCCAGGCCCAGGCGGCGGGTCCGGGATTGCCCTTGCACGCCCCGTCACAGGCGGCGATGATGCGATCTGACATCCCTCGATCATGCCAGGGCCGGCGGGGTGCCCGGTACGCCCGGGGGCCCGGCCGCCGCCCGCCGCCTCACCCGGTGGAGGTGCTCCCGTCCCGCGGCGTGCCACCCCAGGCGGGCACGCTCGCCAACCGGCCCTCCAGGAGCACCAGCAGCTCGCCCAGTGACCGGGCCAGCCGTTCCTGGTCACCGTGGCTGATCCCGGCCAGCAGCGCCGCCTCGTAGCGGAGCTGTTCGGGCAGGAGCCGGTCGATGACCTCGCGGCCCTGCTCGGTGAGCGAGAGATGGGTGACGCGCCGGTCCCGGTCGTCGGGGCGGCGGGAGACCAGGCCGCGCTGCTCCAGCTCGCGCAGCCGCTTGGTCACGGCGGCGCCCGAGGCGAAGGTCTCCCGGGCGATCTGCCCCGGGGTGAGTTCCCGGTCGGTGCGGCGCAGTGTGCCCAGCACGTCGAACTCCGGACGGGTGAGGTGCTCGTCCCGCAGCGGTGCGTCCGCCGCCTGCTGCAGCAGCGCCGCACACCGGTTGAGGCGGCCGATGACCGCCATGGGTGCGACGTCCAGCTCGGGACGTACTCGCTGCCACTGGCGCAGTACGCCGGCGACGATGTCCTCGCTCACCCGTGCTCTCCTCTCCTGCCGTTCCCGCCGCGGTGGTTGCGGCGGGAACGGGCCTGCGGGGCTGCTGCGTTCCCTCACGCCGGGTGGGCGACTGCCGTGGGCGGCGCGAGGAGGTGTTCCGCTACCCGCCCCGGCCACTGCCGGCCGCCGGTGCGGGCGTCCATTGTGCCGGGGCGCGGTCCCGGCCCCGCGTGGGGAGGGGGCGCCGCGGAGGGTCCGGCGCGGCGGGCTGGCTCAGTGCCAGTGCCAGCGTGTGGTGGGCGTCCCGTTCGACGCGGGCCGTCTCCGCGACGGGCAGGTCGTGCTGGCGCCACTCGCCGGTGGCCACGTCCACCGCGTCACGCAGCTCCAGCAACGCGGTGACAAGGCGGTCCCGGGCCCGCTCCGACGCGCCGGGGCCCACCGGCGGCAGGGCCGGGCGACCGCCGCCCGGTACGGCCACCGGGTAAGCCGGACCGGCGGGCGGTGCCGCGAGGAGGTCACGGACCGCGGCCTCGGCGCGGACCACCCCGCGCAGCGCGACCTGGACGCGGTGGCCGGCCCGCCGGTTGGTCACCAGCAGGCAGCAGCACACGCCCACGGCCGCGCCCACCACGGTGTCGGTCCAGCGGTCCCCGACCAGCACCCTGGCCGGCAGGGGGTTGCCGAACGAGGTGATCAGCAGCGCCATGGGGGTGACCCAGAGCGACCCCAGCCAGTAGTTGCGGGTGATGCAGGCCTCCGCGCCGAACTGGCAGGCCAGGGCGAGCACCACCATCGCCACCTGACCGGTGTGCACCAGCGGCAGCAGCGCGGTGAAGAGCGCCAGCCCCAGCAGGTTGCCGAGGGTACGTTGCAGGGCCCGCTGCCAGGTGAGGGTGGAGTTGGCCTGGAAGACGGAGGCCGCCGTGACCACCGCCCAGTAGGGGTGGCCGACGCCGAGGAGCAGGGAGGCCCAGCCGGCCAGAGCGCAGCCCGCCAGCGCGCGGGCCCCTATCGGCCACACCGGGGCCCCGGGGGAGAGGCGGCTGAGGACCGGGCGGAGGCCGCGGGGCGGCGCAGTGCGGGGCGGGCGGCTCGGAGCGAGCGGTGTCCGCGCTGCGGGCCGGGGCGCGGCGGGCGCGGGGTGCGGGGCGCCGCTCCGCAGCGCACGGGCCTGCGCGGCGAGGTCTTCCGGGGTGGCGGCGCTGGTCTGCCCGAGGGTCGTCTCCGCCCGGACCAGCGCCGCTTCCAGGGCCGTCCAGCCGGTGCGGGCGGTGACGGAGCGCGGGGTGACCAGGAGCAGGCAGTGCCAGGCCGCGTTCACGGCCGCGGCGGTCGCACGGCGGGCCGCGGCCACGTCCGGAGCGGCGAGTTCCCGTTCCCGGGCGAGCACGGCGGCGGCCTCCAGGGACCGGGCGACCGCGATCCGCTCCGGCCCGTCCCGGCGCACCAGCGCCGGTGCCATGCACACCGCCCAGGCGAGCGCACCCGAGACGAGCGCGAGCGCCAGGTGGAAGGGGAGCTGCCCGGGTGACTGCGGCACGAAGAAGGCCGAGGCGGTGATGAAGGTGAGGATCAGGTTGCCCGGCGGGCCGATCCGGGTGGCCTCGCACCCCACCTTGTGCGCCGCCGCCAGGACGGAGGCGAGCAGCACCAGGACGACCGGCGGCAGGGCCAGTGCGGCAGCCACGAGGGCGGTGGCCACGCTCGCGACCATGGCGAGCACGACCCAGGCCACCGTCCGGGCCCGTGCCGCGTACGGCAGCCCGTGGCCGTACAGGGCGCACATCGCGCCCGCCGAGGTGTACAGCACCAGGTCGAGCCGGCCGCTGAGCAGCAACGCCACGTCCGGCAGCCCGAGCGCCACCACGGCGCTGACCGCCGGCTTGTGCCAGATGTCGACGGGCCGGCGCAGCCGCAGCCCCGTCACCGACAGTGTGCGGGCGCACAGGGCGCGCCCTGCCCGTGTGAGACCGGAGGAGGCCCTCCGCGCGTGCTTGCCCATACGACAAGGTTACCAAGTGTTTTACAAGTGAAATACATGGATGCTTTCGAGGGTGCTGCGGTCCTCGCTGCGGGCGGTCCGAGTGGCAGGGGCAGCCATGGACAGCCGGCAGCGGACGGGCAGGGCGGGCGCGGGCAGTGGACGGGCCCGACGCGGGTGGCTGCACCGCGTCGGGCCCGGGCTGCCGGGGACCTGCGCGCCCCTACTACTGCGCCGGCTCGGGGCGCTCGTGCGGGCCGGAGTCCGAGGGCGGAGTGGTCGGCGCGGTGTCCGCCCCGGCCTCCGCACCGGTGGCCGCGAGGTGGTCGCGCGGGCTCTCGGGGCTGATCAGCCGGTGCAGGCGCGCCGGCACGTCGAAGCCGACGAGCAGGATGGCGGGGAGCGTGAGGCCGAAGGTGAGCACCGACAGCGCCGTGCCCAGCGGCATGCCCTGGGCCAGCCGGGCGCACAGCACCGGGGCCACCGCACCGCCGAGCGCCCCCACGTTGTAGGTGAAGCCCAGACCCGCGCCGCGGCTGTGGGTCGGGAAGTGGCCGCCCACGTAGCGCGGCAGCAGACCCGAGATGCCCAGGCTCAGCCCCTGGAGGACGAAGAGCAGGGCGCCCATCAGCAGCAGGTTGTCGCGGATCGCGAAGACCGGGAAGACGAAGGCCAGCGAGGCCAGCAACGTGAGGGCGTACGCCTTGGAGGCGCCCAGCCAGTCACCGACGAACCCGGCCAGCCAGCACCCCGCCATGGTGCCGAAGCCCGTGAAGTACACCACGTCCGAGACCTGCGAGGCCGTGTAGTGCAGCTCCGTCTTGAGGTACGTCGGCAGCAGCGAGAGGATCGGCCAGCTGTAGAGGAAGGCGACGAAGACCGTCCCGATCATCGAGAGGTACAGCAGCCACCCCTTGCGCCCGCCGAGCTGCACCGCGAACGAGCCGAGGGAGGCCACCACGAGCGGGGCGAGGCCGGGGACCAGGCCGGTGCCCAGCGGCGTGAAGGCGGCCAGCAGCGAGCCGGAGGCCACCACCGCCGTCACCGAGTTGACGGCGGCCTTGCGCGGCGTCGCGAACAGCGGCCGGAACGGGTTGGGCTTGGCGCCCTGCTGGGCCACGTCCGTGTCCCACTCCTGGGCTTCCGGCAGCGACCGGCGCACCCACAGCGCGATCAGTACCGGCGCCAGCCCGACGTAGAACAGCACCCGCCAGCCGAAGGCCGGGACCACCCAGTTGTAGACCTGCGCGGCGATCACCGAGCCCACGTAGTACCCGGAGATCAGGAACCCCGACGCCCGGCCGCGGACCCTGGCGGGCCAGCTCTCCAGGACGTAGGTGGCGCTCGCCCCGTACTCGCCGGCCATCCCCACTCCGATGACCAGGCGGGCGGTGAAGATACTGGCGTACCCCCAGGACAGCCCGCAGGCGAACGTCCCCACCGAGTAGAGGGTGATGCTCGTGATCATCGCCAGTTTGCGGCCGTAGCGGTCACCGAGCGCGCCCAGCAGCGCGCCGCCCAGCCAGCGGCTGATGAAGGCGGCCGAGACCAGGCTCGCCGCCTCGACCGTGGTGAGGGAGAACTCCTTGCTGATCTCCGTGAGCACCAGCGTGATCAGGAGCAGGTCGAAGCCGTCCAGCAGGTAGCCGATCCAGGCACCGAGGAAGGACTTCCACTGGGTTGCGTTGATCTCCCGGTACCAGGGGGGCCGGGCGGCGGTGGGGGAGAGGGACACGGGTGGCTCCAGGGGGGCGGGCGCCCGACGCCGGTGCGACGGGACGAGGCGGGAGGGTGGGGCGGCTGCGCCGCGCCGGCCGCGGGCGGCGGGGCCCGTGGGCCGCGGCCGGCGCGCGGGTGACGGTGGAACGCGGGTGTGCGGGCAGGCGGCCCCGGTCAGCGCACCGGGGTGAGCCCGGCCTCGACCAGCCGGTGCCGCACCTCGGCGACGGCCTCCTCGCCGAGCGGGATCTGCGGGTGCGCCGTCGTGCCGTGGTCGATGACGCCCAGCAGGTGCAGCGCCGCCTTGAACGCGCCGAGAGCCGAGGAGGAGCGGCCCATCTCGGCCTCCGGCCCCACGTCCACCAGCGAGAAGAGCCGGACGAGCCGCTCCTGCTCCCGGGCCGCCACCGTCCAGTCACCGGCCAGGGCCGCCTCGTACAGCCGCACGTAGCCGACGGGGTCGACGTTGCCGATACCGGGCACGACACCGTCCGCACCGGCCAGCAGCGCCGCGTCCACCGTCAGCTCCGACCCGGTGAGGACGGCGAACCCCGGGGCGGGGCCGCGCCGGCGCCCCTCCCGGCCGCCGAGCCCCGCCAGCAGCCTGCGCAGCCCGGCCTCGTCGCCGCTGCTGTCCTTGACCGCGGCCAGGGTGCCCTCCGAAGCCAGTTCGCGCACCAGCTCGGTGGGCAGCTTGCTGTGGACGGCGGACGGGATGTCGTAGGCGACCACCGGCAGTTCGCTCTCCGCGCGCACGGCCCGGAAGTGGCCGGCGACTTCCCGCGGATGGGTGCGGGTGTAGAACGGCGCCGTGGCCACCACCGCGTCCGCCCCCAGCGCCGCGGCCCGGCGCACGTGGTCGCGGACCCGGGCCGTGGTGGTGTCGATGACGCCCGCCAGCACGGGCACGGTCCCGTCCACGGACTTCACCACGGTCTCCAGCACCAGGTCCCGCTGCTCGTCGGTCAGGTAGGCGGCCTCACCGCTGGAGCCGAGGGCGAACAGCCCGTGCACGCCGGCGTCCAGCAGGTGTCGGATGAGCCGTCCGAGTGACGCGGTGTCCACGCCGCCCCGGGGGCCGAGCGGAGTGCACAGCGGCGGGATCACGCCTGACAGGGGTGCGGGCAGTGCCATGGGACGCTCCAGCGGTGAGAGGGTCGGTGGGTGCCGTCCGGCCGGTTCCTTCCGTCGCGCGGTCGGGTCGTACCAGCAGTGTGCGGACAACGGGCGAGTCCTGCGACACAGGACAGGGCCGGCGGTGCGCGCGTGTCGCTGCGGTTGCGACCCGGCCGCGGACGTGCCCGGCCGGCCTCCGGTCCCGCAGCGGCAGCCGGAACGACCCGGGCGCACGTTTCGGCGGCCCCGGCGGCCTGAGGTGGTGCGCCGTCCCCCGGGTTACGCCTGGGCGCCGGCCGCCGCCGGGATCGTCAGGCGGAAGAGCGTGCCGCCACCGGGCGCCGCCTCGGCCGTCAGGTCCGCGTGGTGGGCGCGGGCGATCTGACGGGCCATCGCCAGGCCCAGGCCCGATCCGGGCAGCGCACGGGCGGAACGGGCGCGGTAGAAGCGGTCGAAGATGTACGGCAGGTCCTCCGCCGCGATTCCCGCGCCGTGGTCGCGGATGGTCAGCACCAGCCCGGCCGGTCCGCCGGCGAGAGCGACCTCCACCCCTTCACCGGGCGGGCTGAACTTGGCGGCGTTGTCCAGCAGGCTGGAGAGCAGACGCGCCAGCCGGGCCGGGACACCGGCCACCGTGGCCGCGCCCACCGCGTCCTCAACCCGCAGGCCGAACGGCGTCCGCGGCCAGTGGGACTGCGCCAGGGCCACGGCCTGCGCGGTCAGGTCCGCGAACCGGACCTCCTCCAGCAGCGGTTGGGGCTCCTCGTCACGGGCCAGCTCGATCAGGTCGTTGACGAGCGCGGTGACCTCCCGCATCTGCCGGTCGACGGCGAAGGCCGCCCGCTCGCGCTGGGCCGGGGTGAGGCGGTCGGCGCGGGCCAGCAGCTCGGTGTTGGTGCGCAGCGCCGTGAGCGGCGTGCGCAGTTCGTGCGAGGCGTCGGCCACCAGCCGGCGCTGCGCCGTCACCGACGCCTCCAGCTCGCCGAGCATGGTGTTGAAACTCGCTGCCAGCCGGGTGAGTTCGTCCTCCCGCCCGGAACGCTGCGCCACCTCGATGCGGTGGCCGGCGTCGCGGGTGGCGGCGATGTGCTCGGCGGCGGCGGTGAGTCTGCGCACCGGGGCCAGACCGGTGCGGGAGACCCCGTAGCCCAGGGCGGCGGCCAGCAGCGCTCCGGCGCAGCCCACCGCGGTGAGCGCCCCGGCGGCCTGCCGCACCCCGCGGTCCACGGTGTCGGCGCGCACCGCGACCTGCAGGGCCCGGCCCTCGTCGAGACGGGTGGTCAGCATCCGCGCCGAGTGGCCGGAGAGGGTGATGTCGCAGTAGGCGTCACCGCGGTCGCCGGCCGCGACCTGCCGGGTCTGCGCGGTGACGGGCAGCAGGTAGGGGGTTGCAGGGTCGGCGCGCGGCGAGGACGGCACGATCTGGGCGCAGGCCGGGGCCGCCAGGTAGCGGCACTCGCCCAGCAGCACGCCCGCCGCCTCGTCCCGGTGCTGCCGGGCTGTCGCGTGCGCCGACTGCGACAGGTACAGGTCCAGTTGCTGCTGGAGCTGGTGCCGGATGATGAGGAACGCGGCCAGGCTCAGCCCCACCACCACCAGTGCCACGGCGCCAGAGGCCGCCAGCGCCAGCCGCGTCCGCAGCGACCGGCGCCGGCCCGTCCCACCGCCCACCCGGCGCCTCACGGCGTGTCCAGCCGGTAGCCGATGCCGTGCACCGTGTGGACCAGCCGGGGCTCGCCACCGGACTCCAGCTTGCGCCGCAGGTAACCCACGTAGACCGCGAGGGAGTTGGATCCGGGGCCGAAGTCCCGCCCCCAGACCCGTTCCAGGATGAGCTCGCGGGGCAGCACCTGCCCGGGGTGGCTCAGGAGCAGCTGCAGCAGGGCGAACTCGGTCCGGCTGAACTCGATCGGCCGGCCGGCGCGACGCCCGGTCCGGGTGGCCGGGTCCACGACGAGGTCCTCGAAGGCCAGCAGGCCGGACTCGGCCGGGGCGGGCGCGGCACGCCGCAGCAGCGCCCGGACGCGGGCCACCAGTTCGTCCAGGGCGAAGGGTTTGACCAGGTAGTCGTCGGCCCCCGCCTCCAGGCCGTCGACCCGTTCGCTCACCGAGTCGAGCGCGGTGAGGACGAGGATCGGCGTGCGGTCCTCCAGGCTGCGCAGCCGGCGGCAGACGGCCAACCCGTCCAGGCCCGGCATCAGCACGTCCAGGACCACGGCGTCCGGTTCCCAGGCGCCCACCGCGGTCAGTGCCGCGAGCCCGTCGCCCACGCCGTGCACCGTGAAGCCCTCGACCGTCAGCCCGTCCTCGACGGCCGCCCGCACCTCCGGTTCGTCCTCGACGACCAGGATGCGGGGGCCCGATGCGTTGTCCATGGCCCCAGCCTGCCAAAAGACGCTCTCACAACCTTCTTAGACCGGCTGCGCAGCCTGGCTGCCATGCGAACGACACACCTCACGCCCCCGCTCTCGGTGGTCATCGGCGCGGGCGGCACCGGCGGTCACATCTACCCGGGTCTCGCCCTCGCCGACGCGCTCCGCAGGGCCGTCCCCGACGCCCGGATCTCCTTCGTGGGCACCGAACGCGGCCTGGAGACGCGGCTGATCCCCGAGGCCGGGTACCGGCTGCACACCGTCGACATGATCCCCTTCGACAGCTCCCTGGGCGCCCGGCGGTACCTGCTCCCCGCCGACCTGGTGCGCTCCGGCGCCCAGTGCCGCACCATCCTGCGCGACCAGGGTGCCCAGGTCGCGGTGGGCATGGGCGGCTACCCCAGCGCTCCGGTGATCGTCGGCGCGCGACTGGCCGGTCTCCCCAGCCTGGTCCACGAGTCCAACGCGGTGCCCGGCCGCGCCAACCGGTTCGCCGCCCGCCTCACCCCGAACGTCGCGCTCGCCTTCGACGCCAGCCGCCCCCACCTGCACCGCGGCGCCGACGCCGTCACCGTGGGCATGCCGATCTCCGGTGCGCTCGCCGCCCTCGACCGCACCGCGCGACGCGCGGAGGCACGCGCCGCGCTGGGCGTGCCGGCGGGCGCACGCCTGCTGCTCGTCAACGGCGGCAGCCTGGGCGCGGCGCGGCTCACCGAGGCCGCGCTCGGGCTCGCGGAGCGGTGGGCCGGCCGCGACGACCTGCGTCTGCTGATCAAGACGGGCCCGGCCGCACACGCCGCCGCCCAGGAACGCCTCGCCGTCACCGGCGGTCACCGGGTCGCCGCCGCGGTGCCCTACGTGGACCGGATGGACCTCGCCTACGCCGCCGCCGACCTCGTCGTCTGCCGGGCCGGCGCGGCAACCGTCGCCGAGCTGGCGGCCACCGGCACACCGGCGGTCCTCGTCCCCTACCCACACGCCCCGGGCGACCACCAGACGCACAACGCCCGGGTGCTCACCGACGCCGGCGCCGGCCTCCTGCTGCCGGACGCCCACACCACCGCCGAGCGCCTGGCCGACCTCGCCGGTCCGCTGCTGGCCGACCCCCGCCGACTGGCCGCGATGGGCGCCGCCGCCGACCCCGGTGACCACGCCCGCGCCGCGGACCTGCTGGCCGCCCGCACCCTCCACCTGGCCGGACACCCCGTCCCCGCCTCCCTGTACACCGAGAAGGAGCCCACCGCATGACCACCACCCCCTCCGCCCCCACCGCCTTCGACTGGACCGGCCGTAGCGTCCTGGTCACCGGCGCCGAGGGCTTCATCGGCTCCACCCTCGTGGACCTGCTGGTCGCGCGCGGCGCCCGGGTCCGCGCCCTGGTCCACTACAAGCCGTACGCCGAGAAGGGCCACCTCGCCCGCTACCTGGCCGACCCGCACAGCCCCGTCGAGATGGTCTCGGGAGACGTCCGCGACCCGGGGCGGGTGATGGACGCGGTCGCCGGCTGCGACACCGTCTTCCACCTCGCCGCGCTCATCGGCATCCCCTACAGCTACGACTCGCCCGGCGCCTACGTGCAGACCAACGTGGTCGGCACCGAGAACGTCGCCGAGGCCTGCCGCCGCCACGCGGTGCGCCGCCTCGTCCACACCTCCACCAGCGAGGTCTACGGCACCGCGCGCACCGCGCCGATCAGCGAGGACCACCCGCTGCAGCCGCAGTCCCCCTACTCCGCTTCCAAGATCGGTGCGGACATGATGGCGCTGTCCCACTGGCACGCCTTCGAACTCCCCGTCACCGTCGTGCGGCCCTTCAACACCTACGGCCCGCGCCAGTCCGCGCGCGCCGTCATCCCCACCATCCTCGCCCAACTGCACTCCGGGGCACGGCAGATCAAGCTCGGCTCCCTCACACCCACCCGCGACTTCACCTACGTCACCGACACCGCGGCGGGCTTCCTCGCCCTGGCTGCCTGCGACCGCGCGCTGGGCGAGTCCGTCAACCTCGGTACGGGGCAGGAGATCTCGATCGGTGACCTCGCCCAGGCCCTGGTCACCGCATCGGGGCGGGAGGCCGAGGTGGTGGTCGACCCCGCCCGGCTCCGGCCCGCCGGCAGCGAGGTGCAGCGCCTCCTCTCCGACAACGGCCGGGCGCGCGCCTGGTCCGGCTGGCGACCGGAGGTGGCCCTGGACGAGGGCCTGCGGCGCACCTCCGCGTGGGTCGCCGACCACCTCCACCTCTTCGCCGCCGACCGCTACCAGGTCTGACACCCCTCGCCCCGCACCGCGGGTGCCTCGACGGCCGCGACGAGGCCGTCGCCCTCGCTCCCGCACACCCCCGACCCACCGGAGGCCCGATGCCCCGCGGCGACGCCCGCCACGCGAAGACCACCCCAGCCGCCCGCCGCCCCCGTCGCAGCCGCGTACTGATCGGGGCGCTCGCCACCGTGCTGGCCGTCACCGGTGCCGGGGGGTGGTGGGTGTACGAGAGGCTCGACGGCAACCTGTCCACCGTCGACCTCGCGGCGCAGCTCGGCGCGGACCGGCCACCGCGCGGGGCGGCGGGCGGCACCAACCTCCTGCTCCTCGGCTCCGACTCCCGGGCCGGCGCCAACCACGAGTACGGCGGCGACGTCAGCGGCGCGCGGTCCGACACCGCGATGGTGGTCCACCTCCCCCCGGACCGCCGGCGGGCCACGGTCGTCAGCATTCCGCGGGACACGATGGTCCACCGACCGCAGTGCACCCTGCCCGGCGGGAAGCGGGCCGGCGCAGCACGATCCGCCATGTTCAACACCGCGTACGCGCTCGGCGGCAGCACCTGCGCGGTGAGGACCGTCGAGGACATGAGCGGCCTGCGCATCGACCACGTACTGGACATCGGCTTCACCGGCTTCAAGCGACTGGTCGACGCCCTCGGCGGGGTGAAGGTCACCACCGACGAGGACATCCACGACCGGTGGAGCGGGCTGGACCTGCCGGCGGGCACCCACCGACTCGACGGCGAACAGGCCCTCGGCCTCGTCCGCACCCGCCACGGGGTGGGGGACGGCAGCGACCTGGGCCGCATCCACCTGCAACAGCGCTTCCTGGCCGCGCTGGCGACCCAGCTGCGCTCCGAGGGCCTGCTGACCCACCCCACCCGCCTCTACCGGGTAGCCGACGCCGCGACCTCGGCCCTGACCACCGACTCCGGCCTGGCCTCCGTGGGCTCGCTGCTCCACCTCGCCGGCAGCCTCTCCGCCCTGAAGCCCGGCGCCGTCGACTTCCGCACCCTCCCGGTCGGCCCGTACCCCACGGACCCCAACCGGGTGCAGGCCGTGCAGCCGCAGGCGGGCGACCTCTGGACCGCGCTGCGCGAGGGAGGTGCCCCGCCCGCTGCGGAGCAGTGAGGGACGGGCCCGGTGACCGGTTCGCCTGCGCCGTCCCGGGGGCGCTCGTGCCACCCGGGGGCGGGGGCGCCCGTGGGGTGGTGTCGCGGACCGTCCGGGGCGCGCCCGAAAAGGGTGATGGCAGTAAATGACATCAGGAGCTACCATCGATGACAGTGACTGTCATCGACTCTTGGGGGTTCGTCCCATGCGCATCTTCGTGACCGGCGCGTCCGGCTGGATCGGCTCCGCCCTCGTGCCCGACCTCATCGGCGCGGGGCACCAGGTCGTCGGCCTCGCCCGCTCCGAGGCCTCCGCCGCAGCGCTCACCGCGGCCGGGGCGGAGGCCGTCCGCGGCAGCCTCGACGACCTCGACGTCCTGCGGAACTCAGCGGCCGCGTCGGACGGCGTGATCCACCTCGCTTTCAAGCACGACGTCGCCTTCAGCGGAGGCTTCCAGGGCGCCGTCGAGGCCGACCGCCGCGCCGTGGACGTCCTCGGCGACGCGCTCGTCGGCACCGGCCGTCCCTTCGTCCTGGCCTCCGGAGTGGCCGGCCTCGCGCCCGGACAGGTGGCGACCGAGCGGAACATGCCCACCGTCGACGGCTCGGTCTTCTCGACCCGATCGCTCACCGCGGAGGCGGTGCTCGCCCTCGCCTCGCGCGGCGTCCGCTCCTCCGTGGTGCGGCTCGCCCCGACCTGCCACGGCGACGGGGACCAGGGCTTCATGGCGACCCTGGTCGACATCGCCCGCACCCGGGGTGTCTCCGGATACATCGGTGACGGCGCCAACCGCTGGCCGGCCGTCCACCGCCGCGACGCCGCCCGGCTGTTCCGCCTGGCAGCGGAGAAGGCTCCCGCCGGGTCGGTGCTGCACGGCGTCGCCGAGGAGGGCGTCGC
This sequence comes from Streptomyces sp. NPDC059740, assembly GCF_042733155.1. Classification (NCBI taxonomy): domain Bacteria; kingdom Bacillati; phylum Actinomycetota; class Actinomycetes; order Kitasatosporales; family Streptomycetaceae; genus Streptomyces; species Streptomyces sp. NPDC059740. Next base: position 31,552 of record NZ_JBHWGP010000044.1, on the reverse strand, counting down.
CATCCGGGATGTCGCCGCCGTGATCGGCCGCCACCTCGACGTGCCGGTCACCTCGGTGGCCCCCGAGGACGCGGCCGAGCACTTCACCTGGCTGAGCGGCTTCCTCGGCCTCGACATGCCGGTCTCCAGCGCCCTGACCCGCCAACTGCTGGACTGGGAACCGGCCCACCCGGGCCTCCTCGAAGACCTGGAGAAGGGGTACTACTTCCAGAGCTGAGCGACCACCGCCCGACCGGCCCGAACCGGGCACGACCCATCCCCGCCACCCGGTGCACGGCCCCCGGCGGTGCGCCCTCCGTGCCGAAAGACGCGGGATGGTGGCCGGGGCTGGCTACAGTGGGTGCCGCCGAAGGGGGCCGCCATGCCGGGCGTCGCGCTGTCGTCCGGAACGATCGACTACCAGGACACCGGGGGCGGGGGGCCGGTGCTGGTCTTCGCCCACGGCATGCCGATGAACGAGACGCAGTGGCGGAAGGTGGTACCGCTGCTGGACGGCTACCGGTGCGTCCTGCCCACCCTGCCGCTCGGCGGCCACCGCCGACCGATGAACCCGGACGCGGACCTCTCCCAGCGGGGCGTCGCACTGCTGCTCGGCGAGTTCGTCGAGCGGCTCGGCCTGGACCAGGTGACGCTCGTCCTCAACGACTGGGGCGGCGGCCAGTTCCTGGTGTCGGAAGGGCGGGCGCAACGAGTGGCCCGGCTGGTGCTGGTGGCCTGCGAGGCCTTCGACAACTTCCCTCCCGGACCGGCCAGGGCGATGGCCGCGATGTGCCGGGTCCCGGGCGCGGTCTGGCTGCTGACCCGGCTCATGCGCGTGCCCGCCTTCCGCGACCACCGCAACGGATACGGTGGCATGAGTCTGCGGGGCGTACCGGACGACGTCATGGCCGACTGGTTCGCACCCGCCACCCGCAGCAGGGCCATCCGCCGGGACCTCGCCAAGTTCGCCACCTCGGCGCCCGACCGCAGGACCCTGCTGGCCTGGAGCGAGCGACTGCGTGACTTCGAGGGCCCGGTGCTGGTCGTCTGGGCCGCCGAGGACAGGCTGATGCCCCGCGAACACGGCCCGCGACTCGCGGAGTTGTATCCGCGGGGCCGACTGGTCGAGATCGCCGACTCCTCCACCCTGGTCCCGGAGGACCAGCCCGAACGCCTCGCCGAGGTGCTCACCGCCTTCCTGCGGCAGACCGGCGCGGAACCGGCCGCAGGAGGTCACTGAGCCGTCCCCTCCGCCTCTGCAACCGCCGTGGAGCCCGGGGCCTTCTCCGGCGCAGGACGGCGGCCGGCGTCCTCGCCCCGTTCACCCGGAACCGCCGCGACCGTGCCCCGGGACAGGCGTGGCCGTCCGCAGTGCGCGGCGCGGCCGGAGAGGCCAGAGCTGGTGCAAGGTGTGCGTACGCGACGGTGGCCCGGCCGGGGGAGGCTTGTACCGTGCGGACCTGCACACCCGAAAGGAAACACCGCCGTGAAGACCTTCACCATGCCCGGCACCGCCATCCTCGCCCCGAACGTCGTGCTCGGCCTGATGCGCATCGCCGACAAGTCCGACGACGAGGTCCGCGAACTCCTCGGCGCCGCGCGCGACGCGGGCATCGACTTCGTCGACCACGCCGACATCTACGGCGGCGAACTGCACGCTTGCGAACGCCGCTTCGCCGACGCGATGGCGCTGAGCCCGTCGCAGCGCGACGGGATCACGATCCAGACCAAGGCGGGAATCGTGACGGACGGGCCGTACTACGACTTCTCCTACGAGCACATCGTCACCTCCGTGGAGGAATCGCTCGCGGCCCTGCGGACCGACCGCATCGACATCCTGCTGCTGCACCGCCCCGACGCACTCGTCGAACCGGAGGAGGTGGCCCGCGCCTTCGACGAGCTGGAGTCCTCGGGGAAGGTCCGGGCCTTCGGCGTCTCGAACCACACCCCGCGCCAGATCGACCTGCTGCGCAGGTACGTGCGGCAGCCCATCGTGGCCAACCAGCTCCAGCTCTCGATCACCCACGCGCCGGTCATCGCACAGGGGATCGCCGCGAACATGCTGACGGAGCAGCAGGCGGCCACCCTCGACGGCGGGGGGATCGTCGACTACTGCCGGCTGCACGACATCACCGTCCAGGCATGGTCCCCCTTCCAAGCCGGTTTCTTCACCGGTGTCTTCCTCGGCTCGCCGGAGTACCCCGAGCTCAACGCCGTCATCGACCGCCTCGCCGGCCAGTACGACGTCCCCGCCATCGCGATCGCGACTGCCTGGATCACCCGCCACCCCGCGCAGATGCAGGTCGTGCTCGGCACCACCAACCCGGAGCGCGTCGCGGGCGCCGCCCAGGGCTCCGAACTCCGCCTCACCCGGGCCGAGTGGTACGAACTGTTCCGCGCCGCGGGCCACCTCGTGCCCTGAGCCCGGATACGGGGAACGTCGTCCGAGGTCGGGGGCACTCGCACCGGTGGTGTGCGAGTGCAGCCGCGCCGGTGTGCGCCCCGCGTCCCGAGCCGCGGTCCTCGCCGGCTGCGGTCGACCTGCTCCGGGTAACGGTCTCTCAGGGGTCCTTGCCATATGCCCGCCCGGGCCGCGTGGTCTGGCACCGCACCTCGCGGCGTTGCCGAAAAGCCCTGGTAGCTCCGCTACGAGGACTCTCCGGCGCCTTGCGATGCACGGCACCAGACCACGCGACCTCATCGGACGCTCATCTCGCAAGGACCCCTTAGAAACCTCTTATCTCCGGTGATCATGGTCGACGCATGAGAACCCAGGACGCCGCCTTCCCGCCGCCCGCACCGACCGACGCACACCTCCCGGACCGGGGAAGGCCGGGGAGGCCCGTCCGGGGCCCCGTCGCCTGCCACGGGAACCGACCCGGCACGGCACCGCGGGAGGGGACGCAGCCGCCGGCCCGCAACGCACGCCGCTCCCGGGGCCTGACGAGTGCGCTCCTGGCCCTGGCGGTCGGTGCGACGACGGGCGCCTGCACCGCCCCGGCGCAGACCGACGCCGTCCCCGGTGTGCGCGGGTCCACCGTCCGGTTCGCCGTGGCCGGCAGTCAGGTCGACGTCGACACCCGGACGTTGCGCATGACCGCCACCGCCGACGGACGGACCGTGCCCGTCTCGGGCGGTGCCGCGAGCCACCTCGGCACGCCGGGGAAGGTCCGGGTGGACGGTTCGCGTGCCGAGTGGAGCTACCCGGCGACCGGCCTGGAGGTGACCGCCGCCGTCGAGCACGGGCGGGTGCGGATGACGGTCCACTCGGCCGCGGACCAGACCCTTCAGTGGCCCGTCACCGGGGGGAACGGCGCAGCTGACCAAGCGGCCACCCTCCAGGTCCCGCGGGGCGAGGGCCTCTCGGTCCCGGTCGCCGACCCCTTCTGGAACAGCCCGGCGGCCGGCCTGGCGGGCAGCGAGGCGGACCTGGAGACCGGCGCGCTGACGCTGCCGGTGTGGGGGTACACGGCGGCCGGCCACTCGGTCAGCTACCTGGTGCCCGACAGCACCGGGACCTCCCTCGCCTTCGCCTCCTCGCACAGCCGGCTGCGGGCCACCGCACGGCACGCCTTCTCCCGGCGCGAGAACACCCGCGACTACACCCTGACCTTCGCGGTGACGAAAGCGTCCCCGGTGGCCCCGGGAACCGACTACCGCCGATGGCTCGACGAGCACGGCGGCGTCCGCACCCTCGCTCAGAAGATCGCGGCCACCCCCGCCACCCGCAGGCTGCTGGGGGCCGAGCATGCCTACCTGTGGGGCGGCGCGCTCCAGCCCGACGCCGTGCGCGGCCTGCGGCAGCAGGGCGCCACCCGCCTGTGGCTCGGCTACGACGCCGACGGCCACCCCATGAGCCGGGCGGCGGTGCACGAGGCGCACCGCGACGGCTACCTGGTCGGCCCCTACGACTCCTACGACAACGGCCAACCCGCCGACAGCGCCGACACCCCGGTGGCCAAGTGGCCGGGAACGATCTACCCGGACTTCTGCATCCGCACCGCGGACGGGAAGCTCAGGGCGGGCTTCGGCGGACGCGGTTGCTACCTCAGCTCCCAGGCGTTCGCACAGGCCGAAGCAGCCCACCACTTCCTGGCGCGCCACACCGCGGACATGACGGCCAACGGCGTCGACAGCCTCTTCCTGGACGTCGACGCGGCAGGCGAGCTGTTCAGCGACCACAGCGCGGCCCATCCCATGAACCGGAGGCAGGACCGCGCCAACCGCCTGAAGCGGCTGCACGCGCTCGCCGCAGACAGGCTCGTGGTGGGCTCGGAGTCGGCCGTCGGCTGGTCCGTGCCCGACCTGTCCTTCACCCACGGTGCCCAGACGCCCGTCACCGACGACCTGTGGACCACCGAGAACGACCGGAAGCTATGGGGCGGTTACTGGCCGCAGAACGCGCCGGCCTTCTTCTTCAAGCCGGTCACCCTGCCCAGGGCGCAGGCCACCGCCATGTTCGACCCCGCCTACCGGGTGCCGATCTACCAGACCGCCCTGCATGACGTCCTCGTCAGCACCGACCGCTGGGAGTTGCCCTACAACAAGCTGCCCGACCAGAAGCGGGACCGGGCGCTGCTCTCACTGCTCTACGACACCCCCCTCAACTTCACCCTCTCCGACACCAACCTGGCCACGACCGGCAAGGAGATGGCCGCGCTGCAGAAGGACTTCGCCCCACTGCACCAGGCCGCCGCAACCGCACCCATGACCTCCTTCCGGCAGCTCACCGACGACCACCGCGTGCAGCACACGGAGTTCGGCCACGGCACGCTCACCGTCACCGCCAACTTCAGCACCACCGCCTACCACGGCCTGCCGGGCGGCTGCGCCGACGCAAGACTCCACGGGGAGGCCACGCCCCGCCGGATCTGCCCGGTGCACGGCTGAGCGCCGCGGCCGGCGGCTCCGCGCCACACCGCGATCGTCGAACGGCGCCCTCACCGAAGTGACGCACTGCGGCCGGTGGGGCGGGCCGAGGATCCGCCCCGCCGGCCGCCCCCGCCCCTACCGCGGCAGTGCAGCCTCCACGGCCTTCACCAGCTCCGGGGCGTCGGGTTCCGTGCGTGGCCGGAAGCGGCCGAGGACCTCACCCTCGCTGGAAATCAAGAACTTCTCGAAGTTCCACTGGACATCCCCCGCAGCGCCCGTCGCGTCCTCGTGGCGGGTCAGCTCGGCGTACAGCGGGTGCCGGGCCGCGCCGTTGACGTCGATCTTCGCGTAGAGCGGGAAGGTGACGCCGTACGTCGTCGAGCAGAACCCGGCGATCTCCTCGGAGCTGCCCGGCTCCTGCCCGGCGAACTGGTTGCAGGGGAAGCCGAGCACGCTGAAGCCCCGGTCGGCATGGCGCCGGTGCAGCTCCTCCAGGCCCTCGTACTGCGGTGTCAGACCGCACCGGGAGGCCACGTTCACCAGGAGCAGCGCCCGGCCGCGGTGCTCGGCCAAGGTCGTCTCCCGCCCGTCCAGCGTGCGCAGTGCGATGTCGTACAGACCCAACGTCCCCACTCCTTCACAGACTGTGAGGCGACCACCTCGCAGGTCACCGCCGCCCACCCTGCCACGGCTGCCGCCGCCCGCGGGACGGGAGCACCACCCCGGACCGGCGGTGCAGCGCTCCGGCGGCCCTGGGCGCCGCTCCGCGCCCGCCGTCCTCACTCTCCGCGGCCGGCTCGTCGTCCGATGCCGTCGCACGGGGGCGGGCCGCGTATGCTCCACCGATGCCCAGTCCCCAGACCCTGTCGGAATCCGGTGCCACACCGGAGACGGCGCACGGCCCTCCGCGGCACACGCTCGACGACGCACCGCTCAACGGTTTCCACCTCAAGATCACGGCACTCACCTTCGGGGCCAACTTCTCCGACGGTTACCACCTCGGCGTCATCGGGGCGGCCCTCACCCTCATCACCCCCCAGATGCACCTGGGCGCCGCATGGCAGGGACTGCTCGGGGCGTCCGCCCTCGTCGGCATCTTCCTCGGCAGCATCACCCTGGGCTGGCTGGCCGACCGGGTGGGGCGGCAACGCCTGTACATGCTGAACTTCGTCCTCATCACCCTGGCCTCGTTGGCCCAGTTCCTCGTGCAGGGCCCCGCCGAGCTGTTCGTACTGCGGCTGCTGATCGGCGTGGGGATCGGCGCCGACTACGCCATCGGCCCCACCCTGGTCGCCGAGTTCTGCCCCCGCCGCCACCGCGGGCTCCTGCTGGCCTCCCTCACCGCGATGTGGACCGTCGGGTACATCGCCGCCTACTTCCTGGGTACCGCGCTGGTCGCGGCCGGGGGTGAGAGTTGGCGCTGGCTCCTGGCGAGCGGTGCGGTGCCGGCGCTGATCGTGCTCCTGCTGCGCATCGGCACCCCGGAGTCCCCGCGGTGGCTGGTCAGCAAGGGGAGGGTGGCCGAGGCGCGTCAGGTGATCACCCGGCACCTGGGGCCCCGCGTCGACGTCGAGGCCGCGCTGGCCGCCGTTCCGGTGCACGCCGGGCAGACGGCCCCGCCCTACCGGCGGCTGTTCGCCGCGGACCAGTGGCGCAGCACCCTCTTCGGTGTCCTCTACTACAACTGCCAGGTCATCCCGTACTTCGCCATCTACACCTTCCTCCCCGTGGTCATGGCGAGGTTCGGCCTGCGGGGCGAGTCGGGACTCGGCGACACCCTCCTGAACTTCTTCCTGCTGCTGGGCAGCGTGGCCGGCCTGTGGTTCGTGGTGCGGCTCTCCCGCAGGGGCTTCGTCATCGGCTCCTTCGTCGTCATGGCCCTCGCCCTCGGCCCCATGGGCCTGTGGCCGCACGCGCCCCGGCTTCTGCTCTTCGCCCTCTTCGTGGTCTTCACCTTCGTGATGTCGGCGGCCTCCAACCTCGACCAGGTCTACCCGCCGGAGCTCTTCCCGACCGGGCTGCGGGGGAGTGGCGTGGGCCTGCTGAACGGGCTCAGCCGGGTGGGTTCCGCCGCCGGGACCTTCTTGTTGCCGCTCTCGCTGTCGACCCTGGGCTTCTCGGTCTCCATGACGGTGCTCAGCGGCTTCCTGGTCCTCGGCGCGCTCGTCTCCCTGGTCTGGGCGCCGGAGACCAAGGGCCTCGCGCTGGACTGACGGCTCCGCCACGGCCGGGCGGACACCCCGGGGGCGGTGACGGGTTCCGGGCGCGGCCCGGCGCAGGATGGGGGAGGGACGGTGGGCCCGCCGTCCCTCCCTGCGAGACGAGCGAGTGAGCACCGCGACATGACTGAGCCCCTGCGCACCCCCTTCGGCTTCTCCTCGACCGCGGACGAGGTGATCGACGGTGTCGACCTCTCCGGCCGCCGGGCGCTCGTCACCGGGGCGGGTTCCGGCATCGGCACCGAGACGGCACGGGCACTGGCGTCAGCGGGCGCGGAGGTCGTGCTGGCCGTGCGCAGGCCGGACGCCGGGGAGCGCACCGCCGGACAGCTCCGCGAGGAGACCGGGAACCCGCACGTGAGCGCCGCCGAGCTGGACCTCGCCGACCTCGGCTCGGTGGCGGCCTTCGCCACCTCCTGGGCCGGACCGCTGCACATCCTCGTCAACAACGCCGGCGTCATGGCGCTCCCGCAGCGGGAGGTCACCCCGGAGGGCCACGAGATGCAGTTCGCCGTCAACCACCTCGGGCACTTCGCGCTGACCACGGCCCTGCACGCCTCGCTGACCGCGGCCGGCGGGGCCCGGGTGGTCTGTGTGAGTTCCAGCGCCCACCTGCTGGCGCCGGTGGACTTCGAGGACATCGACTTCGCCCAGCGTCCCTACGACCCCTGGACCGCCTACGGTCAGTCCAAGACCGCGCAGGTGCTGCTCGCCGTCGGGATCACCCGGCACTGGGGGCACGAGGGGATCCACGCCAACGCCCTCAACCCGGGAGCGATCCCCACCAACCTGCAGCGGCACACCGGCGGTCTGCGCACCCCCGTCGAGCGGCGCAAGTCCGTGGCCCAGGGTGCCGCGACCTCGGTGCTGCTCGCCGCCTCCCCCCTGGTCGAGGGGGTGGGGGGCCGCTACTTCGAGGACTGTGCGGAGGCGGCGGTGGTCCGTGGCCGGCTCGACCCCGCTGCCGGCGGAGTGGCCCCGTACGCGCTGGACGCCGAGGCCGCCGAGCGGCTGTGGGAGAGGGCGGAGTCCTTCGTCGGCTGACCGGAGGCGGAGGCGGGGGACGGAGTCGGCGTGAATGTCATGACACCGTCATCTTGACGGCCCGTCAACCACAAGCGGACACTTGCCAACGTCTCGCCCCCACAGGACCTCCCCGTTTCGAACGCCCCGGAAGTGCGACGACGCCCGACCCCGCCCGGCCGCGTCCGCCGGTGAGCCCCGCTGCCCGCGGACCGTCCGAGGGCTGCGGTGCGGGCGGCGTGGCGGCGCAGTGGCCGGCCGGGGCCGGCGGTCCCCGGGGCGTGGCAGCGCGGCACACCCGCCCACCCCGCCTGGAGGACGTGCAATGACCGCACCGGGGCCCTTGGGGCCTACCTTCCGCATCCCGCCGGGCGCAGGCCGCCCGGCATCGCGCTCCTCAGGACCGGGGGCGCGGGCGACAGCCGTGGCCAAGGCCCTGCGTGCCGCCCTGGTGACGGCGATGCTGGCCGTCCTCGCGCCGGCGCTGGTCGTCCTCGGCCCGGCCCCGGGGGCTCAGGCCCTGGACAACGGACTCGCCAAGACCCCGCCCATGGGCTGGAACGACTGGAACGCCTTCGGCTGCGACGTGACCGAGCAGCTGGTGAAGGAGACGGCCGACAAGATGGTCTCGGCCGGGCTGACGGACGCCGGCTACCGGTACGTCAACATCGACGACTGCTGGATGACCAAGCAGCGCGACGCGGGCGGCCACCTCGTCCCCGACCCGGCCAAGTTCCCCGACGGCATCAGCGGCACCGCGGCCTACGTCCACGCCAAGGGGCTCAAGCTCGGCATCTACGAGAGTGCCGGTACCGCGACCTGTGCCGGTTACCCGGGCAGCCTCGACCACGAGCGCACCGACGCCGCCGACTTCGCCGCCTGGGGAGTCGACTACCTCAAGTACGACAACTGCAACAACCAGGGCAGGCCCTACCAGGAGCGCTACACCGCCATGCGGGACGCCCTGGCCGCCACCGGCCGCCCCATCGTCTACAGCCTCTGCGAGTGGGGCGACGAGAACGTGTGGACCTGGGGCGCGCAGACCGGCAACCTGTGGCGGACCACCGGCGACATCAACGCCTCCTACGGCTCGATGCTCTCCATCTACCACGCCAACGTGGCCCTGGCCGACTACGCGAAGCCCGGCGCGTGGAACGACCCCGACATGCTCGAAGTCGGCAACGGCATGTCCTTCACCGAGGACCGCGCCGAGTTCAGCCTCTGGGCCGAGATGGCCGCGCCGCTGCTGGCCGGGACCGACCTGCGGACCGCCTCCGCGGCCACCCTCTCCCTCTACGGCAACCGCGACGTGATCGCCGTCGACCAGGACCCGCTCGGCAAGCAGGGCCGGCAGGTGTCCGCCGCGGGAGGCCACGACGTGCTCGCCAAGCCGCTGGTCGACGGCGACGTCGCGGTGGTGCTCTTCAACGAGACGGACTCCGCGGCCACCCTCACCACCTCGGCCGCCGCGGTGGGCATGCCCGGCGCCGCCGGCTACCGCTGGGACAACCTCTGGACCCACCAGGTCACCAGCAGCAGCGGCGCCCTCTCCGCCGCCGTGCCCGCCCACGGCGCCGTCATGTACCGCGTCTCCGTCGGTGACGGGACCAGCGTCGGCACCCCGCACGGGATCGTCGGCGCCTCCTCCCAGCGGTGCCTGGCCACCGCGGACGGGCAGCGCACCGCCGGGACCCGGATCGAGATCGGCGACTGCGCGACGGGTGCCGCGGACCAGCAGCTCACCCCCACCGCCGAGGGTGAGCTGCGTCTCTTCGGCGGGACCCTCTGCCTGGACGCCTACGACAACCAGACCGGCGCAGGCACCCCGGTGGAGGTCTGGACCTGCAACGGGGGAGAGAACCAGAAGTGGCGGCTCAACGCCGACGGTACGATCACCGGAGTGCAGTCCGGCCTGTGCCTGGACGTCACCGGTGGGGACCAGCCGTCCGGCAACACCGCCGGCACCCCGGTGGAACTGTGGACCTGCAACGGCGGCGCCAACCAGCAGTGGCGCCTCACTTGACCTGAGGTCCGTGCAACGCGACGCACCCCCGCGCGCCCGCCGGTGCGCGGCCCCCGCCCCTCCCGCCACGGGCAGCACCCGGGCAGGAGGGGCGCTGCTCCGGGCCGGGAAGGGGTGAGCCCGGTCACTTCCGCGGCGCGTGGGGGAGGCGCCGGGCCGGCCCAAGTCGTCCGCATGTTCGGTGCGTTGGGGTGCCCCGCCCCGTCGGGGGGTGCCGGCTCCGGGACGGGGCCTTTCCGGGCGCAGGAGTGGCGACGCCGGGCGAGGGTGTCGCTGCGGCGTGTCACGGCGGATGGCGAAACCCTGGTGCGAGGACGGCTCGGCGTGCCGTACACTTGCTGGATACAAGCAACATGTCAGTCCGTGACGCGAACGCGCGACACGGGTGACGAGCGCGAGGACCATGACGATGAGCAACGGCACCGTCCACGGAAGTGGCCGGGCTCAACGGATCACCCCTTCCTCGGACCTCGGTGAGGCCGCCGCCGCACTGGGCTCGCAGATCACACGCTTCACCCGCCTCATCGCGGCCTGGAAGCAGCGCGCCAAGTACGACGGGGGCGCCGCGGACCGCGTCCTGCTCGCCCGGCTCGTGATGGGAGGTGACCGGCGTGCGACCGACCTGGCCGCGGACGCCTTTCTCGACCTCTCCACCGTGAGCAGGCAGGTCCGCTCCCTGGTGGAGCGGGGACTGGTGGCCCGCCACCGGGACCCCGAGGACAGGCGGGGCAGTCTGCTGTCCGCGACGGAGGAAGGACGTGCGGCCTTCGAGCAGTACCGGCGCGAACGCGACACCAAGCTGGCCGACCTCCTCCAGGAGTGGCCGGCCGAGGACCGTGCGGAGCTGATCCGGCTCATGAGCCGCCTCAACGACGACTTGGCAGAAGAACGACACTCGCGGCCGACCCCCGGGGGAGACCAGGGCCAGGCCGAGCATGGAGACACACCAGCGTGAGTACATCCACGTCCCCGTCCGCGGCGGGTACCAAGGGCATATCCCCGTCGGGGGCCCTCAGTCACCGGCAGATCCTGACGATCCTCAGCGGTCTGATGCTGGGCATGTTCCTGGCGGCCCTCGACCAGACCATCGTCAGCACGTCGATCCGGACGATCGCCGACGACCTCCACGGCCTGAGCCAGCAGGCCTGGGCCACCACGGCGTACCTGATCACCTCGACGATCGCCACGCCGCTCTACGGCAAGCTCTCCGACCTCTACGGCCGGAAGCCGTTCTACCTCGCTGCGATCGGCATCTTCGTGGTCGGCTCGGTGCTCTGCACCTTCTCGACCTCGATGACCGAGCTCGCCGCCTTCAGGGCGCTGCAGGGCCTGGGCGCCGGTGGTCTGATGTCGCTGGCCCTGGCCATCATCGGCGATATCGTCCCGCCCCGTGAACGGGCCCGCTACCAGGGCTACATGCTGGGCACCTTCGCCACCTCCAGCGTCGCCGGACCGCTCATCGGCGGTGCGCTGGCGGGTCAGGCCACCATCCTGGGCATCACCGGCTGGCGCTGGGTCTTCCTGGTCAACGTCCCGGTCGGCATCGTCGCCCTCTTCGTGGTCGCCAAGGTCCTCAACATCCCGCACACCCGCCGCGAGCACCGCATCGACTGGTGGGGTGCGCTCACCATCGCCGTCGGCGTCGTGCCGCTGCTGCTCGTCGCCGAGCAGGGCCGGGAGTGGGGCTGGGGTTCCACCAACTCGATCGTCTGCTACGCCGTCGGCGCGGTCGGCATCATCGCCTGGATCTTCGTCGAACGCTGGATAGGCGACGACGCACTGATCCCGATGCGGCTCTTCCGCAACGCCACCTTCAGCAAGACCAGCCTGCTGTCCGTCCTCATCGGTATGGGCATGTTCGGCGGCATGCTGATGATCCCGCAGTACCTCCAGATCGTGAAGGGCGCCAGCCCCACCAAGTCCGGCCTGGAGATGCTGCCGTTGATGGCCGGCATGATGCTGGCCTCGATCGTCTCCGGCCAGATCACCTCCAAGACCGGCCGCTACAAGATCTTCCCGGTCATCGGCACCCTGCTGATGGTCGCCGCGATGCTGCTCTTCCACTTCCAGGTGCAGTGGGACACGGTGCTGTGGCAGACGATGCTCTACATGTTCGTGTTCGGGCTCGGCCTGGGCAGTTGCATGCAGACACTCGTGCTCGCCGTGCAGAACGCGGTCCCGCCGCGGGACATGGGTGTGGCGACGGCCTCCTCCACGTTCTTCCGTCAGATGGGCGCCACCGCCGGTACCGCCATCTTCCTGTCGCTGCTCTTCAGCACGGTGGGTGACAAGATCGCCTCGGCCTTCAAGACCGCAGCCGGTACGCACGACTTCCAGGCGGCGCTGCACGACCCGAAGGTGCTGCACGACCCGGCCAACAAGCCGGTGCTGCAGATGCTCCAGCACCCCGGCGGCAACTCCACCGGTGTCCTGAACGACTCCTCCTTCATCCAGCAGCTCGACCCGCGCCTGTCGGAGCCCTTCAAGCAGGGCTTCGCCGACTCGATGCACACCGTCTTCCTCACCGGAGCGATCGTCGTCGCCGTCGCCTTCCTGCTGGTGCTCTTCATCAAGGAGGTGCCGCTGCGCACGGTCTCCGGCCTCCAGGCCCGGGCGGCTGAGGAGGGCGGCGGCGAGTCCGCGGCGCCGCAGCCCACGACGGCCGCCGCCACCGCGGTCAGCGAGGTGGCGCCGGTCCCGGTGGCCGCCGCCACCGAGCCGCTGCCGGCCGCCTCAGGGTCCGCCGTCACCGGTTACGTCGCGGACGGCACCGGAGCGCCACTGGCCGGTGCCGTGGTCACCCTGATCGACGTCGGCGGCCGTCAGCTCGGCCGTACCGAGACCGGGCCCGGGGGCGAGTACGTGCTGCCCGTCGCCAGCCCCGGCACCTATGTGCTGATCGGTTCGGCGGGCTCGCGCCAGCCGCAGGCCGCCACCGTCGTGGTGGGCGCCGAAGGCATCCGCTTCGACCTGACGCTGAGCGGGGCCGCCGGCCTCACCGGCGAGGTGGTCGACGACAAGGGTTCGCACGCCGTCCCCGACGCTCTCGTGGTTGCCACCGACCTGCGGGGCGAGGTCGTGGCCTCCGGAACCTCCGGACACGACGGCGGCTTCGCCTTCGGTGAGCTGGTCCCCGGCCAGTACACCCTGGCGGTCAGCGCCACCGGTCACCGGCCCGCGGCCCTCCAGGTGGAGGTCGTCGCCGGCTCGGCCAACCGGTACGAGGTGCGGCTCGCCCCCGGGTCCCGGGTGCGCGGCATCATCCGCACCGTGTCGGGCACGCCGGTGGAGGACGCACGGGTGACCCTGGTCGACCCGGCGGGCAACGTGGTCGGCAGCGCCACGACCGGTGAGGACGGCGAGTACTTCTTCACCGACCTCGACGGTGGCGAGTACACCGTGATCGCCGGTGGTTACCCGCCGGTCGCCGCCCACGTCCACCTCGACCAGACCGGTCGTACCGAACTGGACATGGACCTGGGCCACGACCGCCAGGTCTGACCGGCACCTCCGGGGGAGCGGGCCCCGCCAGGTAGGGGGGGGGGGGCCCCCGCCGAGTGGGGTTGGGGGGGGGGCGGGACGGCCGGGCCGGGGGGGGGGCGTGCTCGTTGGGCAGGGGCGCAGGCGCCCCGTTGAG
>NZ_JBHWGP010000044.1:0-17789 GCF_042733155.1 Streptomyces sp. NPDC059740 | reverse complement strand
CCCACCACGACCACACCGGTCGTACCTAACTGTACATGGCCCTGGGCCACGACCGCCCGGTCTGCCCGGCCCCACCGGGCGCCGGCCCCGCGCCTCTTCGGGGGAGCGGGCCCGTCGCCGTGTGGGTGAGCGGGGCAGGCGATCCGGCCGCGAGGGCTGCCGGGCTGACGCTGGGTCAGGGGCGGACGCCGCCGGGTTGCGGGCCCGTGCGTTGGGCCGCTCGGGGGCCGTTTCCACGATTTGGTGGGCCCCTCGGGTGAATGTCGCCGCGAGAGGTGATCCGACCCCCGGGAAATGGCGAAAAGCAGACGGTGGCCCCAACGAGGCCGCCGCGGTCCGCGAGTGCGGACCGGTTCGCTCCCCACTAGGAGACGCATTCATGACACGCGTGAAGAAGAGCCTCGGCCTGGCTGTCGCGGTGAGCGCCGCGATGGTGGCGGGTGTGACCGGGGCTACTGCCGACAGCGGCGCCAAGGGCGTGGCCGTCGGTTCGCCGGGCGTTCTGTCGGGCAACGTCATCCAGGTCCCGATCGACGTCCCGATCAACGTCTGCGGCAACACGATCAACGTGATCGGTCTGCTCAACCCGGCCGCCGGCAACCGTTGCGGCGAGCGCAGCGACCACCGCCGTGACGACCACCGTCGTGACGAGCGCCGCTGGCACGGCCACCGGGACCACCGGGACCACCACGGCTTCGACTGCCACTGCAAGCGCAAGCACCACAAGCACGACGAGCACTCGGGCAAGTAACACCCGTCTCGAAGTGGGCGAACGCTCCGGCCGGAGTCATTCCGGCCGGAGCGCCGTCATGTCGGGCCCCTGGCCTTGGGGCGGGTCAGGTCAGTGGCCGGTGATCCGCCGCAGCCGGAACGGGCCTGCCGCGCCGGGGCCGAACATCACCGGCAGGTTGCGGCCGTAGGGCATGACGACCACGGGCTCGTCCCGGTACTCCCGCAGGAAGTGCTCCAGAGGCTCCCAGACCAGGGACCGGTACCCCTGCTCCGTGTGCTGGCGTTCGAACGAGAGCGTCAGTATCGAGTCCTGCACGGTGACGCTCACGGCCTCCAGTTCCAGCCATTCGCCGCCCACCCAGGCTTCGAGCCCTATGTAGTCCATGGGGCAAGAGTGCCCGTTGGTGTCCACCGTCCGCAATTCTCCCCGACCCGCTCCGCCCCAGGTGGCCGGCGCCCACGCAGGGGCTCGGCCCAGAAGGCCCCTCGGACGGCTGCGGGTTCCGGCTGCCGTGCGAGCGCCCCCGGCTGACGGCGCGGACTCCGCGGACGCGCCACTTCTTCGCCGTCCCGTGCCCGGTCTTCACCGTCCCGCGCCCGGGCGGCAGACCCTGAGCGTGTGGGCGCCGCCGGTTCCCGGAGGGCCGGTAAGGGGTCCTTGCCATATGCTCGCCCGGGCCGCGTGGTCTGCACCGCACCTCGCGGCGTTGCCGAACAGCCCTGGTAGCTCCGCTACGAGGACTCTTCGGCGCCTTGCGATGCACGGCGCCGGACCAAGCGTCCTCATCGGACGCTCATATGGCAAGGACCCCTCAGCGCGGGCCCGTCCGGGTTCTCCGTCGGTCGGCGGTCGGGCGGACCGGGCCGGCCCGCTCTCTCAGGCCCGACGGCCGCCCTGCAGACGACGGTTGTCCAGGACGGCCACCGTGCGGCGGACCCGGTCGGCCTCGGCCACGTCGATGTCCGCCGTGACCACCTCCGGCCCCGCGCCGAGCCGCGTCCGCACGGTCCCGTCCGGCCCGACGAGGGCGCTGTGGCCGACACCGGTGGGGGCCTTCGTCGGCTGCTCGGGGTCGGCTCCGGGCTCCGGCGCGGCCTGCCCCACGGCGGCCAGCCACACCGAGGCGTCCAGGGCGCGGGCGCGCACCAGGAGGTCCCACTGGGTCAGTTTGCCGGGCCCCGCGCCCCAGGCCGCGGGCAGCACCGACAGCGTCGCGCCGGCGTCGGCGTGCGCCTGGAAGAGCTCCGGGAAGCGCAGGTCGTAGCAGGTGGCCAGGCCCACCGTCACCTCGTCCACCCGGACGGTGACCACCCGCTCCCCGGGGGCGACCGTGTCGGACTCGCGGAAGCCGAAGGCGTCGTAGAGGTGGATCTTGTCGTAGGAGCTCTCGGTGCCGGGGCCGGTGACGAGCAGGGTGTTGGCCACCCGGCCGTCGGGCGCGGGGGTGAACATGCCGACGACGAGCGTGAGCCCCGTCTCCCGCGCCACGGACCGGACGCCCTCGGCCCAGGGGCCGTCCAGCGGTTGCGCGACCGGCCCCAGCGGGACACCGAACCGTGCCATGGTCGCCTCGGGGAACACGGCCAGCCGCGCTCCGTCCGCAGCGGCGCGCTGCGCGGACTCACGGACCCGGTTGAGGTTCTCCTGCGGATCGGTCGACGCCGTCAGCTGGCACAGGGCGAGACGCATGGGCTCCCAGTCCTCGGTCGGTCACCGGGGGCCGCTGCGGCCCCCGAGGGCGTGCACCGGAAGGGGTGTGGCACCGGCGGGCGCGACGGAGCCGGAACACCGTCGCACCGCGGTCACCGTACCTCGGACGGTGACCGCGGACGAGGGCACCGGGGCCCCGTCGGGCGGGGAGGGGCGCACCCGCGTCCACCCGGCAGGCGGGGTACGCCGGCACCCAAGCGGCAGGATCAGAGCAGGCGGACCAAGGCGCTCGGCCCGCGGCGCGCGGCCGTCACCGGCGGGGGCACCACGGGACGGGGGAGAGGTTGCGTACCCAGCGGGCCGTGACGTACCCGGGACGGCCCTCGCCCAGCAGGTACCAGAGGTCGTTGCCGGCCACGTTCTCGCCCCGGACCTTGCAGGCGAGCCGGACCACGGAACCCGGCCGGAGTGCGCCGAGGTAGGTGGAGCGGGTGGTCGGCCGCTCGCGGATGCTCAGCGGCAGCCGGGAGACGACCCGGCCCTGGGGCGGGGCCGCCGCGGTGGCCGCGGCGCGGGACGGGGTGGAGGCGGTGGCCGGGGCGGCGCTCGCGGGAACGGTCGCCAGGGCGGAACCGGCGGCGACGAGCATGGCGAGTGCGGTGACGGTTCGCCGACTGAGTCCGAGGATGCTCATGCTTCTCCCTTCCCTGTGGGTGCCTCCACTTATGGCAGGCAGGGGGCACCCCTGTCAGGCGGTGACCTCCTTTTCACCCGCAGGGGGTGCAGGACGGCCGGGGCGGCCGGGCTCTCGGAGGAGGCCCGCCCGCACCTGACGCCCGCTCCGGAAGGGTGGCCGGAACGGGTGCGGGCGACGGCCCCTCAGGCGGAGGCGCGCCGGACGAGCTCGGTGCGCAGGACGACGTCACGGCGGACGGACGCGGGGTCGGTGAGGCCGCCCAGCAGTACCTCCACCATCGTCCGGCCCATGTCCTCGACCGGCTGGTGGACGCTGGTGAGTTGCGGGTCGGTGTGGCGTGCCAGCGGTGAGTCGTCGAAGCCGATGACCGCCACGTCGTCCGGGACCCGCCGGCCGGTGGAGCGCAGGGCGTGCAGGGCGCCGGCGGCCATGACGTCGGAGGCCGCGAAGACCGCGTCCAGGTCCGGGTGGCGGTGCAGCAGCCGGGTCATCGCACGCCGTCCGCTCTCCTCGGTGAAGTCCCCCTCCTCCACCCACGAGGGATCGAAAGGGGACCCGCTGCCGCCGACGGTGTCCCGGTAACCGCGCAGCCGGCAGCGGGCCGCGTACATGTCGGCCGGGCCCGCGATGGTCACGATCTTGCGCCGGCCGGTGTCCAGCAGGTGGCGCACCGCGGCACGCGCGCCGCCCGCGTTGTCGGAGTCCACGTAGGACACCGCCTCGTCGGCGGTGCGGCGGCCGTTGAGGACCGTCGGGATGCCCAGGGCGAAGAGCTGGTCGGGGAGCGGGTCGGTGTGGTGGACGGAGACGAGCAGCACGCCGTCGATGCGGCGGGCGCGGGCGTACTGGAGGAAGCGGGTCCGTTCGCGTTCGGTCCGCACCAGGGTCAGGAGCAACTGCAGTTCGGTTTCGGCCAGTCCGGTGCTGACACCGTGGATGATCTCCGAGAAGTACGGTTCGGTGAAGAACTTCTTCTCGGTCTCGGGAATGACGAGGGCGACCGCGTCCGCACGGTTGCCCGCCAGCGCGCGTGCGGCACGGTTGGGTACGTACCCCAGCTCGGCTATGGCGCGCTGGACCGCGTCCCTGGTCGTCTCCCTCACCCCGGGCGCGTTGTTGATGACGCGGGAGACGGTGCCACGCCCGACTCCGGCCAGCGCGGCCACCTCCTCCAGGGTGGGAAGTCCGGTGCGGCTCGATGTGACCATGCGCGGTCTCCCGTCGACGGCTTGCGTGTCCTCGCACATCCTCTCGTGTCGGTGCGGGAACGTCAGCCGAACGGGAGCGCTCCCAGTGGCGAAGGCACAGCATTCCCTGGCAGGCGCTACCGCGGAAGTACCAAATCCGGCCACTGGCAGGCCAGTTGGCGCCGCCTGTCGGTGCGGGAAGAGTGAACACCCCGCATCCGTCCCATTTCCCTCGCGTAACGCGGCGCCACTTGACAGGTGCACACCTCTCCGGGACTTTGGGAGCGCTCCCGTCGACGGAGCGAAGCACGTCCCCCGCTCCAGAGCCGCGAGAGAGGGAACGTCATGCCTGTACCGCCCCACGCCGTACCACCGTCACCACACCGCTCCGCCCCGGTCGCCACCCCTGCGACGGGCGAGCCGGGCTCCGGCGCCGCGACGACCGCCACGCGGACCACGGAGCACGCCAGGTGTCCTGCCCCCGTGCACGACGGACACCGGCACCCGGGTCCCGAGGACCCGATGCCGCACCGTCCCGCCACCGCGGGGCCGGCCACCCCGTACCGCCCTCGCGCCGTGTCCGCCGGCACGCCGCGATAGCCCCGTACCGCCCTCGCGCCGTGTCCGCCGGCACGCCGCGACAACCCCCGAGCCGCCCGTGGTGCACCCCCGCCCGGACCGCTCACGCACCAGCACCCCGCACACGCACTCCCGTACACGCACCTCCTCAGACGGTGTCCCGAGGGCCAGGGACGCCTCCCCCCGCCGTGTCCAGGCGGCTCCGCACCGGGCCGAACCCACCGGACGCGCCTGCCCGAACGAGGAGTCCCACCTCATGTCCGTCTCCCGCAGAACCTTCGCCGCCACCGTCGGCGGCAGCCTTGTCGCGCTGGGCGTGGGCCAGGCGCACGCCGGCGCCGAGCCCCGGGCCGGCACCCGCGCGGCTGCCGGGAAGGCCGCCGCAGACGACCCCTACACCCAGGCGTTCCTCACCCAGTACAACAAGATCAAGGACCCTGCCAACGGGTACTTCAGCCCGGACGGCATCCCCTACCACAGCGTCGAGACGCTGATGGTGGAGGCGCCCGACCACGGCCACGAGACCACCTCGGAGGCCATGAGCTTCTACATGTGGCTGGAGGCGGCCTACGGCAGGGTGAGCGGTGACTGGGGTCCCTTCAACACCGCCTGGGCGGTGGCCGAGAAGTCGCTCATCCCCTCCCACGCCGACCAGCCGAGCAACGACGGTTACCGGCCCGGCGCCCCGGCCACGTACGCCGCGGAGTTCCCCCTCCCCTCCGACTACCCCTCCCCGATGAACTCCTCGGTCTCGGTCGGCTCCGACCCGATAGCCACCGAGCTGTCCTCGGCGTACGGGACCACCGACGTCTACGGCATGCACTGGATCATGGACGTCGACAACATCTACGGCTACGGCAACACCCCGGGCACCGGTGCGGAGAACGGACCGGGCAAGAAGCCGTCGTTCATCAACACCTACCAGCGGGGCGCCCAGGAGTCGGTGTGGGAGACGGTCCCGCAGCCGACCACCGACCAGTTCAAGTACGGCGGCACCAACGGCTACCTCGACCTCTTCGTCAAGGACGCCTCCTACGCCAAGCAGTGGAAGTACACCAACGCCCCCGACGCCGACGCCCGCGCCGTGCAGGCCGCCTACTGGGCCTACCGGTGGGCGCAGGCGCAGGGCAAGGAGAGCGAGGTCAGCGCCTCCGTCGCCAAGGCGGCCAAGATGGGCGACTACCTGCGCTACGCCACCTTCGACAAGTACTTCAAGCGCATCGGCGACTGCACCAGCCCCACCGGCTGCCCCGCGGGCAGCGGCCGCTCCTCCCAGCACTACCTGCTGTCCTGGTACTACGCCTGGGGCGGTGCCGAGCCCGGTGGCGGCTGGGCCTGGCGGATCGGGGACGGCGCGGCGCACCAGGGCTACCAGAACCCGCTCGCCGCCTGGGCGATGTCCACCGTCCCGGCGCTCGTGCCCAAGTCGCCGACCGCCAAGGGGGACTGGGCCACCAGCCTGAAGCGGCAGCTGGAGTTCCTGCGCTGGCTCCAGTCGTCCGAGGGCGCGCTCGCCGGCGGCTGCACCAACAGCTGGGACGGCTCCTACAGCACACCGCCCGCCGGTACCCCGACCTTCTACGGCATGGCCTACGACTGGCAGCCGGTCTACCACGACCCGCCGAGCAACAACTGGTTCGGTTTCCAGGCCTGGGGGCTGGAGCGGGTCGCCGAGTACTACTACGTCACCGGCGACACCGACGCCGAGGCGATCCTCGACAAGTGGGTGGCATGGGCCTCCTCAAAGACCACCGTTGGCGCCGACGGCACCTACCGCTTCCCCTCCACCCTGAACTGGACGGGTGCCCCGGACACCTGGAACCCGTCGGCTCCGGGCGCCAACTCCGGCCTGCACGTCACGGTGGTGGACTACAGCAACGACGTGGGCGTGGGCGCGGCCTACGTCAAGACCCTCGTCTACTACGCCGCCAAGTCCGGTGACGCCGAGGCCGCCGCCCTCGCCAAGTCCCTGCTCGACGCGATCGTCGCCCACGCGGACGACCAGGGCGTGGCCGTACCCGAGACCCGCGCCGACTACAGCCGCTTCCGGGACGAGGTGTACATCCCCTCGGGGTGGAGCGGCAGGATGCCGGGCGGCGAGGAGATCAAGCCCGGCGTCACCTTCCTAGACCTGCGCTCCTGGTACAAGGACGACCCCTCGTGGCCCAAGGTGCAGGCCTACCTCGACGGCGGCGAGGCCCCCGTCTTCACCTACCACCGCTTCTGGGCGCAGGCCGACGTCGCGCTGGCCCTGGCCACCTACGCCGAACTGCTCGTCGCCGAAGGCCGGGCCGCCGTCCGCCCGGCCCGCGGCAGCGCCGCCTGACGCGCCGGCGCCAAGCAGCGCGCGACCGACCAGCACCCCACCCCAGCCCCGGAGGACCGGGAACCGGCAACTGCCGCACCGCAACCTCCGGAAGGAGCCGGCGCCGGGGCGTTCCCCGGGCCGGCCCCGGCGCCGGCCGCACCCGACCCACGACCCGCGGAGCCCCCCGCCCGGCACCGCGCACCCCCACGACCCGCGAGGAGGCCTCCAGCCGCACCAAGTCCGACCGGGCGGCTTCGAAACCGCCGCAACGACCCCCGTGCACAGCCGACAAGGAGCAGCACCTGATGACAGCGACACCGTCCACCACGCGACACCGGACGCGGAGCAGGCTCGCCGCGATCGGCGCGCTGGCCCTGAGCGCCGCCTGCGCGTTCACCACCGTTCCCCAGACGGCGAGCGCCGCACCGACGGCCAGGGTCGACAACCCCTACGCCGGCGCGAAGCCGTACGTCAACCCCGACTGGTCCGCCCTGGCCGCCGCCGAGCCCGGCGGCTCCGCGATCGCCAACCAGCCGACGTTCGTGTGGCTGGACCGCATCGCCGCGATCAACGGGACCGACAGCCAGCGCGGACTCCGGGACACCCTGGACACCGCCCTCGAACAGGGCGCCGACCTGGTCCAGTTGGTCATCTACGACCTTCCGGGGCGCGACTGCTCGGCGCTGGCCTCCAACGGTGAACTCGGCCCCACGGAGATCGACCGGTACGAGTCGGAGTACATCGACCCGATCGCCGCCATCCTCAAGGACCCGGCCTACGCCGGCCTGAAGATCGTCAACATCATCGAGCCCGACTCGCTGCCCAACATCGTCACCAACGCCGGCGGCACCGCGGGTTCCACCGACGCCTGCGCCACGATGAAGGCGAACGGCAACTACGAGAAGGGCGTCGGGTACGCGCTGCACACCCTCGGCGCGATCTCCAACGTCTACAACTACGTCGACGCGGCCCACCACGGCTGGCTCGGCTGGGACTCCAACATGGTGCCCGCCGCGCAGGAGTTCAAGAAGGCGGCCACCACCTCGGGTGCCACCGTCAACGACGTGGCGGGCTTCATCGTGAACACCGCCAACTACTCGGCGCTGGAGGAGCCGAACGTCAAGATCACCGACACCGTCAACGGCCAGACCGTGCGGCAGTCGAAGTGGATCGACTGGAACCAGTACGTCGACGAGAAGTCCTACGCCCAGGCGCTGCGTTCCACCCTTGTCTCGCAGGGTTTCAACTCCAGCATCGGCATGCTGGTCGACACCGCCCGCAACGGCTGGGGTGGGTCCGCCCGGCCGACCGGCCCCGGCCCGACGACCAGCGTGGACGCCTACGTCAACGGGGGACGCGTCGACCGCCGCATCCACGCCGGCAACTGGTGCAACCAGAGCGGTGCCGGCCTCGGTGAACGGCCGACGGCCTCTCCCGCGGCGGGCATAGACGCCTACGTCTGGGCCAAGCCCCCGGGCGAGTCGGACGGTGCCAGCCAGCCGGTCGACAACGACGAGGGCAAGGGCTTCGACCGGATGTGCGACCCGACCTACCAGGGCAACGGCCGCAACGGCAACAACCCCTCGGGCGCCCTGCCCAACGCGCCGCTGGCCGGCCACTGGTTCTCGGCGCAGTTCCAGCAGCTGCTGGCCAACGCCTACCCGCCGGTGAACGGTGTCGCCAAGAACGGCGACAAGTAGGCGACCGACCGTGCCTGGTGCAGCGGGAAGGCCTTCCGGGTTCCCGCAGTACCAGGCACCGGACCTCCGGTGCGGCGCGAACAGCGGCGCCCCGGACGACGGGCCCCAGCCGTGGGGGCGGGGCCCGGAACGGGCGGAGGAGTGACCTGACGGTCATCCCGCCCCGCAGGTGGGGGCCGGCAGCCGGGGGGCGGGCCGGCCCCCATCCGTACCCGCGCACGCCCCGTCGCGCCCGGCCGGCCTTCAGACCCCGGGCCCGACGGGGAGCGCGCGTACCCAGGTGCGGTCCTCGGTCAGGTATCCCGCCACCACCGGCCCGGCCGCCTCCAGGGCCTCTTCGAACCGGCGCGTCGAGAGCGGACGGGAGAGGAACGTCTGCGTCCACGTCGCGTCGGGGAACTCGTACGCCACGTGCACGGAGTGCACGCCGGGGCCGGCGGGCGTCGCGGACACGACACGGGTCCGCCCGGCCGTCCCGGGAATCGGGCTCTCGCGCGGCACCCGGCGGTGCCAGTCCTCACCCTCCCGCTGCCCCCGTACGCAGCCGCCGGCGCGCACATGGCGGCGACAGGTCGCCGGCAGCCCCTGGCGGACCGCCGGATCGCCCGCACGGACCAGGAACGAGCCCAGCACGACGACGCCGAAGTCCTCCGCCGGCTCCGGTTCCCCGATGGCTGAGCGGAGGGTGCGGGCCCCGTGGACGTGGTCCAGCATGGTCTGCGACTCGTCCACGGCCGTCACCCGGAACCCGGACTCGACCAGCGGGTGCGTCACCCGGCCCACCCCGCAACCGAGTCCCAGCAGGCCGGCCCCCGGGGGAGCGGCCGCCGCGATCACTTGGCGGCTCGCCGCGGAGCGCAAGCCGGGTGTACATCCGCACGGCACAGCCGTCAGGAGTGAACTCTCCCGGGCCCGAGCCCCGGTGTCCACGGCGCGTCATTCGTCTCATGGCCGCCGTCACAGCGGCGTTGGCGGCCGGTGGGTAGGCCGCGCCGCTGAGAACGACCGAGTGCCGGGCGAGGACCCGCCGTGCTCAGCCGTCCGTGCCGCCGGGCGGCTCCTGCGCGGAGGCCTGTCGCGTGGCCTCGGCGGCGGCGCGGCACCGGGCGCACATGCCCCACCAGGTGACCTCGGCCTCGTCCACCTCGAACCCCTCAGCCTGCACCGGCGTGAGGCAGGGGGCGGCACCCACCGCGCAGTCCACGTCCCGCACCAGGCCGCAGCCGCGGCAGACCACGTGGTGGTGGTTGTCCCCGACCCGCAGTTCGTAGCGGGCCGGCGAGCCCGCGGGCTCGATGCGGCGGACGGCCCCTGCCAGGCGCAGGTCCTCCAGCACGTTGTAGAGGCTCTGGCGGGACAGCACGGCAGAGCGGTCGCGGCCGATGCCGAGCGCCGTCTCCAGATCGGGGGCGGTCGCGTGGGGCGCTTCCTGCAGGGCCCCGAGCACCGCCCGGCGGGGGGCGGTGTTGCGTAGGCCCGCGCGCCGGAGGAGGTCGGTCACTGCGGTCATCGCGGTCGTCCTGTTCGTGTGTCGAGGGTCACCCTGGGCCCGGGTGTGGGGACTGCGTCCGGCCCTACTTCCCCACCCCGACGCGTGAACACGTCACGCAGGTGGCGCGGCGCGGTGCGGGCACGGTCATCCGGGTACCCACGCCCACCAGCCGTGTCACCGAGGGGCTGGCCACCCGGACGTGCCGGGCGCACGCCCCGAGCCCGCAACTGGTGCACAGGGCCACCAACGGGGTCTGCCGCCCCTCCTGGGAGCAGTCGTAGCAGGTCATCTCAGGTACTCCGTAACGCTGCGCGAAGCGGCCACCGCCGTCGCGTTCCGTCTCTGCGGGGAAGGGAGCGGGGACCGCGCCGTCGCCCGTCCCGGACGCGACCTCCGGCGCACGACGCTGGTCCGCGCCGGCCGACCCCGACGTGCGGGGCGAAGTGGTGCATGACGTCCGGTTTGGAACCTTAGACAGCAGTTTGTACTGCGTCAAATCAGGGCCCGGTCGGGGACGCCCGTAGGCTTGCCGGTGAGCGCGTGGGGAAACGGCCCGCCGCAGGTCGAAGGAGGGCGGAGCAATGGCACGGGGCAGACGCGCCACCCCACCGCCGCTCCCGCAGCGCGACGGGGTGGACCCGGTGCGGGTCCACCTGCCGGAGGACCGGGCGGGCAGGTGGCCGACGGCGGCCGCGCACCTCATGGACCGCTTCTCGGGCGCGGTGCCCCGGGACCGGCTGGCGGCCATGGTGGGCGCCGGCCGCTTCGTCACCGCCGACGGGCCGCTGACCGCGGACACGCCCTACCGCGCCGGCCTGCGGATCTGGTTCCACCGCGACCTGCCGCCGGAGCCGCCGGTGCCCTTCGAGGTCGAGGTCGTCCACCGCGACGAGCGGATCGTGGTGGCCGACAAGCCCCATTTCCTGGCCACCACCCCGCGGGGCTCCCACGTCACGCAGACCGCGACGGCCCGGCTGCGGACCGCGCTGGAGCTCCCCACCCTCCAGGCCGCCCACCGCCTGGACCGGCTCACCGCCGGACTGGTGCTGTTCGTCGTGCGCCCCGAGGACCGAGCGGCCTACCAGGGGCTGTTCCGGGACCGGCGGGTGCACAAGGAGTACGAGGCGGTCGCGCCCCACGACCCCGGGCTCCGGCTGCCGACCACCGTCCGCAACCGGATCGAGAAGGAACGCGGTGTCCTGGCCGCCCGCGAGGTGCCGGGGCCGCCCAACAGCGAGAGCCGCATCGAACTCCTGGCGCACCGCGCGGGACTGGGACGGTACCGGCTGCTGCCGACCACCGGACGCACCCACCAGCTCAGACTCCACCTCAGCGGACTCGGCCTGCCCATCCTCGGCGACCCGCTCTATCCCGAGGTCCGCGCCAGCGCCCCCGACGACTGGACCGACCCCCTGCAACTCCTGGCCCGGCGCTTGGCGTTCACCGACCCGGTCACCGGTGAGGAGCGCGACTTCGTCAGCCGGCGCACCCTGTCGCGCCGGCCCGACCGGTCGCCCGGCTGATCCTCGCCGGCGGCCAGTGGGCCCAGCCGGCCGTCCGCTGCTCGTCAACGTCCTTTCGCAACTGCCTGGTTGTGCCTGCCGGGCCCTTTCGGTCAGGGCCGGGGTTCACGGGCGGACCCTATGCTGACCCCGTCCCCGGCCCCCACCGGCAGGCAGGAGCAGAGCATGAAGGACGACCCCCGCGACCGGCCGGCTCCGTTCGCCGACGACCTGACCCACCCCGGACCCGGCCTGGGCAGCGTCCCGCCCCGCGCCCGCTTCGAGAGCACCCTGGCACAGCAGTGCCTGGACGGCCTCTGGGCCTTCCGCCTGTGGCCCTCGCCCCGGCAGGCGCCCCACGACCTCGCGACCGACGACCCCGGGGGCGAGGACCCAGCGGCCGCTGACGCGTCTCAGGCAGCGGCGGGCGGTGGTTGGTACCCCCTGCCGGTGCCCTCCAGCTGGTCGATGCCGGTGCACGGCTTCGGCGCCCCCGCCTACACCAACGTCACCTACCCCTTCCCGGTGGACCCGCCCCACCCCCCGGACGCCAACCCCGTCGGCGACCACCGCACCCGGTTCGACGCGCCGGAGGCCTTCCTCGACGGTGCCCTGCTGCGTCTGGACGGCGTCGACTCGGCGGGGGAGGTCTGGCTCAACGGGAGGCCGCTGGGCACCACCCGCGGCTCCCGGCTCACCACCGAGTTCGACGTCACCGGCGTCCTGCGGGCCACCGGCAACGTCCTGACCGTCCGGGTGGCGCAGTTCTCGGCCGCCAGCTACCTGGAGGACCAGGACATGTGGTGGCTGCCGGGCGTCTTCCGCAGCGTCCACCTGCTGGCCCACCCCCGCGGTGCGGTACGTGACGTCTTCGTGCACGCCGGCTTCGCCGACGGTCACGGGAGCCTGAGAGTCGACGTCGAACTCGCGGCAGCCGGGGGCGGTGGTGACACCGCGGCGGACGCCGGGCCCACCGCTGCCGAAGTGACCTGCGCCCTGCCCGAACTCGGCCTGGCCGGGCTGGCACCCGGAGACGAGCACCCGGTGGGCCCGGTGGAGCCGTGGTCGGCCGAACACCCCCGGCTGTACACCCTCCAGGTGGGCACCCCGCTGGAGACCGTCACCCTGCGCGTCGGCTTCCGCACGGTGGCCGTCGAGGACGGAGTGCTCACCGTCAACGGGACGCCGGTGCTGCTGCGGGGCGTCAACCGCCACGAACACCACCCCGACCTCGGACGTGTCGTGCCGCGCGAGACCGTCCTGGCCGAACTGCACCTGATGAAGCAGCACAACGTCAACGCGGTGCGCACCTCCCACTACCCGCCCCACCCGGACGTCCTCGACCTCGCCGACCGCCTCGGCCTCTACCTCGTCGACGAGTGCGACCTGGAGACGCACGGCTTCGGCCCGGGCGCCTGGCGCGGCAACCCCAGCGACGACCCCGCCTGGGCCGAGGCGTTGCTGGACCGGATGCGGCGCACCGTCGAACGGGACAAGAACCACCCGAGCGTCATCATGTGGTCCCTGGGCAACGAGGCCGGCCGCGGCGTCAACCTGGACGCGATGGCACGGTGGGCCAAGGGACGCGACCCCGCCCGACTCCTCCACTACGAGGGCGACCCGCGCAGCCGCCAGGTGGACGTCTACTCGCGCATGTACGCCTCGCCCGAGGAGGTCGAGGCGATCGGCCGCCGCGCGGAGGAGCCCCTGCCCGATCCGGCCGAGGACGCCCACCGCCGCTCCCTGCCCTTCGTCCTGTGCGAGTACGCCCACGCCATGGGCACCGGGCCGGGGGGCCTGAGCGAGTACCAGGAGCTCTTCGAGGCGCACCCCAGGCTCGCGGGCGGCTTCGTGTGGGAGTGGCTGGAGCACGGCATCCACCCGGCGCCGGGCGATCCCCGCCACCGCTACGGGGGCGATTTCGGGGAGCCCGTCCACGACGGCAACTTCGTCATCGACGGACTGGTCTCCGCCGACCGGGAGCCACGGCCCGGGCTGCTCGACCTCAAGAAGGTCCTCGAACCCGTGCGGATGAGCCTCGACCTCCCCGCCGGCCTGCTGCGGCTGCACAACCGGCACGACTTCGACGACCTCTCCGGACACCTGCTCACCTGGTCGGTGGCGGGGCCCGGCGGGGAGCAGGTGGCGCAGGGGGTGATCGGGGCACACCGGGTCCCGGCGCGCTCCGAGGCCCGGCTCGCCCTGCCGGCACAGATGTCGGCAGCCATGACGGGTGGCGGGGTGGCGACGGTCAGCCTCCGTCTCGCCCGGGACCACGCATGGGCGCCGGCCGGACACGAGGTGGCCTGGACCCAGAGCGAGGCGCCCCGCGCCCTGCCGCCGCGGCTCTGCGGACCGGTGGCGCCGAGCGCCGAGGGCGGTCAACTGGCGCTGGGGCCAGGAAGGTTCGACACCACCACCGGCGCCCTGCTCGCCCTGCGCGACCTTCCCCTCGACGGTCCCCGCCTGACGCTGTGGCGGGCACCCACCGACAACGACCTGGGCAGGGCCTGGGAAGCGGCCGACGGGCTCCCCGAGGCGACCGGTTGGCGCCGCGCCGGCCTGGACCGGCTGGTGCACCGGACCGTGGCCGTCGAGGTCGCCGAGGACGCGGTGACGGTGCGCGGCGTGGTCGGGGCGGCGGGCCACGACCGCCGCGTCCACCTGGTGCTGCGGTGGCAGGCGGACGACGGGCAACTGCTGCTCGACGCGGAGATCGTGCCCGGCGAGGGCTGGCCGCGCACCTGGCCCCGCGTCGGCCTGGCCCTCACCCTGCCCGGCGCCCTCGACCGCTGCACCTGGACGGGTTTCGGCCCCGGGCCGAAGTACCCCGACACCGGCCAGGCGCAGCGGTGGGGCCGTTTCACCTCGACGGTGCGCGACCTGTCCACCGACCATGTGCGCCCTCAGGAGAACGGAGCGCGGGCCGAGGTCTGCGAACTGGTGCTGAGCGATGGCGGGAAGCAGCAACTCACCGTATGCGGAACGGGTTTCGCCTTCACGGCCCGCCCGTGGTCGACCGCCGCCCTCACGGCTGCCCGCCACCACGAGGAGCTGTGCCCCGACGGCCGCACCCACCTGGAGATCGACTTCGCCCGCCACGGCGTGGGCACCGCGGCCTGCGGACCCGGCCCGCTCCCCCCGTACGTGCTCCGGCCCGCACCGGTCCGCGCCCGGCTGCTGCTGCGCTGACACCCCGGCCCGCCGGGCCGTGACCCGCACCGCCCGCCCGCGGGTGTCCGGGCGGCGGCGCTCCGGCCGGGCGGGGTGCTCTCCTCAGCGCCGCGCGAGGCTGGAGCGCCGCACCACCAACTCCGGCTCCAGCACCACCTGTCGGTGCTCGTGCTGACCAGCGGCGTCCTGGATCTCCGACAGCAGCAGCCGGGCCGCCAGGGAACCCATGTCCGCTGCCGGTTTGCGGACCGAGGTGAGCGGGACGGCGGCCGCGGCGGCGAACTCGATGTCGTCGTAACCGACGATGGCCAACTCCTCGGGCACCCGCAGCCCGGCGGCGAACACGGCCTGCAGGACGCCCAGCGCCAGCAGGTCGTTGGCGCAGAAGACGGCGGTGGGCCGGTCCGGGAGCCCCAGCAGCCGTGCCCCCGCGTCCACGCCCGCCGCGAAGTCCAGCCGTTCCGTCGCGGTCTCCACCAGTGCCGAGGCGGGCAGGCCGGCCTCGGCCACCGCCCGGGCGGCCCCCTCGCGGCGGTCCCTGACCTGTTGCAGCGTCGAGGGCCCGCTGACGAAGCCCACCCGGCGGTGTCCCGCCTCCAGGAGGTGGCGCAGGGCGAGCGCCCCGCCGGCCACGTCGTCGAGCGAGACCGAGCAGGCGGTGCCGTCGGCGGACAGCCGGTCCAGGAGGGCGTAGGGGACATGGCGCCGGCGCAGGACGTCCAGATGGGGTCCGCTCGTCTCCATCGGGGTGAGCAGCACGCCGTGCACCCGCTGCTCCGACAGCAGCGAGACGTACTTCGCCTCCAGCGTCGCGTCCTGGCCGCTGGTGCAGACCATGACGCCCAGCCCCGCCTCGTGCGCCTCCCGCTCGACGCCGCGTGCCACGTCGGCGAAGAAGGGGTTGCCGAGATCCAGCACCAGGAGGCCGAGGACGCGGGAGCTGCCCGCCCGGAGCTGGCGCGCGCTCTCGTCGCGTACGTAGCCCAGGGCCTCGATGGCCGACCGCACGCGCGCCAGGGTGTCGGCGGACACCCTGGCGGGATGGTTGATCACGTTGGAGACGGTGCCGATGGAGACGCCGGCGCGGTCGGCGACGTCCTTGATCCCCACGCGGCGCAGCGTCGGTGCCGGGTTCTTCTCGTGTGCCACGTCAGAAGCGTATGCGCCGCCCCCGCGGCGGCGACGGGCGACCTGGGAAGACGGTCACTCCCGCCCGGCGCGAGCCGGCGCCCGGGGCGCCGCGCCCGCCCCGCGGCGGCCGGTTCCGCGGGAACGGGCGGTGTCACGGGTCTTGACGGCCGGCGGGACCGCACCCCATGGTTTGAGTCGTTTCAACAACCATGCAGCGGAGCTGAACCGGTGGCCCGCGTCGCCGCCGTGCGCGCGGTGGCGTCCTCCCGCCGTGTCTCCGTGCCGGGACGAGGGGGTCCAGGTGACGTCAGTGCAACCGCACGAGGAGGCGCCGGTCGCGGCGGGCGAGGGCGGTGAGGTCTCGCGGCAGCAGTGGAAGTGGACCGTGCTCGCCGGCATGGCCTCCTACCTGGACGCGGGCTCCATCGTGGCCCTCAGCACCGGACTGGTCCTCTTCCAGGACCGGTTCGGCCTCACCCAGGGCTGGGTGGGCGCGCTCACCGCGATCGGGCCCAACGCCATCGGCGCCGCCATCGGCTCCTTCGTCGGCGGCAGACTCGGCGACCGGCTCGGCCGCAAACGCATCTACCAGTACGACCTGCTGGTCTACGCCGCCGCCATCCTGCTGATGGCGCTCGCGGTCAACCCCGCGATGCTCTTCACCGGCACCTTCCTGGTGGGCCTGGCGGTGGGCGCCGACGTCCCCACCTCCCTCGCGCTGGTGGGGGAGTTCTCGCCCTCGAAGGCCCGCGGCAGACTGCTCGGGCTCACCCAGGTGACCTGGAGCCTGGGCCCGGTGGTGGTCTCCCTGCTGGCCTGGGCGCTGTCGGGCCTGGACCTGCTGGGCATCCGCATCGTCTTCCTCCAGCTCTTCGTGGTGGCGCTGGTCACCTACGCACTGCGCCGCGGCATGGTGGAGTCCGCGGTGTGGCGGGCCGCCGCGAAGGCGCCCGCGGCGGCCCGCGCCAAGGTCTCGGACCTGCTCCGCGGCAAGCAGCTGAAGGGGCTGCTGTTCACCGGCGGCATCTACCTGTTCTGGAACCTCGCCGCGGGGACCAACGGCGTCTTCACGCCCTACATGGTCAGGAGCCTGGGCGCCGGCGGACAGGCGACCAGCGTGCTGCTCTCCTGCGCCAGCTTCGCCCTCGTCATCGTCGGCACCGTGCTGGTCTTCATGCGCTACGCCGACCGCGGCCACCGGGACCGGCGGCGGATGTGGGCGGTCGGGTCCGTGATGCAGGTCTGCGCCTACGGCCTGTTCCTGTTCCTGCCGTTCACCATCCCGGTGATCATCCTGAACGTCCTGCTCTTCGGGCTCGGCCAGGCACTCGCCGGCGAGGCGATGTACAAGACCATCAGCCAGGAGGTGTTCCCCACCATGCTGCGCGGCACGGCCCAGGGCATCACCTTCGGCACGGCGCGCGTGGTGCTGGGGGTGTGGTCCTTCTTCGTCCCGACGCTGGCCCGCACCGGCATCACCCCGGTCGCCGTGTTCCTGACCGCCTCTCTGCTGATCTGTGCGCTCATCGGACTGCGGATGCCCGACACCGCCGGCAAGTCGCTCGGACGGCTGGAGGCGGAACGCGGCGCGGCCTGACGCCGGTGAGGTCCGCCGGACGGCTGCGCCCCGGGGCCC
>NZ_JBHWGP010000043.1:0-48048 GCF_042733155.1 Streptomyces sp. NPDC059740 | reverse complement strand
CTCGTAGCGGAGCTACCAGGGCTTTTCGGCAACGCCGCGAGGTGCGGTGCCAGACCACGCGACCCGGGCGGGCATATGGCAAGGACCCCTGAGGGCCGAGGAGGCCGGCCACGCCCGCTGCCCGACGGTGGTGCTGATGTTCACCACCGTGCCACCGGTGCGCACCAGGTGGGGCACGGCCGCCTCGGTCAGCAGCGCGGGGGCCACCAGGCTGGTGGCGAGCATCCGGTGCGCCGCGGTCCGGGTGAGTTCGCCGAACCCGGGGCCGCCGGCCAGCGCCGCGTTGTTGACGAGGACGTCCAGACGCCCGAAGCGTTCCACCGTCGCCTCGATCACGGCCGCCGTCGCGTCCTCGCCGGTGACGTCCGCCTGCCGCACGTGGATGCGCGGGGAGGCCGCGGCGGTCCCGGCCAGCGGGCCGGGCCGCCGCCCGACGGCCACCACCGTGTCGCCCAGCGCGGCGAAGCGGTGCGCGAGCGCCCGCCCGATGCCGCTGCCCGCCCCGGTCACGACGACGGTGCGCGGGGCGGCGGCGCCGTCTCCCCGCCCGGGGGACGGGGCGGGCGCTGCGGATGAGGGCGTGCTGCCGGGGTGCCCGGCGGCGGGCGGAGTCGGGGCGGAGGAGGCGTCGAAGGCGCCGGTCTGCTCGGTCATGCGGAGCAGAATGCGACCCTGACGCCGGCGGCAGGGTCAAGCGCACCGGCGACGGACCTCCTCGGGCGGCAGGCGGGCCGCCGGGGCCGGGTGCGTCGTTTACCGCCCGGGAAGGGCCTCTCAGGCCGCGCCGCCGTCGTCGAGGACCCCGAGGCGGGCGAGGGCCGCGGCGGCGGGCGCAGCGAGCCGGGGGTGGTCGCGGGCGGCGCGCAGGACGGGCAGGGCTCGCCGGTCGCCGAGCGTCGCCAGTCCTTCGACGCAGGCCAGGGCGACGCGCCAGTAGGGCGTGCCGGGGACCAGGAGCCGGTCCAGGGTGGCTATCAGCGCCGGCACGGACTGCGGGGCACGCAGCTCGGCGAGGAGCCGGACGGGGTGCAGGGCGTAGGCGGTGCGCAGGGGGTTGGTGGCCAGCGCGGCGGCTGCCCGGGCGGTCCGCGGGTCGCCCAGCCGGGCCAGGGCGTGGGCTGCCGTGGCGCAGCGGACCGGGTCGCGGTAGTTGAGCAGCAGCACCAGCGTCTCGAAGGCCCGCGGGTCGCCGGCGCAGCCGAGCACGAAGGCTGCGATCTCCCGGGCCCACAGGGGGCGTTCGATGGCGGTGAGGACGTCGGCGAGCTCGTCGTGGCCGGCCGGCGGCCGGCGCCGGGCCAGGGACAGCAGCCGTTCGTAGAGGGCGAGGTCGTCGGTGGAGCGGAGTTCGGTGCGGACGCGGTCGGTGAGGGCGTGGAACGGCGCCGCGTCGTCGTCCGTGCCGGCGGGCTTCGCGCGGTGCGCTCTGTGATCTCCCATTGCGGCTCCCCTCCACGGACCACCCATGGCTCTCTCCGCCTCCCTTCCCCTCCTACGGCGCGGCAACTCCCCCGCGGCCCGGTCGACTCGCCGCGGCCCGCCCGCGGCGGGGCCGGGCCGGCCCGCGCCCGGGCGGGGCACCGGCCCCGTCGTGCGGTCCGCCGGGAGGGGCCGGTGGGCGCCGGCGCGGGCGTCACGGACGCTCCCGCCTCGCACGGCGTCACCGGGCCGGGGGCCTTCCCCGGCCACCGCGCGGACCGCCGGCGGGAGGCGCTGTACTGGACCCGTGCCACGTCAGACGGCCATATGCAGTACCGTCCCAGCATGTCCCAGCCGCCTCGCGCCTCGTCGTCAGAGACCCCCGACACCCCCGCCAGCCGCCGTGCCGCGGCCCAACGGCTCAAGATGCGACGGGAGCTCGCGGCAGCGGCCATGGAGCTCTTCGCGACCAAGGGGTACGAGGCGACCACGGTCGACGAGATCGCCGCGGCGGCGGGGGTGGCGCGGCGCACCTTCTTCCGCCACTTCCGCTCCAAGGAGGAGGCGATCTTCCCGGACCACGACGACACGCTGGTGCGTGCGGAGGCGGTGCTGGACGCCGCGCCCCCGCACGAGAACCCGCTGGACACGGTCTGCCGGGGCATCAAGGAGGTCATGCGGATGTACGCGGCCTCCCCCACCGTGTCGGTCGCCCGCTACCGCCTGACCCGCGAGGTGCCCACGCTCCGGGAGGCCGAGATCGCCTCGGTGGCCCGCTACGAGCGGCTCTTCACGCGCTATCTCCTGGGCCACTTCGACGAGGGCGCGCACCGCGAGGGCGACGACGACCCGCTGCTCGCGGAGGTCGCCGCCTCGGCCGTGGTCACCGCCCACAACCACGTGCTGCGGCGCTGGCTGCGGGCGGGCGCCCAGGGCGACGTGGAGGCGCACCTCGACCGGGCCTTCGCGATCGTCCGTGAGACCTTCGGCACCGGCATCGGCGTGGGGCGCTCCGTGCCGGACGCCGCCACCGCGACGGTCAGCCCCTCGGGTGAGGTACTGGTGACCGTGGCCCGCACGGACGCGCCGCTGGGCGAGGTCATGCGCACGATCAAGCGGGCGCTCGGCGGCGGCTGAGCCGGCGCGCCGCCGGGCCCGCCGCCTCGCCGACGGCCCGGTCGTGGCCGGCCGTAGGGTCGGGGTGATCGTCTGACGTTCCCCTGGAGGTCCCCGCATGACGTCCCCCACTCCCAGCACCCCGGGCAGCGCCGCGGACACCGCTCCTGCCGCCGCGTCGGGGACCGCTGCCCGCCGGTCGCGTCCGCGCCGCTCCTGCCTCGCCGTGCCCGGCAGCAACCCCCGCTTCCTGGAGAAGGCGCAGGGGCTCCCCGCCGACCAGGTCTTCCTCGACCTGGAGGACGCCTGCGCCCCGCTGGCCAAGGAGGGCGCCCGCCACAACATCGTCGACGCCCTCAACACCGGTGACTGGAGCGGCCGGACCCGGGTCGTGCGGGTCAACGACTGGACCACGCAGTGGACCTACCGCGACGTGGTCACCGTCGTGGAGGGCGCGGGTGACCGGTTGGACTGCCTGATGCTGCCGAAGGTGCAGAACGCGCAGCAGGTCGTGGCGCTGGACCTGCTGTTGACGCAGATCGAGAAGACGCTGGGCCTGGAGGTCGGGCGGATCGGCATCGAGGTGCAGATCGAGAACGCCCGGGGCCTGGTGGAGGTCGACGCCATCGCCGGCGCCTCACCGCGTCTGGAGACCGTCGTGTTCGGGCCCGCCGACTTCATGGCCTCGGTGAACATGCGGTCGCTGGCCGTGGGGGAACAGCCGCCGGGCTACGACGCGGACGCCTTCCACTACGTCTACATGCGCCTGCTCATGGCGGCCCGCAGCCACGACCTCCAGGCAATCGACGGCCCCTACCTCCAGATCCGCGACGTGGACGGGTTCCGCAGGGTCGCGGGGCGCACCGCGGCGCTGGGTTTCGACGGCAAGTGGGTCCTGCACCCGGGGCAGATCGAGGCGGCCAACGAGGTCTTCTCCCCCTCCCAGGAGGACTACGACCACGCGGAGTTGATCCTGGACGCCTACGCCTGGCACACCTCGGCAGCCGGTGGCGCCAAGGGGTCGGCCATGCTCGGTGACGAGATGATCGACGAGGCCAGCCGGAAGATGGCGCTGGTCGTCTCGGGCAAGGGAAGGGCCGCGGGGATGGTCCGCACCTCCCGGTTCGAGCCGCCGGAGTCCTGACCACCGCACGGGAAGAGGCAGTTGCCGCCTGCCCCCCGGTTCCGGCACCCACCGCCCGTGCGCCGCGCGGGGGTTCGGGAGACCGGCCCCTGACCGCCCGGACGCCCGTGCCGGGGCCGGCGTCGCGTCCGCGGGGTGGGTTCGGCGGCCTTCGGCGGCGGGTGCGGTCGCGCCCCCGGGCGGGGATGCGGTCCGCCGCCCGCCGGCGGGCCACCGGCGGGTCCCGCGACTCCTCCGGCCGGGGTGTGAGCTGTGGGGGTGCTGCGGGGCCCTGCCCTCCCCGGGCGGGAAGAGAGTGGTTTCCCTCACACTGCGCCGCTCGGGGGCGGCACCACCGCGGGTGGACCGTCCCGTCACCGTGCGTGATGTCCTCGTCGAGGCGGGAGCGGGGGCGCATGAGCAGCGCGGCGGCGCCCGCGGGGGCCGGAAGCGCCGGGCGGGTCGCCGCGCGCCCCTGGCGGTCGCCTGCGGCCTCGTGCGGGCCCGCCGGGGCGGACGCGGCGCGCCCGGCCACCTCCGGCCATCCGTTCGCCTCACAGGGCCCCGGCGGGACGGGCGGGCGTCCGCCGGGTGCCGGGCTTCCCCCGCGGGGGCCGGATTGCTCCTGACCGGTGAAGGAACGGGCGAGATCCGGAGGACGATCACTGGACGGCAGGTACCGGAGGGGAATCATCCCCTTGCCGATATGACCGTTTTGTTCATGTTTGCCCTAGAGGAAGATCACACCCTGTCATCGCTTCTCGGCCACGGATTGGCGCTGGCTCTTGGCCAGTTGCCGCCTGTAACCGATAGCATCCCGAGAAAGCCGCACGTCCCCCTTGCATTCGCGGCACCCTCCGCTACGAAGGTCATCCATGCCCCACAGCTCATCCTCTGCTCACAGCGGTCGCGTCCGCCTGGCGCGCGGAGCATCGCCGTGGCTCCTGCCGACCGTCGCCACGGCCGCGGTCAGTCTCGCCCGCTCCCGCCGCTCGGGACGCTGGGCGGCTGCCGCCGTACCCGCCACCGCCCTCGCGGCCGGCATGCTGTGGTTCTTCCGCGACCCCGAGCGTCAGATCACGCAGGGGCGGGTCATCGCCCCGGCGGACGGCGTGGTGCAGAGCATCATGCCGTGGAAGGACGGACGCACCCGGGTCGCGATCTTCATGAGCCCGCTGAACGTCCACGTCAACCGCGCCCCGCTCGCCGGCACGGTGACCTCCGTCGAGCACGTGCCCGGTGGGTACGTCCCGGCGTTCAACAAGGAGAGCGAGCACAACGAGCGGGTCGTGTGGCACTTCGACACGGAGCTCGGTGACATCGAGATGGTGCAGATCGCCGGCGCGGTCGCCCGCCGCATCGTGCCTTACGTGCCCCAGGGCTCGAAGGTCGAGCAGGGCGAGCGGATCGGCCTGATCCGCTTCGGTTCGCGGGTCGACCTCTACCTACCGGAAGGCGTGGACGTCGCCGTCGAGGTCGGCCAGGCCACCACTGCGGGGGTGACTCGTCTTGACCGTGATTGATCCCGACACCCAGGCGGGCTGGGCGCCCGAGCTGGAGGAGGAGACGGGCGAGCCGGACATGCCGCTGTCGACGCGGCTGTCGATAGCGGACACGCTCACCCTCGGCAACGCCATCTGCGGCTTCATGGCCGTCTACTTCACGACGACCGGTGTCCTCATCCCACACCTCACGGGGACCGAGGACGGCGGCATGGCCCGGCACAGTGCGGCCATGGCGGTCATCCTGATGCTCGCCGCGTCGATCTTCGACCTCTTCGACGGGCTCGTGGCCCGCAAGCTCCGCAGCTCGGCGATGGGGGCCGAGCTCGACAACCTCTCCGACCTGATCAGCTTCGGTCTCGCGCCGGCCTACTTCGTGGTCACGTGGGGCATGGTGGCGCAGGACGCCCACCAGCGGGTCTCGGTGGTCGCCGCGGTCGTGGTGCTGCTGGCCGTGGTGCTGCGGCTGGCGAGGTTCTCCTGCGTGACGCTGCGGGACGGCATCTTCCAGGGCATGCCGAGCCCGTTCGGCGCCCTGACGGTGGTCGCCATCGTCCTGCTGGAGCTGCCGTTCTTCCCGACCCTGCTGGCGATCATGGGCGTGGCGTGGCTGATGGTGAGCCGCGTGGAGTACCCCAAGCCGCGGGGCCGCCTCGCCGTCGCCATGCTGGCCTGGATCGTGCTCAGCATGGGGCTGCTGACCGGCTGGGCCCTGGACGCACCCGGCGGGCAGCTGGTGCTGCAGACCGGCTGCTCGCTCCAGATCGTGCTGGGCGCGATGATCCCGCTGTTCGCCACGGCACGGCGGGTCAACACCTTCCGGGGCAACCGGCGGGAGGCGCGGGCGGCGCAGACGCAGCTGCCGTAGCCGCCGCAGGACGGACGACGGGCCGGGGCCCGGGCATCTCGCCCGGGCCCCGGCCCGTTCCGCGTACCAAACGCCCTCAGCGCCGCCCGGAGGCCCGACGAGGCAGTGGCCGCCCCGGAAACCCCGGGGCGGCCACCGCAGGCCGTTCAGGGCCCCCTCAGACCAGGAAGTCGCGGGCCAGGCGCTCGGCCGCGTCGGCCAGCAGCGGGCCCGCCTGCGCCATGCAGCGCGCCGGGTCGGGCTCCACGTCCAGCAGGGCGTACGCGGCGCTGATGCCGGCCTCTCGCAGCGCCTGTGCGGACAGCGTCGCGCGACCGCAGACCGCGGCCACCTCCAGCCCCCGCTTCCGGGCCGCGGCCGCCACGCCGGCGGGGGCCTTGCCGTGCAGTGTCTGCTCGTCCAGGGAGCCCTCGCCGGTGATGACGAAGGAGGCGCGTTCGAGCGCCGGCGCGAAGCCGAGGACCTCGAACATCACGTCGATGCCGGGCCGGAAGACCGCGTCCAGGCCCACCAGGGCGCCGTAGCCGATCCCGCCCGCGGCGCCGGCCCCCGGGGCCTCGGCGCTGCGGGCCGCCCGCTCCCCCACGGCCTCCTCCAGCACCTTGGCGTAGTGGGTGAGCGCGGCGTCGAGCAGGGCGACGTCCTCGGGGGCCGCGCCCTTCTGCGGGCCGTAGACGGCGGGGGCGCCCTTGGGACCGGTGAGGGGGTTGTCGACATCGCTGGCGAGGATCACCTCGGTGGCGGCGAGACGGGGATCCAGTCCGCTCAGGTCCGCGGTGTGCAGGTCCCGCAGCCCGCCGCCGCCGGGGCCGACGGGCCGACCGTCGGCGGTCAGCAGCCGGGCACCGAGCGCGGTGAGCATGCCGGCGCCGCCGTCGGTCGTGGCGCTGCCGCCGACGCCGAGGACCAGCGTCGTGGCGCCCGCGTCCAGGGCGGCGCGGACCAGTTCGCCGGTGCCTCGGGTGGTGGCCGTCAGCGGGGCGAAGACGCCCTGCGGCAGGTGCCGCAGGCCGGACGCCTCGGCCATCTCCACGACGGCCGTGCCCTGCCGGTCGAGGGCGAAGGTCGCTTCCACCGGCTCCCCGGTGGGCCCGCTGACGCTCACCTCGTGGCGGCTGAACCCCGCGGCCAGGGCCGCCGCGACCGTCCCGTCACCGCCGTCGGCGACCGGCACCGACTCGACCTCCAGGCCGGGCACGACCCGGCGCAGGCCCTCGCTCACGTGCTCGGCGACCTCGACCGCCGTGAGAGAGCCCTTGAACTTGTCCGCTGCGACCAGCACGTGAGCCGCCCGTGTCCTTGCGTCAACCACCGTGTAACCCCTTGCTCCGCGGGTCTCCCCGCTGTTCCGACCTGGGCAGTCGCGCCGAGGCGACCTTAACCGCCCGGCACCCGGGTGCAACAGGCGTCGCCTTCGGAGCAGGTGCGCAGGCCGGGCGGCCGGGGGCCGGGTGGGCCGCCGGGGCGACGGGCCCGGGTGGGCACCGCGTGAGACGCGCACCGCTACCCTCGGGCGCATGAGCCACGACTACGACAGCTACATCGCCGGCCTGCCCCGTGTCCTGTCCGGGGCGGGTGTCGTCTTCCGCGACGCGGCGGGGGGCCTGCTGGTCGTCGAACCGGGCTACCGGGACACCTGGCTGCTGCCGGGCGGAACCATCGAGGCGGACACCGGCGAGACGCCCCGTCAGGCCGCACGCCGGGAGACGGCCGAGGAGATCGGCCTCGACATCGAGCCCGGCCCGCTGCTGGTCGTGGACTGGGTCTCCGGCGAGCGGCGGCCGCCCCTGGTCTCCTACCTGTTCGACGGCGGGGTGCTCTCGGCCGGGCAACTGGCCGCCATCAGGCTCCAGGAGGAGGAGCTCCTCTCCTTCCGGGTCCTGCCCGTGGACGAGGCCCTCGCGCTGATGTCGCCCGGCCTGGCCCGCCGGGTCCGGGCCGCACTGACGGCAGCCGACTCGGGGCGGGGCGCCGTCGAGCTGGAGGACGGCCTTCCGCCCGTCCCCCGCGGGCCGCACGGCAGTTGAGGGCCGGTGCCGTCGGCGGGCCGGCCCCGCTGACGGCACCGGCGGGGCCGGCGTGGTCACACCTCCAGTCGCGCCTCGATCTGGCGGAGCTGGTGGCGGGCCATGGCGAGGTTGGCACGCCTGCGGTCCAGGGCGAGGTAGAGGAACAGGCCGCTGCCGCCCCGGCTCTTGAGCAGGCGGATGAGGTGGTACTGGGTGTCCAGGGTGATGAGGATGTCCTCGATCTGCTCGTCCAGGCCCAGGTGTTCCATGGTGCGGGCCTTGGCTCTGACCACGTCGGTGTTGCCGGCGGCGGCGACGTTCAGGTCGAGCTCCGCGCCCCCGCCTACGGTGCCGAGCGCCATACCGCTGGTGTAGTCGACCAGGGCCACCCCGAGGGTGCCCTCGACGGTCGACATCGTCTCCTTCAGCGCCGCATCGACGTTGCTC
Organism: Streptomyces sp. NPDC059740; assembly: GCF_042733155.1. NCBI lineage: Bacteria > Bacillati > Actinomycetota > Actinomycetes > Kitasatosporales > Streptomycetaceae > Streptomyces > Streptomyces sp. NPDC059740. The sequence goes on along the minus strand of NZ_JBHWGP010000043.1, from coordinate 39,564 downwards.
ATCGTGTCTCACCTTCCGGGATTCCACGGCGGTTGCCGTGCTGTCGGGTCGCCGGGACCGTCACGGCCCCGGCCGGTCTCGTGTCCGGTACGCCGGGTGCGCCGGGCGTCCGGCCGCAGGAGCCCTGGCGCCCGGGCGCGGGTGTCAGGGGTGGGCCGGTCGTTCCAGGGCGCCGGCGACGACTGCGGCGATCCGCTCGCCGCTGCGGCGGGCCTCCAGGTGCAGGCGGCCGACGTTGGTGCGCGGGCCGGCCGTCACCGTGAGGACGGCCGAGGGTCCCGCCGCGTAGCAGGCCACGTAGCCGTGTTCGCCGCGGACCAGGAGTTCGCGGAAGCCGCCCTGGCCGGTGGCGTCCGCGAGCCGCTGCGCGACGCCGAGCGCCGCCGCGGTCAGGGCCGCGGTCCCCTCGGCTTCGACGGACTCCGCCTCGTGGGCCAGCAGCAGTCCGTCGGTGGTCGCCACGAGCGCCCCGGCCAGGTGCGGCAGGCGTGCGCGGAGCCGGACGAGTTCCTCTCGTACCTCGGTTTCCACCGCCACGAGTTGTCTCCTTTCGGCGCGCGGTCTGAGGGCGCGTCTCCTCATGACGGCCGTGGGCGGGGGAAGTACCGGTGGCGGTCGCGCGTCACAGGGTGGCCTCCAGGGCGTCACGTATCCGGTGCAGGGTGGCGAGGTCCGGGGTGCCGGAGAGGTCGGCGGGGCGCCGCTCGGGGCCGGCCGGCGGCTCGGGCCCGGGGGTGGCCGCGAGGTGTCCGGAGGCGGCGAGCCGGCGTACGTCGAGCAGGGTGTGGAAGGCGGGGCGGCCCAGTTGCCGGGCTATGGCGGCCGGTGTGCGGGAGCCGTCGGCCAGGGCCAGGACGGCGCGGTGGCGGGGCGGCAGGAGGACGCTTCGCGGCGGTGGGTCGGCCAGGCGAACCGGCGCTTCGTCCAGGTCCGCGGTCGGCCAGGCCCGCTCCAGCATGGCGCGGCGTCTGCGGGCCTCGCGCACCAGCCGGTCCGCGTCGACGGGGTGGGAGGGGCCTATCCAGTGGCGGGCGCCGGCACGGAAGCGGGGCGGCGCGGCCTTCGCGGGTCCGTCTCCGGCCACGGGCCGGTCCGGGAGGGGGCCGGGAGGTTCCGGGCCGGGGTCGGGCCGGTCGGCGGGGTTCCCGGACGCCGGTGAGGGGGCGGGCGGGCGCAGGACGAAGAAGGCTGCGTCGCAGACCGCCGTCAGGTGGCACATCTCCAGTTCGCCCCTGCCGAGCAGCCCGGACTCGACGAGGTGGGCGCCGACCCGGTGCCGGGCGCCGGCCCGGGCCACCGCGCGGTCCCAGTCCTCGGGGGTGAGCAGGCCGCCGACGGTCAGCAGGAGGTCCATGCCGGGGGCCTGCGGAGCCTCGGCGTGCACCACCCGGCCGTCGAGCAGGTAGAGGACCCCGCGGTCGGTAAGGAGGGCGCCGGTGGCGCGGGCGGCGGCCAGCGCCACCAACCTGGTCGCAGTGTCCTGCGGGGGTTCTGCCGCCGGGTCGCGTCTTCGGGGGCGGACGGGCGGAGCGGGCGCCGCGGTGGTGCCGGGTCTTCGTCCGGTGGCGGGGGCCCCGGTGTCCGGCGTGCGGGGGGCGGGGCTCACTCCAGCACCAGCCGTTCGGTCAGCTCCCGCAGCCGGATGCGGGCCAGGGCGAGGTTGCCCTCGGCGCGGCCGAGCCAGATGTGGAGGAAGACGCCGGCCTCCAGGGCGCTCTCCACCACGCGCAGGAGGTGGTAGTGGGTGGCGGAGGTGATGAGGAGGTCCTCCACCCCACCGCCCCCGGCCGGGTCCGCGCCGCCGGGTGACGACTGGGGGGCGAAGACGCTCTGTTCGACCGTCAGCCGCACCAGCTCCGCCGCCTCGGCCGCAGTGGTCTCGTGGTCGCCGCGGGGCGGCTCACCGACCGTGCCCAGGGCGAGGCCGCTGGTCCAGTCCACGAGTGCCGCTCCCTGCGCCCCGGAGAGCGTCATGGCGTCGAGCAGGCAGGCGTCGATTCCCGGCATGTCTCTCTCCTCCGGCGCCTTCGGCGGTCTGGGATGCCTGCGTGTGCTGAGGAGGTTACGCAATGCGGTGGGAGGCCGGTGGCGGAATGGCAAATTCATTTGGAATTTGCCAACGGCCCTGTCCACAGCGTCCGGCCGCCGCCGGCCCGCGGAGCTCCGTACACCCACCGGCGCGCCCCGCTCCCCGCCCGGACGCCCGGGACCCGCGCGGCCCGGGCGCACCGCTCACCCCCGTCCGGTGCCGTCCTCGTGCAGCGTCGCGGCGAAACCGGCCAGCAGGGAGGCGACGGCGAGGCGGAAGCGCGCCTCGTCGTCCGTACCCTCGCCGGTGGCGGCGGCCCGGGTGAGCAGCGGGTAACGCACCGGGTCGTGCGCGGCGATCCACGGGGCCGCGCCGCGCGGCTCGGCCTCGCCGGCCGCCGCCGCGTGCCGGGCCTCGGCTGCGGTGTGGGCGATCACGAGCAGGGAGAGGGTGTTGAGGAGGTCCAGAGCCCGCCCGAGGGGGAAGCTGGCGGCGGTGAGGACGCTCAGTCCGCGCTCCACCGCGTCGAGCGTCGCGTCGGTCACCGCCCGGCGGGTGGCGGCCAGCGGCAGCGCTCCCGGGTGGTGGGCCAGGGCGGCGCGCAGGGCGTGGGCGTAGCCGGTGAGGTAGGTGCGCCAGTCGGTGTCCCCGTCGACCGCCGGCAACGCGGGCGCGAAGACCCGTTCCACCACGCCGTCCAGCAGGGCATCCTTGTGGGGGACGTAGTGGTAGAGCGTCATGGCCTCGACGCCGAGCAGTGCGCCGAGCCGGCGCATGGTCAGGCCCTCGACCCCGTCGCGGTCGACCAGTTCCAGGGCGGCGTCCAGGACGCGTTCCCGGGTCAGTCCGGCTCGCTCGCCGCGTGCCCGCTTCCTCGCCGCCATCCCGCCCGTCCCCTCACGTGACGCCATTGATTCTTACATTGTAAGTGCCAGACTGCCCCCGCTTCTTACATCGTAAGCAACGAAGTGCCAGGGGGAGTTGTGGCAGTCGTCAGGAACGACCGGACCGCCCGTCCCGGGGAGTCGGGGCAAGCCGTGCGGTCCGGGCAGGCGGAACCGTCGGCACAGGCGGAGCAGGCGGTACGGGCGGCCAACCGCAGTGCTGTGCTCGCCCTCTTCGCCGGCGTAAGTGACCGGCGCCCGGCGGACATCGCGGAGCTGCTGACCGAGGACGTCGCCGACCACAACAAGGTGATCCACGGGGAGCCCGAGGAACCGGGCGCGGCCCTGGAGGGCATCCGCCGGCAGCTGGCGGCCTTCGCCGACCTGCGGGTCCTCCCCCAGGAACTGGTGGCCGAGGGCGACCGGGTCGTGGCGCGACTACTGGTGAGCGGCACCCACACCGGCGCGCATCCCGCATGCCCGAGCCCACCCACCGCTCGTTCGAGGTGGAGCAGATCCGGCTGCTCGGTGCCGGACCACGCGACCCGGGCGGGATATGGCAAGGACCCTGAGGGGTGTGCGCGAGCGGACGGCCGGGCGGCGGGCGGCCCTCGCCGCAACCGTGGCGGAGTTCTACGCTGGAGATGTCGTCTTCCAGACGGTAGGTACCGAAATGACCGGAGCGATAGTTCTCATCATCGTCGTGGTCCTGGCGGCACTCGTGATCACGGGCGGGTCCGCCTTCCGCGTCATCAGACAGTACGAGCGCGGCGTCGTGCTGCGCCTGGGACGGTTGAACGGCAGCGCTCGGGCGCCCGGCCTGACGACGATCGTTCCGTTCGTCGACCGGCTGCACAAGGTGAACATGCAGATCGTCACCCTGCCCATTCCGGGCCAGGAGGGCATCACCCGCGACAACGTGACGGTGCGCGTGGACGCCGTCGTCTACTTCAAGGTCGTCGATCCGATCAGTGCGGTCGTGGAGGTCGAGGACTACCGGTTCGCGGTCTCGCAGATGGCCCAGACCTCCCTGCGGTCGATCATCGGCAAGAGCGACCTGGACGACCTGCTCTCCAACCGCGAGAAGCTCAACCAGGGCCTGGAGCTGATGATCGACTCGCCTGCCGTCGGCTGGGGCGTGCAGATCGACCGGGTCGAGATCAAGGACGTCTCCCTGCCCGACACGATGAAGCGGTCCATGGCCCGCCAGGCCGAGGCCAACCGTGAGCGGCGGGCCCGGGTGATCAACGCCGACGCGGAGCTGCAGGCCTCCAAGCGGCTGTCGGAGGCCGCGCAGCAGATGTCCTCGCAACCCTCGGCCCTGCAACTGCGGCTGCTCCAGACGATCACGGCAGTGGCGGCGGAGAAGAACTCCACGCTGGTGCTGCCCTTCCCGGTGGAGCTGCTGCGGTTCCTCGAGCGCGCACAGCAACCGGGCTCGTCCGACGGGCAGGACGCACCGGCGGCCCTCACGGACGGCAAGGCTCCGGCAGCCGGGCCTGCGGGCGAGGACCGCACCCCGGCTGCCGGGTCCGAGGGCGACGGCGGGCAGCGCCGAAGCGCGCCGCCGGACTCCCCCGGCGCCTCCCCGGACCTGCCGCTGCCCCCGGACCCGGCCGTGGAGGCCCGAGAAGCGGTACGGCACACGACCGACGTGACCTGACCCCTGACCCTTTCCCGAACCCTGCTCCGCCCGGCCGACCGGCTCCGGTCGACTGGGCGGAGCGCGCGGTGCGGGGCACGGGCGCGCCCGCCCGGCGGAGCAGGTGCCGTGCCGGGGGCCGGTACTCCGCCGGGTGCCGTGGGCGGCCCGCGGCGTGTGCCTCCGGCCCGGTCCGCGATCCGTCCGGGGCAGGCCCACTCACGCCGGCAGGCGGTTGACGGGGTGGTCGTCGGTGGCCCAGAGGTACTGCACGGCGTAGGCACGCCAGGGGCGCCACCGTTCGGCATGGCGGACGAGGGCGGCCGGGGTGCCGGGCAGCCCCAGTCCTGCCGCGGCCCGCCGCAGGCCGAGGTCGGTGGGGACGAAGGCGTCCGGGTCGCCCAGACCCCGCATCGCCACGCACTCCACGGTCCACGGGCCGATACCGGGCAGCGCCGCGAGCCGGGCCCGGACCGCCTCGCGGTCCTCGCCCACGTCGAGCCTGACCTCGCCGGCCGCCAGCGCCGCCACCAGCGAGGTGAAGGTGGCACGCCGAGTGCGGGGCAGGGCCAGGGTCTCGGGGTCGAGGCCGGCGAGGGCGTCCGGACTGGGGAAGAGGTGGGTCAGGCCGCCTTCGGTGTCCACCACCCGCTCCCCGTGGGCGACCACGAGCCGGCCCGCGTGGGTGCGGGCCGCGGCGGTGGAGACCTGCTGGCCCAGGACCGCGCGGAGGGCGAACTCCTCGGCGTCCACGGTGCGCGGCACCCGGCGCCCGGGGGCCTTCGCCACCAGCGGGGCCAGCACCGGGTCGCCGGCGAGCAGTTCGTCCACGGCCTCGGGGTCCGCGTCCAGGTCCAGCATGCGGCGGCACCGCGCGATGGCGCCGGTGAGGTCGCGCAGGTCGGTCAGCGAGAGCCGGCACTCCACGTAGTCGGGGCGCGGCCTGAGCGCGACCGTCCCGTGCCCGTAGGGCAGCCGCAGGGTGCGGCGGTAGGCGCCGTCCCGCCACTCCTCCACCCCCGGCACGGCGGTGGCGGCGAGGTGGCCGAAGAGGTTGTCGGGGCAGAGCGGGGCGCGGAAGGGGAGGCGGAGGCTGAGCACCCCGGTGGGCACGGCCTGCCGGTTCCTCGCGGCTCGGCTGCGCAGCTCACCGGGTGGCAGGGCGAACACGGTCCGGACCGTGTCGTTGAAGCTGCGGATGCTGGCGAAGCCCGCGGCGAACGCCACCTCGGCCATGGGCAGGGTGGTGGTCTCGATGAGGAGCCGCGCGGTCCGGGCGCGTTGTGCCCGGGCCAGGGCCAGGGGGCCGGCGCCGAGTTCGGCGGTCAGTTGCCGCTCGACCTGGCGGGCGCTGTAGCCGAGTCGGGCGGCCAGCCCGGTGACACCGTGGCGGTCCACCACGCCATCGGCGATCAGGCGCACGGCGCGCGCGGTGAGGTCGGCGCGGGCGTCCCACTCCGGGGAGCCGGGCACCGCGTCGGGGCGGCAGCGCTTGCAGGCCCGGAAACCCGCTTCCTGGGCCGAGGCCGCACTCGGGTGGAAGGTCATGTTCTCGGGCTTGGGGGGCGCCACCGGGCAGCTGGGACGGCAGTAGATCCCGGTCGTGGTCACCGCCACGTAGAACCAGCCGTCGAAGCGCGCGTCGCGCGACCGGACGGCTCGTCGGCAGCGCTCGGTATCGGTGTGCATGAAGCCCAGGATCGTCGACGAGGAAGGCTCGGGCTGGCAGGAATCCGACGTCGACGTGCTGCTGCCCGACCGCCGCCCGACGCTCCCACCCGCCCCGGCGGCCCGCCCGGCGGCGACACCCGCCGTCCCGTCCGCCACCCGCCGCGGCAACCGCACCCGTGCCTGCCGGTGTCCCGATCGCCTGACGACGCGGCACCAACTTCACCGCGGAGCTCACGGAATGTCGGAGATGGCTGTGGGTTACCGTTTTCCCTTTTCTTCTGCGTCTTCCTCCCGGCATTGCCGGTAAAACGGTCACACCTCTTCGCGGGGAGACCGTCGTCGAGTTTTCCTGACAGGGACTGCCATAAATACGGCCGGTACCGCCGTGAATTACTGTCAGAGACTGCCGCCAAGTCGGACTTCGCGGCGGGAACGGACACCCGGGTCGACTCCTCGGCGTCTTCAGCCGATCGGCACACCTACGGCACATCCGCCACATGGGCGCCCCCGGCCAGGCACCTCGCCACCTGCCCCACCGGCGGCGGAGCAGACGGCACCGTTCCGGAGCAGGCGATTCCGAATCATGCCCCCCAGCCGATGACGATCTTGTGAAGGGTTCCCGGTCGGGCAATGAACACCTGTCCACCACCTGTTCCCGACCGTGAAGAAAGGCGCCGGTCGAGCACGACACGGATTAGCAACGGTCGGCAGCGGCGTGGTTTTATCCATCGCGCTGCGGGAGTTGCTCACCGGGTCCCCAGGTATGCCGGGGCAGCAACCGTCACGCCCTTCTCGAATGGCGCGCCGCAGCACCGTCAACCTCTTCGCTCATAAGGAGACCGAAATGAACTCCGCACCCAAGGTCGCCACCCAGGAGATCTCCGACGCCGACCTCGACAACGTCTCGGGCGGCATGGCGGGCGGCCCCGTCGCCGGCCTGACCGACACCGTCGGCGCCACCGTCGGCAACACCCTCGGCGGCGTCCTCGGCACCGTCGGTGGCGTGAACGTCCAGGCCGGTGCCGGCGTGCACGCCGGTCCGGTTGCCGCGGGCGGCAACGTCGGCGTCGGTCTCTGAGAGACCACCGCACCACCACACCGCCACCAGGTACGCACACCGGCGGTTCCCCGGTCGCGCTCCGGCGCGACCGGGACGTGCCCCGGGCCTGAAAAGGCCCGGGGCACGTGGTGCTCCCGCACCCGGCAAGATCCGCAAGACAGGCCCCGGCCTCCCCACCGGCTCCGCCGCCCGCCACGCCCGCGGGCAACCGCGCCCACGGCTGCGGGTGTTCGGAAGCCCTGGAGGCCTCCCGGGGCACCGCTCCACCGGCAGTGGGGGAAAGACTTCCGTGCAGTTCCGCCAGCAGGCCCTCTCCAAGCTGCAGTCCTCCGAGGACATCGACCTCCCGGTACGGCTGGCCCGCCCCCGCGGCTGGATCGCGCTGGCCGTCTCCCTGGTGGTGATGGCGCTGGCCACCGGCTGGGCCGTGACGGGCGCCGTCTCCGACACGCTGGAGGGCCCCGGCATCCTCACCCACGGCCAGGGCAGCTACGTCCTGCAGAGCCCGGTGGCCGGGCAGGTGACGGCCGTACTGGCGAAGGAGGGCTCCCTCCTCCCGGCCGGCACCCCGCTGCTGCGGGTCCGCACCGCCCGTGGTGAGACCTCGGTGCGCACCCTCGCCGCCGGCCGCCTCACCGGCCTGGACACCGCCATCGGCTCGGTGCTGGGCGCCGGGAGCGACGTTGCCTCCGTGGAGCGGGTGCGCCACGCCGACGACCCGCTGACGGCCACCCTGTACCTGCCGGCGGAGCGGGGTGCCTCGGTGCCGCGGGGCGCCGTGGTGAACCTCTCGGTGCAGTCGGCGCCCGCCGGGACCTACGGCACCCTGCGCGGCCGGGTGCTGGCCACCGGCCGGACCGCGACCTCCCGCCGCCAGGTCGCCGCCTTCCTCGGCAGCGACGACCTGGCCCGCGAGTTCACCCGCGACGGCCCCCCGGTCGCCGTCCAGGTGCGTCTGGACCGCTCGTCCGGTACTCCGTCCGGCTACGCCTGGTCCTCGCCGCACGGGCCCCCGTTCCACCTGACCTCCATGACACCGGCCACGGGCACGGTGCAGCTGGCCGCACGGCACCCGATCGATTGGCTCCTTCCGTGACGACCCCTCCGCAAGCCGCCGGCCCACCGCGGCCGGCACCCGCCGGGACCAGCGGCCGGCACCGCCCCGAGGCGGCCCGGAGCCGGCGCGCCGAACCCTCGCGCGGACGGCGCCGGGCCCCGCGGGGCGGCGAGACCCCTCGCCGGGGTCCCCGTACCGTGCGCACCCCCACCGTCCTGCAGATGGAGGCGCTGGAGTGCGGCGCGGCCTCGCTGGCCATGGTCCTGGCCCACCACGGCCGCCACGTGCCGCTGGAGGAGCTCCGCATCGCCTGCGGCGTCTCCCGCGACGGCTCGCGCGCCAGCAACCTGCTGAAGGCCGCGCGCTCCTACGGCCTGCGCGCCAAGGGCATGCAGATGGAGCCGGAGGCGCTGGCGGAGGTGGCCGCGCCTGCCGTGCTGTTCTGGGAGTTCAACCACTACGTCGTCTACGACGGCATGGGGCGGCGGTGGGGGCGGCGCGGCGTCCACATCAACGACCCCGACAAGGGCCGCCGTTTTGTGCCCGCGGAGGAGTTCGACACCAGCTTCACGGGCGTGGTGCTGGTGATGGAGCCGGACGCCTCCTTCCGGCGCGGCGGCCGGCGCCCCGGCATGCTGCGTTCGCTGCCTGCCCGGCTGCGCGGCACCAGCGGCACCCTGCTGGCCTCGCTGCTGGCGAGCCTGCTGCTGGTGGGGGTCGGAGCGGCGGTGCCCTCGCTCAGCCGCACCTTCATCGACACCTTCCTCCTGGACGGCCGCTCCTCGCTGCTCGGCCCACTGTTCGCGTCGATGGCGGTGACGGTGGTGCTGACCGCCGTCCTCACCGCGGTGCAGCAGGCCAACCTGCTCCGCGGCCGGATCATCTCCTCCACGCTGAGCAGCGCCCGCTTCCTGCGGCACCTGCTGCGGCTGCCGGTGACCTTCTTCGCCCAGCGCGGCCCCGCGGACCTGGTGCAGCGGCTGCGGTCCAACGACACCGTGGCCGAGACGCTCGCCCGTGACCTGGCGTCCGCCGCGGTGGACGGCGTCGTGGTCGTGCTCTACGCCCTGCTGCTGTGGACCTACGACCCGCAGCTGACGGTGATGGGCATCGGCCTGGCGCTGCTCAACGTCGTGGCGATGCGGCTGGTGGTGCGGCTGCGGGCGACCCGCACGCAGAAGCTGCGGGCCGACAGCGCCCGGCTGACCTCGACCGCCTACACCGGTCTGCAGCTGATGGAGACCATGAAGGCCACCGGCGGCGAGGACGGCTTCTTCCGCCGCTGGGCCGGACAGCACGCCGTGACGCTGGAGGAGCAGCAGCGTCTGGGCGTGCCGACCGCGGTGCTGTCCGTGGTCGCCCCGGCGCTGGCCACCCTCAACAGCGCCCTCATCCTCGGCGTCGGCGGCCTGCGCGCGGTCGACGGCCACCTCTCCGTCGGGCTCCTGGTGGCCTTCCAGGCACTGGTGACCCGCTTCACCGCCCCTCTCACCCGGCTGAACGGCGTCGCGGGGCGCATCCAGGACCTCTCCGCCGACGTGGCACGCCTGCGGGACGTGGAGAACTTCCCGGTCGACTCCCTCTACACCCGCTCCCGCCCCGACGACTCCACCCGCCGCCTGGCCGGCCACGTGGAGCTCTCCGGCGTCACCTTCGGCTACAACCCGCTGGACGAACCCCTGCTGCGGGACTTCGACCTGACCGTCGGCCCGGGCCGGCAGGTGGCGCTGGTCGGCGGCTCCGGCAGCGGGAAGTCCACCGTCTCGCGGCTGGTCTCGGGGCTCTACAGCCCGTGGCAGGGCACGATCCGCATCGACGGCCGGCCCCTGGCGGACATCCCCCGCGGCTCGCTCGCCGCCTCCGTCTCCTTCGTCGACCAGGACGTCTTCCTCTTCGAGGGCACGATCCGCGACAACGTGGCGCTGTGGGACCCCTCGGTCCCCGACGAAGCGGTGGTCGAGGCACTGCGGGACGCGGCGTTGTACGAGGAGCTGGTGGCGCGGCGCCCGGAGGGTGTGCACAGCCGGGTCGAACAGGACGGCCGCAACCTCTCCGGGGGCCAGCGGCAACGGCTGGAGATCGCCCGTGCGCTGGTGCGCCGCCCCAGCGTCCTGGTGCTGGACGAGGTGACCAGCGCGCTGGACGCCCGCACCGAGCAGGTCGTCATGGACAACCTCCGCCGCCGCGGCTGCGCCTGCGTGGTCATCGCCCACCGGCTGAGCACGGTCCGCGACAGCGACGAGATCCTGGTACTGGACCACGGCACGGTCGTGGAGCGGGGGCGGCACGAGGAACTGGCCGTGGCCGGCGGCGCGTACGCCGAGCTGATGAAGGAGCACCGCGATCACTGAGACCTCACCCGCCGGCCACCCGCACCCGGCGCCCGGCCTGCTCGGCGCCGGCGACGAGGTGGTGCAGGCCCTGGGCGCGCTGGGCGCTCCCGTGGCAGGCGCCGGACTGCGCAGTCTGCCGCTGGAGGGCCCGCAGGTGCTCTGGCTGGTGGTGGCCGGGGCCCTCGACCTCTTCGCCGTCGACGCGGAGGTGGACGGCCACTGGCACTTCCTGGGCCGGCTGGAGGTGGGCGCGGCACTGCCCGGGCCCGTCACCGGCCCGCGCCACACGCTGGTGGGCCGGCCGGCGCAGGACTGCGCGCTGCGCCGCATCCCGCTGCGGGAGCTCTACCAGCCCGGCGGGGCGGGGCAAGGCGGGCCGCAGGGTGCCTGGGAGGGCCAGGACCCGTGGGGCGGCGGATGGGGCGGGGCGGCTCCCGACCCCTACGCCCCGGAGTGGTCCGGCGCCGGCGGGTACGGCGGCGCGCCCTCGCCCCTGGAGCACGCCGTGGCGCTCGGTGTCAGCCGCAGCCTCGGGGTGCTCTTCGAGGTGCCGCTGGGCGGGCCCACGGGTCTGGAGGGCGAGGAGGTCGACGAGGACGACCTGCTGTGGCTGCCGGTGCCCCCGGGCAGCGTCCGCTACGGGGCCGAGTACAGCGCTCAGGCCGCTGGCGACCTGCTGATGGACGGCGCCCTGTGGCAGCGGATGGTCAACCAGCAGTACCGGTTGGGGCTGGCGGTCGACCGGTGGATCGAGGCCCACGAGCGCGCGCACGAGGACCGCACCGCGGCCGGCATCCGTGCCGGTGAGGACGTACGCGACCGGGCCGACCAGGCGTTGGTCGCCGCCATCGGGGGCCGCCGCCGCTCGGCGCGGCGCGGCGCGGCGCAGGACGGCACCGACGGGGCGTTCGCGGTGTGCCGGGTGGTCGCCGAGGACTGCGGGATGCGGCTGACCGAGCCGCCCCGGGGCGTGGTCGTCGACCCGGACGCGGACCCGGTGGAGCGGGTCGCCACCGCCGCCCGGATACGGACCCGCGCGGTGCGGCTGGCCGGCCGGTGGTGGCGGGAGGACCACGGCCCGCTGGTCGGCTACCGGGCCCGCTCCGGTGCGCCCGTGGCGCTGCTCTTCCGACGCGGCCGGTACGAGGCGGTCAATCCCGCCACCGGCAGCCGGGTCCGGTTGGACGCGGACGCGGCCGGTGAGCTGGAGCCGCGGGCCGTGATGCTCTACCGGCCGCTGCCCGACGAGCCGATGACGATGTGGCGGCTGCTGCGGTTCAGCGCCCGCGGCACCGGCCGCGACCTGCGCCGCCTGGCGCTCGCCGGGCTGGTGACCGTGGCGCTCGGTTCGCTGGTGCCGGTGGCGACCGGCCATGTGCTGGGCTCCCTGGTGCCGCAGGCCGAGCGCGGGCCGATCGTGCAGGTGGCGCTGGCGGTGGTCCTCTCGGCGGTGGTGGCGGCCGCGTTCTCGCTGACGGAGAACCTGACGCTGCTGCGGCTGGAGGGGCGGCTGGAGGGCGCGCTGCAGCCCGCGGTGTGGGACCGGCTGCTGCGGCTGCCCACCCGCTTCTTCGCGGGGCGCTCCACCGGTGAACTGGCCAGTGCGGCCATGGGCGTCAGCGCCATCCGCCGGGTGCTGTCGGGGGTGGCGCCGGTGGTGCTCCAGGCCGGCACGATCGGTGTGGTCAACATGGCCCTGCTGCTGTACTACAGCGTGCCGCTGGCGCTGGCGGCCGTCGGCATGCTGGTGGTGATCGCCGGCGTCTTCAGCGCGCTGGGGCTGTGGCAGGTGCGGTGGCAGCGACGCCTGGTGGAGCAGGAGAACAAGCTCAACAACCAGGCCTACCAGACGCTTCGGGGCCTGCCGAAGCTGCGGGTGGCGGCGGCGGAGAGCTTCGCCTACGCGGCGTGGGCCCGCGGTTTCGCCCGCTCCCGCGACCTCCAGCAGCGGGCCGGGCACATCCGCAACATCACCGTCGCCGTGGACGCGGTCTACCTGCCGCTGTGCTCCCTGCTGGTCTTCGCGCTGCTGGCCGGCCCGGCGCGCGGCACCATGTCGGCGGCGGCGTTCCTGACGTTCCAGACCGCCGTCACCATGCTGCTCCAGTCCGCGACCCAGCTCACCAACGCGCTGGTGGGGGTGGCCGCCGCGCTGCCCATGTTCGAGCAGGTCAAGCCGATCCTCGACGCCAAGCCGGAGGTGCACGGCGGCAGTGCCCGGCCCGGCGTGCTCTCGGGGGCGTTCGCGGTGCGCGGTCTGTCCTTCCGTTACCGCGAGGACGGCCCGCTGGTCCTGGACGACGTCTCCTTCGAGGTGGCGCCGGGCGAGTTCGTGGCGGTCGTCGGCGCCAGCGGCTGCGGCAAGTCGACGCTGCTGCGGCTGCTCATCGGCTTCGAGACGCCGACGGCCGGCAGCGTGCTCTACGACGGTCAGGACCTCTCCGCCCTGGACCAGGCCGCGGTGCGCCGACAGTGCGGGGTGGTGCTCCAGGACGCGCAGCCGCTGACCGGCACGATCCTGGACTGCGTCCGCGGCGCGGAGCCCTTCACCCCGGAGGAGGTGTGGGAGGCGCTGGCGCTGGCGGGGCTGGCGCAGGACGTGCAGCGGATGCCGATGGGCTTGCACACCATGATCTCGGGCAGCGGCGCGGTCTCCGGCGGACAGCGGCAACGGCTGGTGATCGCACAGGCGTTGATCCGGCGGCCGAAGATCCTCTTTCTGGACGAGGCCACCAGCGCGCTCGACAACGAGACGCAGCGGGTGGTGATCGAGAGCACCCGGCAGCTGCACGCCTCCCGGCTCGTCATCGCCCACCGCCTCTCCACCGTCATGGACGCCGACCGGGTCCTGGTGATGGCGGACGGCTCCATCGTCGAACAGGGCCCGCCGGCCGAGCTGATGGCGGCGGGCGGCGCACTGTACGAGCTGGCGCGGCGGCAGCAGGGGTGAGGGGGCCGTGTGCCCCGGGTCGCCGGGCACCGGATCGCCCTGGCAGGCCCGGGCCGGACCCGGTACCGTCCCCCGTGATGACCGGACCGGCTGACAGCCACACACGGATCGGCGACCCGGTCGTGCCCTGACCGCCCGCGTCCTCCGTCCGCGGACCGGCCCCGGCGCGGCGGGCGGCGCCCGCGCTCCTCCGGCCTCGTGCCCACCGCACGAGTCCACGTCTTCCACGGAGGAGAAACATGACCGCACTGTTCAACCACACCATCATCGCCGCCACCGACCGGGTGGCCTCCGCCGCGTTCTACCGCGAGGTCCTGGAGGCACGGCAGGCCCCCTCCTGGGGGCCGTTCACCAACCTCAGCCTGGACGGCGGGGTCCTGCTGCAGTTCGCCGAACCGCCCGTCGAGATCCAGCCGCAGCACTACGCGTTCCTGGTCTCCGAGGACCACTTCGACCGGGCGGTGGCCCGCTTCCGAGCCGAGGGCGTGACCTACTGGGCCGACCCGCAGTGCCGCCGCGAGGGGGAGACCAACACCGAGCACGGCGGACGGGGCGTCTACTTCCGCGACCCCGCCGGGCACGGTCTGGAGCTGACCACCCGTCCCTACCTCTGACGGGTGGCCCGCCGTGCTGCCTTGCTCCGCGATGGGGAGGCAGCACGACGGCCGCGCTGCCTCCGGCACGCGCTCGGCTCACCCGCCGGCGGGCAGCCCGCGCTCGATCCGCACCGCGGCCTCCCGCACCCGCTCGAACCCGACCGGCCTGCGCTCACCGGTCATCGTCACCGGGATGCGGGCGCGCACGTCGGCGCTGGAGGCGGCCACCCGCAGTTCGACCTCGCCCGGGTCCACGCACCGCTCCCCCGCCGCCGTGGTGTACGAGGTCTGGTCGGCGTGGAGGGTGAGGCCCACCACGGCCTCCGAGTGCGGCGCCAGGTCGACGCGGGCCGCCGCGAGGAGGAGCTGCTCGGGGCGGGCGACGCTCGCCACCGGGTCGTGGAGGTAGACCTGGACCACGTCGGACACGGCGACCTCCGCGTCGTTGCGGACCGCGACGCTCACCTCGAAGGTGCCGTCCGTCGCCCACTGTGCCTGCGGGGCGGGCGGGTTCACCGTCCAGAGGGTGGGATGGTAGGAGAGCCCGTGGCCGAAGGGGTACAGCGGCGTGGGGTCCAGGTTGCTGACGCCGCTGCGCCGGCCCAGGGGTGCCGCCAGGTAGCTGGTCGGCTGGTTCGCGCCGTCGCCGGGGAAGCTGACCGGCAGTCGGCCGGCGGGGTCGTTGCGCCCGGACAGGACGTCGGCGAGCGCTGCCGCGCCCTCCTCGCCGGGGAAGAAGCCGCAGACCACCGCGGCCAACCGGTCGTGGAACCGCGCCAGTTCGTAGGGGCGCCCGACCAGCAGGACCAGCACCACCGGGGTACCGGTGGCCAGCAGCGCCTCCAGCAGCTCCTCCTGGCGCCCCGGCAGCCGCAGGTCCGCCGCGTCGCAGCCCTCACCGGAGGTGCCCCTGCCGAACAGTCCCGCCTGGTCGCCGAGGACCGCGACGCACACCTCGGCCTCGGCGGCGGCCCGGGCGGCTTCGGCGATCGACTCCTCGTCGCCGCCGAGGACGGGGCAGCCCTGGGCGTGGGTGACGTAGTAGCCGGCGGGGTCCGTGCGCAGCGCGTCCAGCAGGCTCGGCGCCTCGATGCCGAGCGGCACGTCGGGGTGGTGCACGCCGACGTGCAGCGGGAAGGAGTAGCAGCCCATCAGCGCGCCGCTCTCGGCCGCCCGGGGGCCGACCACGGCCACCCGGGCCCGGGGGGCGAGTGGGAGGGCACCGGTGTTGCGCAGCAGCACCACCGAGCGCCGGGCCAGGTCGCGGGCGAGGGCGCGGTTCTCCTCGGCGTCGAGGACGGGCTCGCCCATCTCGTGGAGGAGCGGCGCCTCGGGGTCCCAGTCGGCGTCGAGGAGGCCGAGCCGGAGCTTCTGCGCCAGGACCCGCCGCACCGACCGGTCCACCAGCGCCTCGTCCACCTCCCCGGCCTCAACGGCGGCGAGCAGGTCCTCGCCGTAGGCGTGCACGGTGGGCAGTTCGACGTCGATGCCGGCGGTGAGGGCGAGCCGGGCCGCTTCGGCGCGGGAGCCGGCCACGTGGTGCAGGGTCTGGAGGAAGGCGACGGAGAAGTAGTCGGCGACGACGGTGCCCTGGAAGCCGTAGGTGTCGCGCAGCACTCCGGTCAGCAGCGCCGGGTCGGCGGCGACCGGGACCCCGTCGATGTCGGCGTAGGAGTTCATCACCGAGTCGGCGCCCGCCAGCAGGGCCATCTCGAACGGCGGGAGGAGCACGTCGGCGACCTCGCGGGGCCCTGCGGAGACGGGCGCCAGGTTGCGGCCGCCGCGGGAGGCGGAGTAGCCCACGAAGTGTTTGAGGGTGGCGACCACGCCCGCGGAGGTCAGGCCCCGCACGTAGGCGGAGCCGATCGTCCCGACCAGCAGCGGGTCCTCGCCTATGGTCTCCTCCACGCGGCCCCAGCGCAGGTCGCGGGTGACGTCGAGGACGGGGGCGAGCCCCTGGTGGATGCCCAGGCGCCGCATGGTGGCGCCGATCTGGGCGCCCATCCGCTCCACCAGCTCCGGGTCGAAACTGGCGCCCCAGCACAGCGGGTTGGGGTAGACGGTGGCCGTCCAGGCCGCGAGCCCGGTCAGGCACTCCTCGTGGACGAGTGCGGGGATGCGGTGCCGGCCGGCGGCGAGCAGCGCCCGCTGGGCCCTGGCCACGCCTGCCGCACCGGTGCGGGGGTCGACGGGTGCGGTGCCGAAGGGGCGGGTGAGCTGCCCGAGGCCCGCCTCGATGAGCTGCTCGTACGGCACGGACAGCGTGGCGTACTCCTGCTGGTGGGGCGCCACCTCCTCGTCTTCGGGCGAGACGCCGACCCAGACGCCGTAGAGCTGGGCGACCTTCTCCCGCAGTGTCATCTCCGCCATGAGGGCGTCGAGGCGCTTGTCTGCCGGGAGAGCGGTGTCCTGCCACGGGGCGGGGGCGGAGCCGAGGTCGGTGGCGGGGTGTGCGGACATGGGTGTGCTCCGTCGGGTGGAGGGCGGTGGGCCGGCGAACGGGTGCGGGGCCCCGCGGCGGGCCGGAACGCCGCGGGGGCCGGGCCGGGCGTCCCGGCGGTCTCCTCAGTGCGGGTCGCAGGGCACGGCGGGTCCTTCGCTGCCGGTGAGGAAGCCGGAGCCGGCCCCCGTGTGCACCTGGCGGACGTGGTGGCGGTGGAGTCGGCGGTCGCCACCGCCGGGGCCCGCGGGGCCCGTCCGCTCCCCGGTGGGGGCCGGCGGCGAGGCGGTCCGGCGGCGCTCCGACGCCCCGTCACCTCGCCCGCCCCGCACCCTTCCCGGGCCCGGGGCCCCCGGCCCGTTCGGTGCGGCGCTCCCACGGGCCGGTCGGTGCGTTCGCGGGCGGCCGGTGACGCCTGCTCCGATCGGGTCCCCATGACACCGCCTCACACCGGCTCGCGGCTGCCGGACGGCGCTTTCCCCGTCCCGCGAAGCCTGGTTCAGAAAGTTTCTACAACCGTTCAGAAATTTCTGCGTCACCGTAAGCCCGCCCCTGCGGGTGGTCAAGAGGAAGCACACGAGCTGTGCCACTGCCGCCTCCGCCGGCCGGCTCGTTGATACCGGCCGGCCTGCGGTTTCACCATGGAGGCCGCCGAAGGGCGGGGCACGGGGAGCCTGAGATTACCGAGGAAAACCCAGAAAGTTGCGAAGCGCGGGTCAGTCGATCCGGGCAGCGAAGGCGTCGTAGGCCCGTGGGTCGAACAGGACGAAGCGGACTTCCGCCACCCGGGCCGGGGTCTGCCGGACGGTGTCGACGGCGATGCGGGCCGCCTCGTCCAGCGGCCAGCCGTAGACGCCCGCGGAGACGGCGGGGAAGGCCACCGCGTGCGCGTCCAGTTCGTCGGCGACCCGCAGCGAGGAGCGGTAGCAGGAGGCCAGGAGGGGGGAGCGGTCCTCGTCCTCGGTGTGGGCGGGGCCCACGGTGTGGATCACCCAGCGGGCCGGCAGTCGCCCGGCGGTGGTGGCCACGGCCTCGCCCGTGGGCAGGCCCTCGCCGTACCGCCCCGCCCGCAACGCGCGGCACTCGGCCAGGATGTCCGGCCCGCCCCTGCGGTGGATCGCACCGTCGACCCCGCCGCCGCCCAGCAGCGAGGAGTTGGCGGCGTTGACGACGGCGTCCACCGACTGCTCGGTGATGTCACCGCGTACCAGGGTGAGGGCGGTCATCAGTTCTCCTTCGCCGGACGGGGGCCGGACCCCAGGCCACTGTGCGCCCCCACCGCCCCGCGTTCCCGGACCGCCACGGCTCACCCGCGCGCCGGCCCCCGGCGCCACCCCTCCGGACGGGGGGCTCAGCGGTCGGTCCGCAGGCTCCGCCACACCTGCCGCGCCGCGTGGTGCCCCGACATGCCGTGGACACCGGGGCCGGGCGGCGCGGACTGGGAGCACAGGAAGACCGCCGGGTGCGCCGTCCGGTAGGGGTTGCGGGTGAGCTTGGGACGCACCAGCATCCGCAGGCCCACCGCGGAGCCGGCGTAGATGTCGCCGCCCACGTAGTTGGCGTTGGCCGCCGCGAACTCGGGCGGGCCGGCGGTGGCGCGGGCCAGCACCAGATCGCGGAAGCCCGGCGCGAACCGTTCCAGTTGCCGCTCCACCGCGTCGGTGAGGTCCCCGCGCCAGCCGTTGGGCACGTGACCGTAGACCCAGAAGGTGTGCTTGCCCGCCGGGGCCCGGGTGTCGTCCACCAGGGAGGGCTGGGCGGCGATCAGCAGCGGCCGGTCGGGGGGCGTACCGTCCACGGCCACCTGCCGCAGCGCGGTGCGGATCTCACCGCTGGACGCCCCGACGTGCACGGTGCCGGCCCGGCGGACGGGCTCGGCGGTCCACGGAACGGGCCCGTCCAGCGCATAGTCGATCTTGAAGACACCGGGGCCGTACCGCGTGCCGGTGTAGGCGTCACCGAGTCCGGCGATGCGGGCCATCGCGGTCGGGGAAGTGTCGAAGAGGTACGCGCGGGCGGGCGGCAGGTCGTCCAGACGCTTGACCTCGAACCCGGTGTGGACCTCCCCGCCGTGCTCGCGCAGCAGGGAGGTGAGGGCGTCGGAGAGGGCCTGGGAGCCGCCGCGCGGCATCGGCCAGCCGCCGTGGTGCGCCGCGAGGGCGAACATCAGCGCGGCGCCGGCGGTCCCGATCGCGCCGGTGGGCGCGATGAGGTGCCCGGCCATGCCGGCCAGCAGCGCGCGGGCCCGGTCGTCGCGGAAGCGGCGGCCCAGCACGTCCACCGGGAGGCCGGCGACCAGGCCGAACCGGGCGTAGCGCACGGGGTCGCGGGGCAGGCCGAGCCACTGGGTGCGCAGGAAGTCCGCGGCCAGCGTGTCCCAGTGCCCCACGAACGGGGCGACGAGCCGTCGGTAGGTGCCTGCGTCGCGGGGGCCGAGCGACATCGCGGTCTCGCCCACCGAGCCGGTCAGGACGGCGGCGGTGCCGTCGGCGAGCGGCTGGGCCATGGCGATGTCGGCGTGGAGCCAGGTCAGGCCGTGCCGGGCGAGCGGCATGGCGGCGAAGGCCGGGGAGCCGATCGCCATGGGGTGCACCGCCGAGCACGTGTCGTGGCGGAAGCCGGGGAGGGTCAGCTCCGCCGTGCGGGCCCCGCCGCCGACCGTCTCGCGCGCCTCGAACACCTCCACGGACATGCCCCGGCGGGCCAGCTCCACGGCGGCTGTCAGCCCGTTGGGGCCGGCCCCGACCACCACTGCGTCGAGCACGGACGTCACCGTGTCACTCCCCTCGTAGGCGACCTCGGTGCCGACGGTCAGTCACCGGCCGCCAGCAGGCCGAGGATACGCCGCACCACCGACGTGTCACGCGCCGCGGTGAAGGGCAGGGCGTTGCCGCCGGCGAGGCGGAAGGGGCGGCCCGCGGCGGTGGCGCTCGCCCCGCCGGCCTCGTGGACCAGCAGCAGCCCGGCCGCATGGTCCCAGGGCTTCTCCCAGCCGAAGACGACGCCGGCCAGCTCCCCGCACGCCACCTTCAGGTACTCCAGTCCGGCCGATCCGCACGGGCGCGGCGCGACTCCCGGCACGTCGAGCCGGGCGAGCGTCGCCTTCTCGGCGTCGGTGGTGAAGAGGGGGTGCGAGGTGGCCACTTCGAGGCCGGCGCCCGGTGGCGGCGACCCGGCGGTCAGCCGCCGGCCGGCCAGCCACGCCCCGCCGCCGCGCACGGCCGTCGCCATCAGGCCGAGGGCGGGTGCGTAGGTCCAGGAGGCGAGGACCTCCCCGTGGTGGGCCAGGGCGACGAGGGTGGCGAAGCCGGGGTCGCCGTGGACGAACTGGCGGGTGCCGTCGACCGGGTCGACGATCCACACCGGGTCGGTGCCGTCGAGCGCGTCGAGCAGCAGCGGGTCGGCGTGGACCGCCTCCTCCCCGACGACGCGGGAGCCGGGCAGGAGCCGGGTCAGCGCCTCGGTCAGCTGCAACTCCGCGAGCCGGTCGGCGACGGTGACGAGGTCGTGGGGGCCGTCCTTCTGCTCGACCTCCACGGCGGTGAGCCGCCGGAAGCGGGGGACCACCTGGTCCCGGGCCGCGTCCCGGATCGCCTGCTCCACGGCGGCCAGGTCGACGGCGTCGAGGGGGTCGGGTGCGGCGGACGGCGGGCCGGGGCGGGCGCCCGGTGCAGGGTGCGGTGTTCCGGACATGTCCCCATCGAACCACGTGCCCCACGGCTGCCGGCCCAACGGCCGCCTGCTCCGAGGTGAACAGCAGGTTGCCACCGCCCGCCCCCCACTCGCCCCCGGTCCTCCCCTCCCCTACCCTCGCGGTCATGAGCGGTACCGACGCCTTCCCCGAACCTCCCGGGCACGTTACGCGACGGGCGGGGGCCCTGCCCGAGGACGGGGCCGAACCCGCCGCGTCGCCGGCCGGCGAGCGACCCCTGGTGGCGCTGCTGACCGGCGCCGGCATCTCCACCGACTCCGGCATCCCCGACTACCGGGGGCCGAACGGCGTGTGGCGGCGCGACCCGGAGGCCGAGAAGCTCGTCACCTACGACCTCTACATGACCGACCCCGGCATCCGGCGCCGCTCCTGGCAGATGCGCCGCACCAGCCCGGCGCTGCGGGCCCGGCCCAACGCGGCCCACGAGGCGGTGGTGGAGCTGGAGCGCGCGGGCGTGCCGGTACGCGTGATCACCCAGAACGTCGACGGGCTCCACCAGCGCGCCGGACTGCCCGACCGCAAGGTTTTGGAGCTGCACGGCACGGCACGCACGGTGGTGTGCACGGTCTGTGACCGGCGGGCACCCATGGCGCGGGAACTGGAGCGGGTCGAGGCGGGCGAGGCCGATCCGCGGTGCCCGGAGTGCGGCGGCATCCAGAAGTCGGCGACCGTCATGTTCGGCCAGCAGCTCGACCCGCAGGTCCTGACCGCCGCGGTGACCGTGGCGAAGGCCTGCGACGTCTTCCTCGCGGTGGGCACCAGCCTGTCGGTCCAGCCCGCCGCCTCCCTGGCCGGTCTCGCCGCCGAGCACGGGGCGCGGCTGGTGATCGTCAACGCCGAGCCGACGCCCTACGACGAGGTCGCCGACGAGGTGGTGCGCGAGCCGATCGGGACGGCCCTGCCCCGCCTGCTCCGCGAGATCGCCGCGAGCGGCCGGCAGAACGGCTGAGACGTCACCGCCGACGCTCCGGGCACTCCTTCACCCTTCCGGGTGCTCCGCGCCCACCTGCTGGAATGCGCACGGGCGCGGCGCGGTTGGCCATGGTGTCGTGGAGGGCGCAGGCCGTCGGTGGTCGTCCCGCAGCGGGACACGAGGAGGGAGCGTGCCGTGACCGCACAGCACCACGGTGAGTACAAGGTGCCGGGCGGCAAGCTCGTGGTCGTCGACCTGGAGGTCGAGCGCGGCGTGCTGCGCCACGTACGCGTGGCGGGTGACTTCTTCCTGGAGCCGGACGAGGCGCTGGACGCCATCAACGACGCGCTGGAGGGCGCCCCCGCCGACGTCGACGCGCGGGGGCTCGCCGCCCGCATCGACACGGCCCTGCCACCCGGCGCGGCACTGATCGGTTTCACCAGCGAGGCGGTCGGCATCGCGGTGCGCCGTGCCGTCGCGCGGGCCACCGACTGGACGGACTTCGACTGGCGCGTCGTCCACGCCGAGCCGCAGCCCCCGGCCCTCCACATGGCGCTCGACGAGGTCCTGGCCACCGAGGTGGCGGCGGGCCGGCGCGAGCCCACCCTGCGGGTCTGGGAGTGGGACCGGCCCGCGGTGATCATCGGCAGTTTCCAGTCGCTGCGCAACGAGGTCGATCCGGAGGGCGCCCGCCGGCACGGCGCCACCGTCGTGCGGCGCATCAGCGGCGGCGGGGCCATGTACGTCGAGCCGGGCAACACCATCACCTACTCGCTGTGCGTGCCCGCCTCCCTCGTCCAGGGCCTGACCTTCGCCGAGAGCTACGCCTACCTCGACGACTGGGTCCTCACGGCGCTGGGCGACATGGGCATCACCGCCTGGTACAAGCCCCTCAACGACATCGCCACCGAGGCCGGGAAGATCGCCGGGGCCGCCCAGAAGCGCCTGGCCACGGGTGCGGGGGCCGTACTGCACCACGTGACGATGTCGTACGACATCGACGCCGAGAAGATGACCGACGTCCTGCGCATCGGCCGGGAGAAGCTCTCGGACAAGGGCATCGCCAGCGCGAAGAAGCGGGTGGACCCGCTGCGCCGCCAGACCGGTCTGCCCCGCGCCGAGGTGATCGACCGGATGATCGCTTCCTTCCGCGCCCGCTACGGCGGGCGGGACGACACCGTCACCGACCAGGAGATGACCCGCGCCCAGGAGCTGGCCGCGGGGAAGTTCTCCTCGCCGGAGTGGACGGCGCGGGTGCCGTGAGAGGGCCCGCGTCACGGGCCGGAGGGGCCCGGGGTCAGGACCCGGCCAGGTACTCCATCTCGTACTCCCCGCCCACCTCGCGGGTGCGCGCGAACCCGGCCCTGCGGTAGAACGCCTCGGCGCGGGCGTTGTCCCGGTGCACGAACAGCCGGACCTGCCGCACGCCCTCGCGACTCAGGCCCCACTCCACGGCCGCCCGCAGCAGAGCCGGTGCCAGGGTCCCGCCCCGGTGCTCCGGCCGGACGAAGACGCCGACGACGTGCGCCTGGCGCTGTTCGACGCGCTCCCCGAGGAAGTCCTTCTCCCCCGCCTCCTCGACCAGGACGGTCATCGTGCCGGCCCAGTCGCCCGCCGGGCCCTCGGCCACGAACTGACATGCGCCGGCCTCGGCCGCGGCCCGGGCGGTGCGGGCGCGCCAGAACTCCTCGGGCCGGGCCTGTGCCTCCTCGTAGGTCTCCAGGAAGGCGATGGGGGCCACCGGATCACGCAGCGCGGCGAGCCGGAACTCCTTGGCGGTGGCCCATTCCTCGGCCCTCACCGGCCTGATCACGTAGTCAGCGTTCATGGGGCCATGTTCCGTTCGGCCCTCAGGCGCTCACAACCGGTTTCGGGGTGAGGTCCGGCACGCGGTGGCCGGAGTGGGGACCGCCGCGCCCACTGCCCCGCGCGGGGGCGGACAGGTGGGCGCGGCGGGGAGCGGAGGTGCCGGGCACCCGGGCGGAGAAGAGGCCCGGGTGCCCGGCCGTTCGGTGGCGGGGCGGTCAGTTCAGGTGGAACTTCTGGGCGTCCGCCCCGTTGCAGTCCCAGATCTGCAGGCGTGTGCCGTTGGCCGTGGCGCCACTCGGGTCGTCCAGGCACCGGCCCGACTGCGGGTTGAGGAAGGAGCCGTCGGACTGCTGCACCCACTTCTGCCCGCCGACGCCGTTGCAGTCCCACAGCTCGACCTTGGTGCCGGCGGCGGTGCCGTTGCCGTTGATGTCCAGGCAGCGGCCGAGGGTGCGCAGCGTGCTGTCGGCGGGGTGGGACCAGTGCTGGTCCTCGGCGTACTTCTGGCAGTCCCACAGCTGCACGGCCGAACCGTTGGTGCCGGTGTCGTCCGCGGCCACGTCGACGCACTTGCCGCCGGGGCCGGTGAACTTGTGCTGGTCACCGTTGGGTTCGTCGGTGGCGCCGGAGTAGCCGACCGAGGTGATGTTGGCCTGCACGGCGTTCTCGGCGGCGTCGCTCGGGTAGCCGGAGACCATCACGCCCTCGAAGAAGGTGCCCATGTTCCAGTTGCTGTTGTCACCGCCGGTGCCCAGGATGATGCCGCCCTCCTGGTGCATGGGCTGGTAGCCGCCTCTGGTGGGCAGGGCCCCGTCCCACCAGGTGGTCAGGCCCCCGGAGGTGGAGTCACCGCCCTTGAGCGCGTACCGGGTCTGCCCGTTGTTCTTCAGCATGGCGGTGACGTAGGGCGTGCTGTTGCCGCGGTTGGCGGTGTTGGAGCCGTTGTCGCCCTGGAACATGCCGTTCTCCATGTCGGCCTCCACCCACGGCCCCGAACCGGTGCAGGGCGCGAAGTAGCAGGTGGTGGCGATGGAGACGGCGTCCATGTGGCCGTTGCCGGTGTCCGCCGCGGTCCTCTCGGCGTTGCCGTAGTCGAAGCAGCAGGCGGACCCGACGTGGGTGCCGCTGGCGACCATGTAGGCGCCCTCGGCCTGGCCGTTGACCGCCACCCCGGAGGCCACACCGGTGTAGCGGTAGCCGACGCCGGGCGAGATCCACACGCCGTAGACCTTGTGCCCGCCGGCCGTCACCGCGATCTCGCTCGCGTCCGCGGGCCGGTCGGCGCCCATGCCGGCGGTGCCGGCGGGCCCGGGGGTGAGGTCGTTGTGGCGTGCGGTCTGGTCGTAGATCTTGGTGATGGTGCAGGTGGTGTTCTGGCAGAACGTGTCCTGGGCGGCGGCGTTCGCGTAGCCGCCCTGCGCCAGCAGCCCGATGTCCTTGGTCGCGTTGTCGGAGGCGCGTTTCACCTGGTACAGCGGGCCGTTGTAGGAGGCGAGGAGGGCCCGCACGGTGCTGTGTGCGGCGACGCAGGGGGTGCCTGCGCTTCCGTAGGTGTCGCACGGGAGGGCGGAGGCCGCATGGGAGAGACCGGGGAGGCTCATCAGCGCGCCGAGTACGAGCGCCAGGGTGGC
This sequence comes from Streptomyces sp. NPDC059740, assembly GCF_042733155.1. Taxonomy (NCBI): domain Bacteria; kingdom Bacillati; phylum Actinomycetota; class Actinomycetes; order Kitasatosporales; family Streptomycetaceae; genus Streptomyces; species Streptomyces sp. NPDC059740. The sequence continues at coordinate 14,837 of NZ_JBHWGP010000043.1, read as the reverse complement.
GAGGACCGGGAGAAGGGCTCGGTGCGGTCGGCGCGCGGCCGCCCCCGGTCCCGGGGTGTACGCCGCCGGACCGTTTCCGGTGGGGGGAGCTGTTCTGCGCATGGTGTGCTCCTGGGAGGAGGAATGGAGCTCCAAGTCAGCCTGATCTCAGGCGAGTTGACGGGGTCAACCGGGTCGCAAGGTAGCCCCGGTGTTTGATCCCGTCAATGTTTGTTGCTTTCGTACGAGTCCCTTTGGTCGAACGTTTGGAATTACCGGGCCGTCAGTGCAGCGTCCACCGGGGGGTTGACCACCACGACATGCATGCCGTGGTCCCTGGGCTGCCCGGGTACACCGCGGCCGGCTCCGCCGCCCTGCCCCGTGCCGTACAGCGAACCGGCCAGGTGCACCTGACACCGCCGACCCCTTATTGACTCGACTCCTCCCCGCCCTTCCCGGTAGATCTCCCTCATGAGCTCTCCACACCGCCCCGGCCCCACCGCCTCCGACCCCGCCCGTGACCCCGCCCCGCCCCACGACGTCTCGCCCGAGGACGTGGCCCCCGACGGCCTGCTGCCCGCGACCCGCCGGGCGCTGCTGCACCGGGTGGCGGTCGAGCAGGCCGAGGGCCGGGCTCCCTCGGTGGTGGGGGCGGTGATGCGCGGCGGCCGGATGGTCTGGTCGGGCGCGCGCAGCGGCGTCGCCGGGGAGGTCCCGGACGCGGAGACCCAGTACCGCATCGGGTCGATCACCAAGCCGTTCACCGCCGTCGCGGTCCTGCGGCTGCGCGACGAGGGCCTTCTCGACCTCGCCGACCCGCTGGAGCGTCACGTGCCGGGCACCCCGGTGGGCGAGGTGACGCTGGCCCAGCTCCTGAGCCATACCGCCGGCCTGGCCGCGGAGACCCCCGGCCAGTGGTGGGAGCGGTCGGACAGCGCGCTGCGCCCGGACCTGGCGAGCGTGCTGGGAGCAGCACCCGTACTGCACCCGGCAGGCCGTCGTCACCACTACTCCAACCCCGGATACACGCTGCTGGGTTCCGTGGTGGAGGCGGTGCGGGGGGCGCCCTGGGCGGAGGTGGTGCGCGAGGAGGTCTGCCTGCCCCTGGGTATGACGCGTACCACGGCCCGTCCGGTGGCGCCGCACGCCGACGGTTGGGCGGTCCACCCGTGGGCGGACGTGATGCTGCCGGAGCCCGCGCGGGACCTGGGTGTGATGGCGGCGGCCGGCCAGCTCTGGTCGACCGCGGCGGACCTGTGCCGGTTCGCCGCCTTCCTGGCCCGCGGTGACGAGCGGGTGCTGAGCGCCGACTCGGTGCGGGAGATGCGCACGCCGGGCGCTCCCCCGGAGCCCGAGGGCTGGGACGCCGGCTACGGTCTGGGCCTGCAGGTGGTGCGGCGTCAGGGCCGGACCCTGACCGGGCACGGCGGCTCGCTGCCCGGCTTCCTCGCCGGGGTGTGGCTGAGCACCGAGGACGACGTCGCCGGTGTGGCCCTGGCCAACGCCACCTCGGGGCCGGGCACCGGGGTGCTGGCGGCCGACCTGGTGCGGATCGTCGCCGAGGCCGAGCCGCGCGTGCCGGAGCCCTGGCGTCCGCTGACCGAGGTCGACCCGGCGCTGCTCGATCTGACGGGTTTCTGGTACTGGGGGACGGCCGCCGTGGTCCTGCGTCTGGCCCCGGAGGGCTGGGTGGAGCTGGGCCCGGTGGACGGCGGGGGCCGCGGTTCGCGGTTCCGTCCCGAGGGGGACGGCACCTGGCGGGGCCTTGACGGTTACTACGCGGGCGAGACCCTGCGCGTGGTGCGGCACGAGGGCGCGGTGAGCCACCTCGACCTGGGCTCGTTCGTCTTCACCCGGCGCCCCTACGAGCCACACGGGTCGGTGCCGGGCGGTGTGGACGAGCAGGGGTGGCGGGCGCTGCCGTAGGGCTCGGGCCACCGGCCACCCCCGCAGGCGGGAGGCCCGCACACCCCGGCCGGGGCGCCCACCGGCCCGGCCGGGGCGCGGGCACGACCGGGACCGGTGCGGTGCCTGGGGCATGCCTGGACTCCGCGGGCGCGCCGGTCCGCTCACGTCCCGCCCAGCACCGGCACCACGTGTTCCCCGTAGGCGTCGATCACGGCCTCCTTCGCGTCGTGCATGGCGTAGAGGGCGAACTGGTCGACGCCCAGGTCCCGCAGCTCCTGCAGGCGCTCCAGGTGGTGTGCGACGGGGCCCAGCAGGCAGAACCGGTCGATGATCTCGTCGGGCACGAACGCGGCATCGGGGTTGCCGGCCCGTCCGTGGTGGGCGTAGTCGTAGTCGCCGCGCTCCGCGACGTAGGCGGTGAGGGATTCGGGCACCACGCCGGAGGAGACGCCGTAGCGGCGGACGAGGTCGGCGACATGGTTGCCGACCATGCCGCCGAACCAGCGGCACTGGTCCCTGGCGTGCCCGAGGTCGTCGCCGACGTAGGCCGGGGCGGCGACGCAGACGGTGATCTCCGAGGGGTCGCGCCCGGCCTCGACCGCGGCGGTGCGTACCGCCTGCACCATCCAGCGGGTGAGGAAGGGGTCGGCGAGCTGGAGGATGAAGCCGTCGGCGAGCCGGCCGGCCATGGCGAGTGACTTGGGGCCGTAGGCGGCGACCCAGACGGGCAGGCGGGAGTCGCGCACCCACGGCAGGCGCAGGGGGCGGCCGTCGACGAGGGCCTCGCGTCCCTCGGCCAGGTCGCGGATGATGCCGACGGCCTCACCGAGCCGAGTGACGGTGACGGGGGCCCGTCCGGCGACACGCATCGCCGAGTCGCCGCGCCCGATGCCGCAGACGGTGCGGTTGCCGTACATCTCGTTGAGGGTGGCGAAGGTAGAGGCGGTGACCTCCAGGGTGCGCGTGGCCGGGTTGGTGACCATGGGGCCGACCACGAGCCGGTCGGTGTGGTCCAGGATCCGGCTGTGGATGACGAAGGGCTCCTGCCACAGCACGGCGCTGTCGAAGGTCCAGCCGTGGCGGAAGCCGGCGCGTTCCGCGCGGCGCATGAGACCGACGACGCCCGCACCGGGCGGATCGGTCTGGAGGACGATGCCGAAGTCCACGACGGGCACGCTCCTGGGGTTCGCCGCCGCGCGGGCGGCGGGGGACGGAGGGCCCGGCCCGGCTGCCGGCGGCGACGGGGCGCGGGCCTGGAGCGGGGGTCTACCCACAGAGGTGGCGGTGCCAAGCCCGCCCGGCGGAAAGAACGCCGGTTCGGGTGACGGACGCCCACGGGGAACCGCGCAACCCAGGACCGGCAGGGCGAGGCGAGGCGGCGGGGCGGCATGTCGCGTGCCGCCCCGCCGCCCCGGTGACCCCGTGTGCCGATGTGGCCGAGGTGACTGGTGCGGCCCTGACTGGGCCCGGCAATCGGGCACGGCCCGCCCCGGTGGTGCCGGGCCGCGGGAGGCCCCCTCCGCGTCTCGGGCACCGGAGGGCGGAAGGCAGGTCGGTCTCCTCCTGGCCGCTGCCCCACCTCGCCCGTTCCGGCACGAGGGAGGTCACCGCCTCAGTCGCCCGGTCCGCCGGAGGGGTGGCGGCCGTGCGGCGCGGTAGGGCTCGGGGTGGTGGCGTTCCAGGAGGCGAGGAGGCGCAGGGCGTCGTGGGAGGGTGTGCCGGGTTCGGCGGTCCAGACGACGAGTTGCTGGCCGGGGTCACCGGCGCAGGAGAGGGCGTCCCAGTCGAGGGTGAGCTCGCCCGCGACCGGATGGCGCAGCGCCTTGCTGCCCCTGGTACGGCGGGCGACGCGGTGATCCCCCCACCAGTGACGGAAGTCGTCGCTCGCGATGGACAGTTCGCCCACCAGCCGTTGCATGGGCTGGTCCTGCGGGTGGCGTCCGGCCTTCCTCCGCAGCATCGCCACGCAGTCGCGCGCGACGTCCGCCCACTGCGTGTGGAGGTGTCTCAGCGCCGGGTCGGAGAAGAGCAGCCAGGCGTAGGTGCGGTGGTCCCGCGGAACGGCGGAGAAGTCGGTGAGCAGGCCACCCTGGTCGACGTGGTGCCCGAGACGGTCGACGACTCGACCCCGGCGCTCGCGCGGGAGTTCCACGACTACTACAGGACGCCGCGCGGCCACCACCCGCGCGCCACCAACAGGTACGTGCTGCGCAGCGTCGACCAGCTCGACCAGTTCGACGCCTACGCGGACGTCGACAAGATCGCCCCGCGCCCGCTGCTGATGATCGCCGGCAGCGAGGCCGCGACGCTCCCGTTCAGCCAGGACGCCGTCGCCCGGGCCGGCGCCGGCGCCGAGCTCTTCCTCGTCGAGGGCGCGACCCACATGGACCTCTACGACCGGGAGGAGGCCGTCACCCCCGCGGTCGCCAGGCTCACCGAGTTCTTCGGCAAGCACCTGTGGGCGCTGCCCTGCGGCCGCGGTGAGGCGGGAAGCGGAGTCGGCGGTGCGTCGGCGCGGCTGTGGGCGGGGGCGGTCAGGACGTCCGGCGCCGGGCCACGCCTCGCAGGAGGCGGCGCCGCTGCTCCTCGTCCGTGGCCGCCTCCACCGCGGCCAGGGCCATGGCCACGGCCCCGTCCAGTACGGCCCGGTCGGCGCCCGGGCTGGTGCCGGAGGCCGCGAAGCCGGCGGTGTGCTGGCGGGCGCCACCGGTGTCGTAGCCGATCGTGGGGTGGATGGCCGGCAGGAGACGGGAGACGTTGCCCATGTCCGTGGAGGCCGTCAGTTCACCGTGCCGGGCCACCGGGTCGCGGCCCAGCGACCGTGCCGCCCGCAGGTAGGCCTCCGTCAGGAAGGAGTCCTGACGCAGCTCCGCGAAGTCCGCACCGTGCGGTGTCAGCTCCAGCCGGGCGCCGGTGGCCAGTGCCCCGGCCTCGAAACAGGCCCGGACCCGGGCGCGGGCCGCCTCCAGCTGCTCCGCGGTGGGGGCGCGCAGTTCGTAGCGGGCCCGGGTGAGGGCGGGGACGACGTTCGGGGCCTGCCCGCCGTCGGTGACGACCCCGTGCACCAGGGTGCCGGGCGGGAGGTGCTGGCGCAGCAGGCCGATCGCGTTCTGGGCGACGGTGAGTGCGTCCAGCGCGTTGACGCCCTCCCAGGGCGCCAGGGCGGCGTGGGCCGACCTGCCGTGGTAGGTCACGTCCCAGGCGCCGATGGCCAGGGACGAGGCGCCGACGCTGTCCTCGGGGGCGGCGTGGACCATCATGGCCGCCGCCACGTCGTCGAAGACCCCGGCGTCCAGGAGGAGTGCCTTGCCGCCGATGTCCTCCTCGGCCGGGGTGCCGACGAGTTTTACGGTGACGCCGACCCGGTCCGCCACGGCCGCCAGGCCCAGGGCCGCGCCGACCGCCGCCGCGCCGTTGACGTTGTGTCCGCAGGCGTGGCCGATGTCGGGCAGCGCGTCGTACTCCGCGCACAGCGCGATCGTCAGCTCGCCGGAGCCGTAGCGGGCGACCAGCGCGGTGGGCAGGTCCGCGACCCCCCGGGTCACCGCGAACCCGGCCTGCCGCAGGAGGCCGGCCACCTTGGCGGCCGACCGGTGCTCGTGCAGTGCGGTCTCGGGCTCTGCGTGCAGGCTGTGGCTCAGGGCCAGCAGCCTCTCGCTCCACTCCCCCACGGCCTCGCGCACCGCTGCGGCCGTACCGCTCCGATCAGCAGCCACCGTCTTCTCCACCGGCCTCTCCACCGTCTTCTCCACCTTCGGTTCCTCTCCCCGGGTCCTGGGCCGCGTCATGCGGCGTCTGCGTTCGGCGCCGGCAGCAGGGGGGCCTGCGCCGGGGCGGGGGGCGCGCCGTGCCGTCGCCCGCGGAAGGCCAGGCCCATGGCCGCGCCGAGCAGGGCGACGCCTGCGCACACCCCCCAACTCCACTGGTAGCCCGCGAGGGTGAGGTGGCCGTCCGCGCCCGCCGACTGGTGGCCGGCGAACAGGGCGCCGATGACGGCGGCACCGATGGCGGCACCGAGGGAGAGCGCGAGTTCGTTGATCCCGACGGAGAGCGCCGTCTCCTCCTCGGCGACGACCTCGGCCGCCAGCGAGCGGGTGACCGCCTCGAAGACGCCGGTGGCCAGGCCCACCAGGAGGGCCCCGGTCAGGTACTGCGGCAGCGAGCCGTGGAAGCAGAGCAGGCCGAGGAAACCGGCCGCGCACAGGACGCCTCCGGTGGCCAGTGCGGCCCGGTCGCCGACGTGCCGGGCCAGCCGTGGCGTCACGGTGGAGCCCAGGCAGCCGGCCACCACCATGGCGAGCGAGACCAGCGCGATGGCCTGCGAGCCCAGCCCCATCCCGAAGCCGGCCCGAGCGGGGTCGGTGCCCAGGAACACGGAGTTGGCCCCGAGGAAGCCGATGGTGCCGAAGGCGAGACAGAAGGTGTGGACGTTGACCACCGCGAGCCGTGACCCGCGCAGCAGCCGTACGTCCACCAGCGGGTGCGCGGACCGGTGCTCGACCCACACCCACAGGGCGAGGAGGGCCAGGGCCAGTGCGGCCAGGCCCACGACCTCGGGCGTGCCCCAGCCCCAGGTGCCGCCCTGGGCCAGCACGAGGACCAGGGCGACCAGCCCGAGGGTGAGCAGGGTCGCCGCCCCGAGGTGGAAGTGGCCGCGGCGCGGCGCCGTGCTGTCGGGCAGCAGGGCCGCGGCGGCCAGCGCCAGGGCGGCGACCGGGACGGCCGTCCACAGGCCCGCCACCGCGTGCCGTTCGCTGAGCGAGCCCGCCACCAGGCCGCCCGCGCCGATCGAGACGAGCAGCGCCCCGACGAGCACCGAGATGCCGGTGCGGCCGTACTCCGGGGCGCGGGAGCGCAGGATGCCCGCGAGCAGCGGGAAGAAGCCGACCACAGCCCCCTGCAGGGTCATGCCGGCCGTCAGGGTCGCGGTCGTCGGCCACACCGCCATCAGCAGCGAGCCGCCCGCCACCATCGCCACGGCGACCCGCAGCAGCCTGCGGTGCCCGTACAGGTCGCCCAGCTTCGACAGCAGCGGCGTCATCACCGCGAACGCGAGCTGGGACAGGAGGTAGAGGTTGTTCTGTCCGACGCCGCCCACGCCGATGTGCCGGCCGATCCCCGGCAGGAGCGGGGTCAGGTACCCCTGGACGACGCCGCTGCAGACCACGACGACCGCCATGGTCGCCAGCAGCCCCCGGCCCGAACCGATGCCTCTGGCCACAGTTCCCTCACCCCTTCTGGTGGCTTGAACCCGACGTGGCGGCTACTGTGCGGCCACGTCCGGGAAGTGGCCGGAAGTTCGAGGGAATCGTGCGTGGAAGCCGGGGAGAATGCGGGAATCAGTCATCGCCAGCGAACTGGACCTCGCTCTCGTCCACGCCCTCCAGCTGCGGCCCCGCGCGTCCTGGGCGGAGCTGGCCCAGCCGGTCGGTGCCGGCCCCGGCACCCTGGCGCGGCGCTGGGAGCGGCTGAGCGGGGACGGGCTGGCCTGGGTGTACGCGGCACCGGGGCGGGAGTTCCCGCGTACCCGCTGCACCGCGTTCGTCCGGGTCCGGTGCCGGCCGGGGGCCCGGCAGCGCCTCGCCGCCCTGCTGAGCGAGTGCACGGAGGTGGCCACGGTCGAACTCACCGCCTCCCGGGACGCGGGGCTGCTGCTCGACGTCCTCACCCCCGGCCTGCCGGCGCTGACGCGGTTCGTCACCGGGCGTCTGGAGGCGATGCCCGGTGTCACGGACGTCGACTGCCTGGTCGCCACCTCGCTGTCCGTGGAGGGGAGCCGCTGGCGGCTGCGTTCGCTGGGCCCGGCGCAACTGGCGGAGCTGGGCAGGCCGGGCAGCGGTCAGCGCGCCCCGGGTGCGGCCGTCGCGCTGGACGCCCTCGACCACGCCCTGCTCGACGCCTTGGTGTGTGACGGCCGCCTGGGGTTCGCCGCGCTCGCCGCGCGGACCGGGGCCAGCGCGGCGACGGTGCGGCGCAGGGTCAGCCGGCTGACCGGCACCGGAGTGATCACCTTCCGCTGCGACATGGCCGACGGACTGGCCGGGGCACCCGTCCCCGTCACCTTCCTGGGCCGCGCCCCCGCCCGCGACGTGTCCGGCATCCACCGCACACTCGCCGCCCTCCCCGAGTGCCGCGTCGTCGCCGCCGTCTCCGGCCCCGACAACATCCTCGCCACCCTCTGGCTACCGGATCTGGGTGACGTCCAGCGCCGCGAGACCGCGCTGGGCGCCCGGCTGCCGTCCCTCACCGTCACCGACCGCATCGTCGGCCTGCGCACGGTCAAGCGGATGGGCCACCTTCTCGACGCCGACGGCCGCCGTACCGGGGTGCGCCCCATCCGCCCCTGGTAGCCGCGGGGCGGTCAGCCGAGGTACTGGCAGGTGGACCGGGGCGTGTAGAGGCCGTGTCCGGCGCGGCCGGTGAAGGTGCCCCGGTCGACGACCACCTCGCCGCGGGAGAGGACAGTCTCGACGCGGCCGGTGATGCGCCGGCCCTCGTAGGGCGAGTAGTCGACGTTCATGTGGTGCGTCGCGGCGGAGAGCGTCTGCTGGGCGTGCGGGTCGTAGACGACGAGGTCGGCGTCGGTGCCCGGGGCGATGGTGCCCTTCTTGGGGTAGAGGCCGAACATCCTGGCCGGTGCGGCGCAGGCGACCTCGATCCAGCGGCGGCGGGTGAGGTGCCCGTCGACGACGGCCTGGTGCAGCAGGTCCATACGGTTCTCCACGCCCGGCAGGCCGTTGGGGATCTTCGAGAAGTCGCCCCGGCCGAGTTCCTTCTGCCCGGAGAAGCAGAACGGGCAGTGGTCGGTGGAGACCACCTGGAGGGCGTCGGTGCGCAGGCCCCGCCAGAGCGCGGCCTGGTGTTCGCGCGGACGCAGCGGGGTGGAGCACACGTACTTGGCGCCCTCGAAGCCGGGCTCCGCGAGGTTGTCGGTGGACAGGAAGAGGTACTGGGGGCAGGTCTCGCCGAAGACGGGCAGCCCCGTGGCGCGGGCCGAGGCCAGTTCCGCCACGGCCTCCTCGGCCGAGACGTGCACGACGTACAGCGGCGCCCCGGCGACGCGGGCGAGCTGGATCGCCCGGTGGGTGGCCTCGGCCTCCAGCAGCACCTTGCGGACCTCGCCGTGTTGGCGGGGGTCGGTGCGGCCCTCGGCGAGCGCCTGCTCGACCAGGACGTCGATGGCGATGCCGTTCTCGGCGTGCACCATGACCAGGCTGCCGTTGCCGGCGGAGCGCTGCATGGCGCGCAGGATCTGCCCGTCGTCGCTGTAGAAGACGCCGGGGTAGGCCATGAACAGCTTGAAGGAGGTCAGTCCTTCCTCGACGAGCCGGTCCGTCTCCTTCAGCGTCGAGGCGTTGACGTCCGTCACGATCATGTGGAAGGCGTAGTCGATCGCGCACTTCCCGTCCGCCTTGGCGTGCCAGGTGTCCAGGCCCGCCCGCAGCGCCTGACCCCTGGTCTGCACCGCGAAGTCGACGATCGTCGTGGTCCCGCCCCACGCCGCGGCCTGCGTCCCGGTCTCGAAGGTGTCGCTGGCGCGGGTGCCGCCGAAGGGGAACTCCATGTGCGTGTGCGCGTCGACGCCGCCCGGGATCACGTACTTGTGCGTCGCGTCGATGACGCGGTCGGCGCCGGCGGTCCAGCCGGCGACCGTGTCGTGGCCGTGTTCGGCGAGTGCGGCGATCCGGCCGCCCTCGACGAGGACGTCGGCGTGGAGTTCCTCGGCCGCGGTGACCACCAGCCCACCTCGGATGACGGTACGGGACATGGCGCTCGACTTCCTTCCCCTGCTCGGTGGGTGGTCGTCGCGGGTGCCGCCGCGCGACGTGGACGTGGTGGGTGGCGCCCGGTCAGCGGGTGGTGGGGTGGGCCGTGAGGGTTTCCTCGACCTCGTGCAGCGCCTCGGCGAGCGCCTGCGCCCCCTCCTCGGCCTCCGCGACGGTCAGCGTCAGGGGCGGGGCGATGCGCAGTACCGCGCCGTCCGGTCCGCCCCGGCCGAGGAGCAGGCCGCGTTCCCGGGCGGCCTCCAGGACGAGGGCGGCGGCCCGCGGGGAGGTGGTGTCGGTGCCGGGTTCGACGAGTTCGAGGCCGATCATCAGGCCGCGTCCCCGTACCTCGCGGACGGTGCTCAGCCCGGCGGTGACGGCCCGCAGGCGCTCGATGAGGAGGCCGCCGACCCGGCGGGCGTTGCCCTGGAGGTCGTGGTCGAGGAGGTGGGTGAGGTTGGCGAGGGCGGCGGCCATGGTGACGGGTGAGCCGCCGAAGGTGGAGATCGACTGTGCGGGCAGACTGTCCATGATCTCGGCGCGGGCCACGACGCCGCCCACCGACATGCCGTTGCCGATTCCCTTGGCGAAGGTCAGCAGGTCCGGCGGGCCGTTCTGGGCGTGGGCCTGCCAGCCCCAGAAGTGGTCACCGGTCCGTCCCCAGCCGGTCTGCACCTCGTCGCTGATCCACAGGATGCCGTGCTGGTCGAGGACTTCGCGGAAGGCGCCGAGGAGGCCGTCGGGAGGCATCGTGAAACCGCCCACGCCCTGTACGGGTTCGGCGATGAACGCGGCAACGCCCCGCGCCGTCTGGTCGAGCATGTCGTGCAGGTCGGCGACGCAGGCCGCGGTGAACTCGGCGTCCGGCAGGTGCGCGAAGGGACCGCGGGTGCGCACCCCGCCGTGGACGTGGAGGGTCTGCAGCGGGGAGAGGGCGGTGGGCGACCAGTGGGCGTTCCCGGTCAGGCCGACGGTGGCGAAGGAGCGCCCGTGGTAGCTGTTGCGCAGCGCCAGCACCTGGTGGGAGCGGCGGTGGCAGGTGGCCAGCAGCAGCGCGGCGTCGTTGGCCTCGGTGCCGGAGGTGGTGAAGAAGACGCGGGCGTCGGGGATGCCGGAGAGGTGGGCGATGCGCTCGGCCAGCTCCACCATGGGGCGGGAGAGGTAGAGGGTGGAGGTGTGCAGGATGCGTGCGGCCTGCTCGGTCACGGCGGCGGTGACCTCGGGCAGTGCGTGGGCGGTCGCCGTGGTGAGGATGCCGCCGAAGAAGTCGAGGTAGCGGCGGCCGGTGGAGTCCCAGACGTGGCGGCCCCGGCCGTGGGTGAGCTCCAGGGGCCGGGCGTAGTAGAGACCGAGCCAGGCCGGCATGACGGCGCGGTGGCGGGCGTGCAGGGCGGCCGCGTCGTCGGTGGGGCCGCCGGGGGGCGGGGGTGGGGCGGCGGTCACGGGCGGACCAGGTCGTCGTAGGCGTCGGGGCGGCGGTCGCGGTAGAAGGCCCACTCCTGCCGGACCTCCTGGATGCGGCCCAGGTCGAGGTCGCGGACGAGGAGTTCCTCCTGGGAGTCGCTGGCCACGTCGCCGACGAACTGGCCCCGGGGGTCGACGAAGTAGCTGGTGCCGTAGAAGTCGTTGTCGCCGTAGGACTCCACGCCGACACGGTTGATGGCGGCGACGTAGTACTGGTTGGCGACGGCTGCCGCGGGTTGCTCCAGCCGCCACAGGTGGGAGGAGAGGCCGCGAGAGGTGGCGGAGGGGTTGTAGACGATCTGCGCTCCGGCGAGGCCGAGTTGGCGCCAGCCCTCCGGGAAGTGCCGGTCGTAGCAGATGTAGACGCCGACGCGGCCGACGGCGGTGTCGAAGACCGGCCAGCCGAGGTTGCCGGGACGGAAGTAGTACTTCTCCCAGAAGCCGGGGAGCTGGGGGATGTGGTGCTTGCGGTAGGTGCCCAGGACGGTGCCGTCGGCGTCGATGACGGCGGCGGTGTTGTAGTAGAACCCGGGCGCCTCATCCTCGAAGACGGGGGCGACCACCACCATCGCGGTCTCGCGGGCCAGCGACCTCATCCGTGTGAGGGTGGGCCCGCCGGGCACCGGTTCCGCCCAGCGGTAGTGCTCGGCTTCCTGCACCTGGCAGAAGTAGGGCGCGTTGAAGACCTCCTGGAACCCGATGATGCGGGCGCCCTGGGCGGCGGCGGCCCGGGCGTGTTCCTCGTGCTTGCTGATCATCGAGTCGGTGTCGCCCGTCCAGGTCGCCTGGACCAGTGCGGCACGTACGACCTCGGCCATGTGCTGCTCCTTCGTGGGGGACGTCGGCACACGCGTGTCCGCGGTGGCCGCCGGTCGGCGGCCTCGCGACACGAATGCCGACCGTAAGCCCCGTCACGTACGGTGGCAAGGGCATCGCAGGGCGTACAGGCGTGTCGGTCGGTCCACCGTCCGGGACCCCGGTGGCGGCCGGAAGTGGTGGCGGACACGGGCGGGACCTGCGGGTGACGCGGGCGCGGGAGCGTAGTCCCGCAGGCAAACTTGCAAGGCAACCTGTCGAACTCCTAGGCTGACGGACATGCCCGAACCAGATTCCGAACAGCTGGCCGTCGATCTCGGCGCGGCCGTGTCGCAGCTCATGCGGCACCTGCGGGCGGCGTCCGCCGAGGGGGAGCTGACCCCCTCGCAGCGTTCCGCGATGGCCCGGCTGGCCGGTGGCGGGCCGACGACCACGGCTGCCCTGGCCCGGGCCGAGCTGGTCCGCCCCCAGTCGATGCGGATGACGCTCGGCGCGCTGGAGGAACGCGAGCTGGTGACGCGCAGCCCGCACCCCACCGACGGCAGGCAGGTCGTCTTCTCGCTGACCGAGGAGGGCCGCGAGGTCCTGGAGAGCGTCCGCCGCGCCAAGCGGGACTGGCTCGCCGTGGCCGTGGCCGAGCAGCTGACCGCCGGCGAGCGGGCCACCCTCGCCGAGGCCACCGCGCTGATGCGCCGGCTGGTGACGGAGTGAGCGCCCGGCCCGCCCCGGCCGGGGCGACGGGCGGCGGCAGGGACTTCAGCGCCCGGCTGATGACGCCGCTGCTGCTCGGTTCCGTCCTCAACCCGATCAACACCACCATGATCTCCACCGGTCTGGTGGCGATCGGTCGTGACTTCGGGGTCGGCCCCGCCGGTACGTCCTGGCTGGTGGCCGTCCTCTACCTGGCGTGCGCGGTGGCGCAGCCGGCCGCGGGACGGATCGCGGACCTCTTCGGGCCCCGGCGGGCCTTTCTCTGCGGGCTGGTGCTGGTCGTCGCCGCGGGCCTGGTGGGCGCGCTGGCGCCCGGCTTCGGCTGGCTGCTGGCCTCCCGGCTGCTGCTGGGCGTCGGCACGTCCACCGCCTACCCCTCCGCGCTGGCGATGCTGCGGGCGAGGTCACGGCAGGTCGGACGGCCGGCGCCGCGCAGCGTGCTCGGGCTGCTGTCGCTGGCGGGCATGTCCAGCGCCGCCGTCGGGCCCGTGCTCGGCGGCGTGCTGACGGCCACCACCGGCTGGCGGGGCATCTTCGCCGTCAACGTGCCGCTCGCCCTGCTGGGCCTGGTGCTGGCCGTCGTGTGGCTGCCCCGGGACCAGCCCCGCAGCGCACGGCAGGCGGACGGGGCCGGCTCCGGGGTGCGCGAGCTGGACCCGCTGGGCATGCTGCTCTTCTTCCTCACCCTGGTCCCGGGGATGTTCTTCCTCCTGGACCTCGCCCACCCGGCCTGGTACCTGCTGCCGGTCGTGGTGGTCGTCGGCGCGGTCTTCACCCGGTGGCAGCTGCGGCGTCCGCGGCCCTTCCTGGACCTGCGCTCGCTCGGCTCCAACCGGGCACTGACGACGACCTACCTGCGGCACGGCCTGAGCTACCTGGTCATCTACTGCGTGATGTACGGCTTCACGCAGTGGCTGGAGGAGGGCCACGGCCTCTCCTCCTTCCACACCGGCCTGACCATGCTGCCCATGTCGGTGACGGCGGCCGTCTGCTCCCTCCTCGGCGCCCGCACCAGAGGCATCCGTGCGCCGCTGACCACGGCTGCCGTCCTGCTGGCGGGTGGCAGTGCGCTGCTGGCCGTCACCGGTTCCGGTGCCCCCTGGGTGGTGCTGCTGCTGGCCGGCGCGCTCTTCGGTGTGCCGCAGGGCCTGGTCTCCACCGGCAACCAGGCGGCGGTCTACTCCCAGTCGCCGCCGGAGGGCACGGGCTCGGCCGCCGGTCTGCAGCGCAGCGCCCAGTACCTGGGCGCCATCACCGCCGCGAGCCTGATCGCGCTCTTCTACGGGCAGCGCGCCGACGACGCCGGCCTGCACGAGTTGGCCCTGGTCACCGGCGTGCTGAGCCTCGTCCTGATCGTCCTCACCGTCACCGACAGGGCGCTGCGCCGCCCCAGGAGCGGCCAGGCGCCCCCGCCGGCCCCGGCCTCGAAGAGCCCGGCCGGCACCGTGCCCCGCCCCGCGGACCCGGCCGAGCCGACCGCGGCCCCCTCTGCCACCGGTTGCCGCACCCCCGCCCCGCGGGAACCCGGCACCCGTGCCTGACCCGGCCGTCCGGCCGCGTCCGGAAAATCCCTCGCACCACAGGAGTCATCCCATGACCGCCACCACCCTCGACCCGACCACGGCCCTCGTCCTGGTCGACCTCCAGAAGGGCATCACGGCCCTGCCCGTCGCCCACCCCGCGGCCGAGATCGTCGCGCGCTCGGCCCGTCTGGCCGCGGCCTTCCGGGCGAAGGGCCTGCCGGTCGTGCTGGTCAACGTGACCGGTGGCGCCCCGGGCCGCACCGAAGGCGGCTCGCAGGGCGGCAACCCGCCCGCCGACTGGGCCGACCTGGTCCCCGAGCTGGACGCCCAGCCCGACGACATCCGCGTCACCAAGAAGGTCTGGGGCGCCTTCCACGGCACCAACCTCGACCTGGAGCTGCGCCGCCTGGGCGTGACCCAGGTCGTGGTGGCCGGCATCGCCACCAGCATCGGTGTGGAGTCCACCGCCCGCGCCGCCTACGAGCACGGCTACCACGTCACGGTCGCCACCGACGCGGTGACGGACATGAACGAGGAGGCGCACGAGAACAGCGTCGCCCGCATCTTCCCGCGCCTCGGTGAGACCGACACCACCGACGCGATCATCAAGCTGCTGGGCTGAGTTCCGGCGCGGACAGCGGGCGGCCCCGGGGACCTGTGTCCCCGGGGC
>NZ_JBHWGP010000042.1:22253-50766 GCF_042733155.1 Streptomyces sp. NPDC059740 | reverse complement strand
TCGTCAGGAACAAGATCAGCACGCACCCGGACACCCTGCCGACCAAGATCGGCAAGTGCAAGACCCACAGCTCAACTCATTCTGAAACGATCAGTTATACCTCTGCGGTCTGGAGCAGCCGAATGCGACACCTCCGCGTCGGCGGGGAGGACTGGTGCAGGGCCATGCCTCGGCGACGACGGACGGAACACCCCCGCGTCGGCGGGGAGGACTACCGCACCAGGGTCCGCACGTGTCCGGACACCGGAACACCCCCGCGTCGGCGGGAAGGACGCTCACGCGACGTCACCCACCGTCTGAACGGCCGGAACACCCCCGCGTCGGCGGGGAGGACGGCGGCGGCCTCGACCTCCTCGCGCGGGCCGACGGAACACCCCCGCGTCGGCGGGGAGGACGACGAGCGGCTCCGGGACCTGGAGGCGGAGGCCGGAACACCCCCGCGTCGGCGGGGAGGACTCGATCTGGTCGGTGGTGATCTCTCGCCAGCGCGGAACACCCCCGCGTCGGCGGGGAGGACGCCTGCGACGCCCTGTGCCGCCCCGCGGTCGACGGAACACCCCCGCGTCGGCGGGGAGGACAGCGACGCCGTGACCAAGACCAGCAACGTCGACGGAACACCCCCGCGTCGGCGGGGAGGACCACCGAGGGTCGGCGCGCACCTGTAGGCGCGGCGGAACACCCCCGCGTCGGCGGGGAGGACAAGGCCCTGGAGATCGGCATCGACCCGCACGACGGAACACCCCCGTGTCGGCGGGGAGGACCGGGTCGCCGAGCGGCAGGGTGGGGCAAAGGACGGAACACCCCCGCGTCGGCGGGGAGGACTCGGTCTCAGCTTCGTGCTCGGAGGCGGTGAGCGGAACACCCCCGCGTCGGCGGGGAGGACGTACTCCTGGGCAAGAAGCCACCGCTGCACGTCGGAACACCCCCGCGTCGGCGGGGAGGACCATGCGCTGTGCTGTCACCATCAGACCGCCACCGGAACACCCCCGCGTCGGCGGGGAGGACACCTCCGCGGGCCCCGCCCGGGGCGGCGCGGACGGAACACCCCCGCGTCGGCGGGGAGGACGCGCGGCGGCGGTGTGTGGGGCGGTCGGGGTGCGGAACACCCCCGCGTCGGCGGGGAGGACCTCCACGCTGAGGCCGAGTGCCTCGCAGGCGGCGGAACACCCCCGCGTCGGCGGGGAGGACGAGGGTGCCGGTCGTGTCGCGGATCTCCCAGCCGGAACACCCCCGCGTCGGCGGGGAGGACGCTGAGGACCGCGAGACCATCGGCCCGAAGGACGGAACACCCCCGCGTCGGCGGGGAGGACTGAACTTCAGCAGCAGCTCCACCATCGCCTGGCGGAACACCCCCGCGTCGGCGGGGAGGACCCGCCGCTGTGAGGGAACGCCTTGTGGAGGGCCGGAACACCCCCGCGTCGGCGGGGAGGGCGGCACCTGCGGTAAGAGGGCGTGTTGCGGGTGCGGAACACCCCCGCGTCGGCGGGGAGGACGGAGAGGTAGTCCTGCGCAGCGCCGACGGCGGCGGAACACCCCCGCGTCGGCGGGGAGGACTCGTAGCGGTAGCCGCAGTCGGGCGAGGGGGCCGGAACACCCCCGCGTCGGCGGGGAGGACGTGTTCTCGCGCTGGCGCCAGGCGTCCAGGACCGGAACACCCCCGCGTCGGCGGGGAGGACTGTTTCCGGGCCGGTGCCTCCGGCTCACCCCTCGGAACACCCCCGCGTCGGCGGGGAGGACGGACACCGGGTCATCCTCTACTGCAACCGCGACGGAACACCCCCGCGTCGGCGGGGAGGACCCGTGGGCGTGCCACAGACCGGACGCGATCAGCGGAACACCCCCGCGTCGGCGGGGAGGACGCGGTGAGAATGGCAGTGTCGGGCTCACCTACCGGAACACCCCCGCGTCGGCGGGGAGGACGGGTACTCCATGTCCGCCACCAGTCCACGGAGCGGAACACCCCCGCGTCGGCGGGGAGGACCCTTCACCCAGGAGGGTGCCCGTCTGGTGGGTCGGAACACCCCCGCGTCGGCGGGGAGGACGACAGCGACGAGACGAAGCCGGCCGAGCTCCGCGGAACACCCCCGCGTCGGCGGGGAGGACGCCGCATGACCACCGACGTGATCCCCCGCGCACGGAACACCCCCGCGTCGGCGGGGAGGACCCACTGCCGACCAACGAGATAAGTGTATGTCACGGAACACCCCCGCGTCGGCGGGGAGGACACTTCCTGACCTGCACTTCAAGAGGCGCTTTGCGTGTTCTTTGCCGTTCTCGATGGGGTGAGGCGCTCAGTCAGTCGCACGGCGTCACTTTATCTGGTGCGGCTTGCGAGGCGCCGGGGCGAGTGCGGAGCCCACCTCACCAGGTTCTGTGAAGCGGACGGTCACCTCCGTACCAAGGCCCAAAAACGGCGGCCCCATTCGCGGTAGGCATGAGACTGGACGTCGTGCCTGCTGAGTCTTCCTTCGAGCCTGCAGATCGAGGTGAGCCAAGCCGCCGAGGTAGGGGAGGGCGGCGGTGAGGACGATCTCGGTCTACGTCCGTCCGGCGGTGATGTGCCGTGCGACCTGAGCCCGGCTGTGAGCGTCGCTGGGCACACATGGCCCGGGATGACCTGGTAGAGCGCGGGCAACGTTTGGTTCGGTCGCTGGATGCGGGCTCCGGGGCCGCGCCGCATGGAGCCGCGAAGGACGCCTCGGATCGCTCCGCTCGGGTTGCCGCCCGCGGTGATCGGCAGATGTTCGGCGGTGAGTTGTGTTCTCCCGGCTGGAGTCATGAGAAGAGGCCCCCAGCGGCCAGACAGGGCAACGCGAAGTCGGGCCAGGGGGCGTCAGGCAGCCGCTGGTGCACGACCGCCGGAACCCCAGTACCAGGCACCAATGTCAGTGCCGAGTGCTTGGATTCGAGCCACAGCGGTGTTGCTTTCGCTGCTGATCCGAGTAGCGGAGTGGAGGAGGTTGGAGTGCTGGCCAGGCAGAGCGTGCTGGATGAGTCGGTGTGGGGGAAGAGCCGTGGGCTGGATCCGGGGCTGCCTCCCTACCCGCTGGTAAGGCATCTTCTCGACACGGCCGCTATGGCGCTTCACTTGTGGGACGTGTACCTGGCGGACAACCAAAGGGCGCGTATAGCTGCCGGGATGGGTTTGGGTGGGGAGCTGGATCGTGCCCGGGCGCTTGTCGGGCTGTGTGCTGGCCTGCATGACATCGGGAAGCTGTCGGGGTTCCAGTTCTGTTCACGGCGAGCTGCCCAGTTCCTGAGCGGCGAGCTGGCGGCAGGCAGTGAGCGGATGAGCACCGGGCGGGCAGGGCACGATGTGGCCGGCATGACTGCCGCGGCCGAGGTGCTGAACGTGCTGGGCTTCGAGGACGCGGAGGAGGGGAGCGCTTCTGAACGAGTGGCGGAGATCATCGGTGGTCATCACGGACGCTTCCACCGTCTGGAAAACGGTGTAGGGCAGGCGTTTCTGGGTGGCGCAACGTGGGCTGGCCAGCGTGCCGCGCATGCTACGGCGGTGCATGACGCGCTGGGGGCCCCGGCGGAGCCTGGGGCGTTCGAGGCTCCCGTCGCGGTGTTGGTGACGGGGGTGGTGATTCTTGCGGACTGGCTGGTGAGTCAGGAGGGGTACCTGCGGCAACGTCAGCGAACACTCGAGTCTTCGCTGACCGCTCATTTCCGGCGTTCGCAGGCGGACGCGGCCAGGTTGCTGCGGGATGCCGGGCTGGCTCCGGTGGAACTGGAGCGCAAGGACTTTGCCGAGGCGTACGGCATCGCGGGGAAGCCGAATCCTCTGCAGCGGTCGGTTATGGAGGAACTGTCGGTTGCGGCGGGTGCCGGGGGACGGGGCGGCATCATGCTGGTGACCGCTGCCCCCGGTGACGGCAAGTCGGAGACCGCGCTGGAGGCGGAGCGGATCCTGTCAAAGATCTTCGGTACGCACGGGTACGCGTTCCTGCTGCCGACGATGGCCACCAGTGACCAGATGTACGACCGGGTCGCCAGGGCGTTGGGAAACCAGTCCGGGGAGGATGCCGGGCTGACCTTGGTGCACAGCATGGCGTGGCTCAGCGGTGCCTATGCCGACGACGACCTGGACGGTGAGACGGTGGTGACCTGCGATGGCGACGAGGCTCCGGCCGGGCGCCGCCGCCAGGAGGCCGACATGCGGCCGGGGCGGTGGCTCCGTGGATCGAAACGGCCGCTGCTGGCGCAGTTCGCGGTCGGGACGATCGACCAGGCGCTGATGGCCGTCCTGCCCGTACGGCACAACGCTCTGCGAATGCTGGCCCTCTCGAACAAAGTCTTCATCGTGGACGAGGCGCACGCCTACGACCCGTACATGCAGGTGCTGCTCGGCCGGCTGCTGAACTGGCTGGGCTTCTACGGAGTGCCGGTCGTGCTGCTCTCGGCGACCTTGCCGGGGTCGGTCGGCGACCGGTTGATCAAGGAGTACCTGCAGGGGGCAGGCCACAAGTCGAAGGCGTTGAAGCAGCAGACTTTCCCGGCGCCTTACCCGGGCTGGCTGTATGTGGACGGCGAGACCGGCAGATGCGTGCAGATGTCCCAGCCGCGTCACAGGGAGCAGACCCGCACGCGGAACATGTGGCTCAGGGTAGACGTCGAGCGAGTAATCCATGGTGGGAAGGGCGTGGCGGGGGGCCGGATTGCGGTGATCAAGCGCCTGCTGAAGCCGGTCGCGACGGGTGACGGCGGTACCGCCTTGGTGGTGTGCAACACGGTGGGTGACGCGCAGGAGACATATCTGCAGCTCCGCGAAGTGCTCGACCGGCGGTCCCACGAGGAGGGGAGCGACGTGCAACTGCTGCACGCCCGATTTCCCGGAGATGTGCGGGAGGAGCGTACGGCAAAGGTCACTGCTGGGCTGGGCCGGAGCGGTCCGAGGCCGGTCCGGCGGATCGTGGTGGCCACGCAGGTCGTTGAACAGTCCCTGGACTTGGACGCGGACATCGTCATCAGCGATCTCGCCCCCCTGTCGTTGCTGTTGCAGCGGGCGGGCCGCTGCTGGCGGCATGAGAATCACTGGCAGAGGCACGGCTACCCCGACGATCGCGGCCGCCCCAGGTGGGCGGATGGACCGCGGCTTGTCGTCCTCGATCCCTTGGTGGGCGGTGGCCGGATGCCGGTGCAGTGGGGTGAGGTGTACTCCGAGCACCTGCTCGGCAAGACCTCGCGGAAGCTGGCCGAGATCGAGGGCGGCGGCATCGCCATTCCGGATGATGTGCAGACTTTGGTCGAGGCGGTCCACGGAGACGGCGAGGAGTTCGATTGGAACGACCCCGGCAGCCGCGAGGCGAAGGCTTGGACGGAGCACAAGGGCAAGGAGACCGCCGAGCGGAGCATGGCCGCTCTGTGCGCCGTACGCCGTGCCCGGCAGGTTGCGGAGCTCCACGACCTGCATGACATGGAGGGGGATGAGGACGAGTGGGAGGTCTCGACTCGTCTGGGCGCGGACTCGGTGCGCCTGCTCTGCGCCTACGCCCAAGAGGACGGCCGACTCACCCTCGACGCTGAGGGTGAGCAGCCACTGCCCGAAGCGTCCAAGGACGGCAGGATGCCGGCCTCATCCGTTCGACAGGTGATACGTCGCACGATTCCCGTCCGCGCCGACTGGTTCCGTGACGCCGAGCCCGACACTCTCAGTCCGCCCTCCTCATGGGCCGAGCACCCCATGCTGGGAGACCTCCGAGTCCTCCGTCAGCCGGTCCGCCAGGGCAAGGCCCAAGCAGTGAAAGTGGGCGACAAAGTCCTCTCCTTGGACCAGGACCTGGGCCTCGTCCGCGTTTAGAGGGACGCGGCTGTAGAGGGAGGCACCCCCACATCGGCGGGGAAGCCGTTGAGCTGATCTCAGCCCCACGCTCTCCAACTGGAACACCCCCACCTTGGCGGGGAGACGGTCGCGCCTGAGTACGGCGATCAACTCCACCCGAGGCTATCGGGAGAAGCCGCGGTACGCCTTGCCCGCCCCAGCCAGCAGAAGCAGGCAGGACCCGATGATGGTGGCCGGGTCGGGTCTCGCGCTGACGACGATGACGATGATGGCGGTCACCAGCACGCAAGGTGCTGGCGAAGTCCCGGCCGCGGGTGCGGCGGGAACTACGTACACGACGACTCCCCGGTTCAACTCTGGTGTGTTGAGCGGAAGTTCAACCGTTCGCGACTCCTGGGCACAAGTCGATCAAGGACCCCTCCTCTAGCTCCACCCCACGTTCTCCAACCTTCTGGTTCTCGTCACATGCGTCGCCGAAGGGTGCTCTACTGGACCGGCAGCATCGAACGGCCACCCTGTGTCGGTGGTGACTGCTTGAATGCGAAGTGCGACTCAGGCGGCGGTGCGCTGGGGCTTTGTCGTGCTGCTTTGCGCTGACCATGTTCGTGGAGGGGGCTGTTTGATGTCTGCAGGGTTCGACCTGCGGGACGAGCCGTGGATTCCGGTGCGGCTGCTGACTGGGGAGTCGGTGCGGCTGGGCTTGCGGCAGGTGTTCAGGCAGGCTCATGAGATCGAGGACCTGGAGTTGCCGGTGCCGCCGGCAGCAGCGGGGTTGATGCGGATCCTGGCGGCGATCACGGCCAGGATCGCCGCCGCGGGAGACGACTGCCTCGATGACCTCGACGTAGCCGAGAACGTCAAGGACTGGCTCGATCTGCGTCGGCGGGTTCTGAGGGCCGGCCGATTCGATGCGGATGTCGTGAACCGGTACTTCGACAAGGACGTGCTGTCAGGCAGGTTCGATCTGTTCGACCCGGAGCGGCCGTTCCTACAGGATCCGCGGCTTCGTACCGAATGCGTGGACCCCAAGGGCGCACCGAACCCGTCAGGTGTGAACAAGCTGGTGATGGGGCGTCCGACAGGTATCAACGGAGCGGTTCTGTTCGGTCACTTCACCGACACCGCTCCCGTTCCCGTGCCGGCGGCGGAGGCCGCCTGGCATCTGATCGCCCAGCTTTACTTCGGACCGTCCGGACAGTGCACTCCCCGGCGCATCACCGACGACCGGACCGGCAGCGGTGATGCGGCACCTCTGCGGAAGTCGGTCTCGTACTTCCCGTGGGGCCCTGACCTGTTCACCTCGCTGATCCTGGCTGTACCGAGGCTGCAGGGCGAGGAGCTCGGGGAGACCGAGGACCTCTACCCTTGGGAGGGTGAACTTCTCGACCCGCTGCAGCCTCTCCCTGCGATGACGTGGCCAGGACGGACGCTGACCGGCCGGTTCCGGCACGCCGTGCTGCTCGTTCCGTCGTCGGACGGCCGGCAGGTGACGGACGCGTACATCACCTGGTCCACACACGCGCCAGCCTCGATGGTGCGGGACCCGTACCAGATCCTCGACCGGCGGAAGGACGGGAACTTTCAGCCCCGCGAGGCGGACGGTGCCCGTGCGCTGTGGCGCGACTTGGACGCCCTGCTGCTGAAGGACGATCGGCAGGAGATCCAGCGGCCACCCGCCTTCGACGCACTGCCCAGAACGCTGCTGCCCACTCTGCGGGTGCGCGCCTACGGTTTCGACCAGGACGGCAAGCAGAAGGACAACGTCTGGTTCGCGTCGACGACTCCCCGGGTCCTGACCTGGCTGGAGGAGAACGACGAGGAGATGGCGCACCACATCAAGCGCTGCCACGCCTCAGCGGAAGAAGTGGGCGACCGGCTGGATTTCGCGGCCAAGGTCGCCTGGAAGATCGCCACGGACTCCAGCGTTGATCCCTCGCCGAAGACGAAGGTCAAACTCGACGCCCGCAAGCCCGGCCCCTGGGCATCCGGCGCGCTGACCCTGTTCTGGCCCAAGGCCGAGACCGAGTTCTGGCGGCTGACCAAGCCTGAGCGGCGGACGGACCGACCCCTGAAACCGTTCACCCACGCCGCCCTGTCGGCGCTGGACGAGGCGATCGGCCCGTCCAGCCGGGCGGACATCAGAGTGGCTCGCGCCCGGCACCGCGCCCGTTCCATGCTCCTCGCACTCCTGAGCCCTAACGCCGGCTGAGCCGGTACCAGCCATCTCGTGCACGCTGACCGCCTTTCGGCGTGCACGCCCTTCCCCATCCCAGGGATGCCGCATGACCGATTCCAGGGTGGCCGCTGCGCCGCCGAAACACGACAGATTCATCTCCTACGTCCACGACATCTGTCAGGACAATCGCACCCGTGCCGAGCTGCGCCGGGGCCTGGGCCTGCCGATCGAGCGGTGCAACTACATGCACCGCTACCTCGTCCCCTGGCTCCACCAGCACGACGACGTCACCTATCCGGACACCCGCCGGGCCTACTACGGGGTGGCCTCGCTGATCGCAGCGCGCCCGCGGGTCGCCCGGCAGACCGAGTCGGCAGATACCTCGGCCACCGCTTGGTACCTGCGTCCGAACCTGGGGTCCGCGCTCGGCGAGGCCGTCAAGAGAGATGTCATGAAGGCGAGCACGGCCGAGAGTGCTTTGCATCTGCTGTCCCGGCAGAGCAGCGATGCCGTTCACCGGACGCTTCCCTCCCTGACCCGGCAGCTCCTCAGTGGTGGCATCGCGCCCGAGTGGGCGGTCCTGCTGAAAGACCTGTCCTGGTGGACCCGGGACCGCGACCTCGTCGCTACCCGCTGGCTCGACCAGTACTTCCGCCGCTCCATCCCCACCGGCGACAACACCACCACGCTTCCCGAGGAGAACGAGCGATGACCCTCTACCTGGACCTCAACGCCCTTCAGTCGGTGCCGGCCGCGAATTTGAATCGTGATGACCTCGGTTCTCCGAAGCAGGTGCGCTATGGCGACGCCCTGCGTATCCGGGTCTCCAGCCAGTCCTGGAAGCGGCCCATCCGTCTCGGCGTGGAGAAGGACCTCGGGGAGAAGGCGGCCCGAACCCGCCTCGTGCCGGTGAAGGTGCAGCAGACGCTTGAGCGGGTGGGCTGGCCAGCCGACCTGGCCGCGTTCGCCGGCTCCCAGGTGGCGGTGAGCGCCGGCAAGAAGGGCATCGGCCTGGAGGCCGCCGGCCACACCTCGGTGCTGCTGTTTCTACCGGAGGCGGCCGTCGAGGAGCTCGCCGCCGTGTGTGCCGAGCACCGCGAGGCCCTGGAAACCGCCTTGAGGAAGGCTGCGAGTGCCAAGAAGGGTGCCAAGGCCCCACAGACGCTGCCCCCGAACACGATCGAGGACATCCTCAAGCGGCGCACCGCATCCATCAGCCTGCTGGGACGCATGCTCGCCGAGCTGCCGGACACCAACGTCGACGGCGCCGCGCAGGTCGCGCACGCCTTCACCACGCACGCGGCGGAGCCGCAACGGGACTACTTCACCGCCGTCGACGACTGGCTGGGGGAGTCCGAGACCGGCAGCGGACACCTGGACACCGCCGAATTCGCC
Organism: Streptomyces sp. NPDC059740; assembly: GCF_042733155.1. Taxonomy (NCBI): domain Bacteria; kingdom Bacillati; phylum Actinomycetota; class Actinomycetes; order Kitasatosporales; family Streptomycetaceae; genus Streptomyces; species Streptomyces sp. NPDC059740. The sequence goes on along the minus strand of NZ_JBHWGP010000042.1, from coordinate 41,407 downwards.
GCCGGCGTCTTCTACCGGTACGGGACTGTCAACGTCACCGACCTGCTGAAGAACCTTGAGGGTGACGTCAAGGCCGCCCGCACGGTGCTGACCTCGTTCGCCGAGCACTTCCTGATGTCGTTGCCGCAGGCCAAGAAGAACTCGACGGCTCCGCACACGCTGCCGGACCTGGCGTACCTGGCGGTGCGTGAGCATCGGCCGCTTTCGCTGGCCGCCGCCTTCGAAACCCCTGTGACCGCCGACCGGCGGGGAGGCTTCTCCAAGCCGTCCCGCCAGGCGCTCGACACCTATACCGTCAACATCAACCGGCTCACCGGTGACCGCTACCGCCCCTTCCACGGGCACACGGTCATCGACCCGGAGGAGAAGCCCAAGGGACTCGGCACCGCCCACGAGTCCTACCACCAGCTCGTGGAGGCCGCCGTCGAGGCCGCGATCAGCGCCTCCGACAGCACGGTCGCGGGAGCCCAGCAGTGAGTGGACTGCTGCTGAGGCTGGCCGGTCCCTTGCAGTCCTGGGGTGAACGCTCGGTGTTCACCCCAGTGCGGGAGACCGCCTCCTTCCCGACACGTTCCGCGCTGGTCGGAATGTTCGCCGCGGCCGAGGGCATCGCCCGCGGCGACAGCGCCGGCCTCAAGAAGTACGAACAGGTGCGGTTGACGGTGCGAGTCGACCGGCCAGGCACACTGCTGGAGGACTACCACACCGTCGGCGGCGGCTTCCCCAAGGAACGCACTGCCGCCACGAGCGGCGGCAGCAACAAGGATGCGGCCGTCATCACCCGTCGCCAGTACCTTGCCGACGCTGTCTTCGTCGTCGCCGTCACCGCCCCCGACGACCTGGCAGAGCAGCTCGCAGCCGCACTACGGCGCCCATGCTGGGCGCCGTATCTGGGTCGACGCTCCTGCGCACCCGACGAGCCGTTCCTCCTGCGTCGGCACGCCGACGATCCCGAAACGGAGCTGCTGACCGGAGTACCGCTCACCTCCCCCGAACCCCGCGACGATGCAGGGGAAACGATCGAGGTGCCATTTCTCCGAGAGCGTCCTCTCCCCGGAGGCGGTCCTGGCGCTGCGGCCGACGTCATCAAGGTCAACGACATGCCTGTCAGTTTCGCCCCACACGGACGGGCCCATGCCGGCCGTCGCCTCTACCGGACCGTCGAGCCGGTGAGCCGCGCTCTGGCAGGACCTCAGAAGACCCTGCTCACGCGTCTGATCGACTACGCCCACGCCGAGGAACACGCATGAACGACGAGCCGGTGATCGCCCGGATCCACCTCAACCCGCACAGCCGCGACGTACAGAGGGATCTTCGCGACGCCACCGAAATGCACCGCACGCTGATGCGTATGGTGCCCGACGGCCTCGGCGCATCCCCCCGCAGCCAGGCTGGCCTGCTTTACCGCCTCGACGAGACCGACACCACCAGCACCCTCCTCGTCCAGGCGAGCCGTCTCGACCCCGCCGGCCTCCCGGCCGGGTACGGGCAAACAGACCTCAAGAGCCTCACCCCCATGTTCACAGCCCTGCGCAAAGGGCTCGCCGTCCGCTACCGCATCGTCCTCAACCCCACCAAGCGCGAACGCCTCCCGCTTGAGGCAAAAGGTAAGCGCGGCCGGATCGTGCCACTGTCCGGAGCGGACGCCGACCAGTGGTGGCTCCGCCGTGCGGCCGACTCGGGCCTGCAAGTCCACGTCCTGACGCCCACCAACATGCCGCCGGTCCGCTCCCGCAGGCAGACCCCCGACGGCATGCGGCACAGCCTGATCCGTTACGACGGCACCGCAACCATCACCGACCCCGACGCTCTCCACGAGGCAGTCCTGGCCGGCATCGGACGCGGGAAGCCGTACGGAGCCGGACTGCTCAGCCTGGCCCCCGCGCCGGCCGCATGAGCGCACCCAGAAGGGGAAGCGACGCCCGGCGCCGCCTCGCCTCACCTACCCTCGCCATGCTGCCCCGTGTCGCCGACTCCCTGTCATTCCTCTACCTGGACATGGTCCGCGTGGTACAGGACGACACCGGGGTCTGCGCCCAAATCCAGGTGGACGCCCAGCGCACCGACCTCGTCTACATCCCCACCGCGGCACTGTCGTGCCTCCTCATCGGCCCGGGCGTCTCCATCACCACACCTGCCCTGAACACCCTTGCCCGCCATGGCACCAGCGTCATCTCCGTTGGCTCCGGGGGAGTACGCGCCTATGCCGGCATCCTCTCCGACTCCCTGACCACCCATTGGCTGGAACAGCAGGTCGCCTGCTGGTCCGACGCCGAACGACGCCTCGACGTCGCCATCCGCATGTATCGAATGCGTTTCCAGGACGCCGACCTCCCTGAAGCCGTCACCCTCGACCAGCTCCGCGGCCTCGAGGGCCAGCGGATGAAAGCCTTCTACAAGATCCTCGCCCAGCAGCACGGCATCGGCCGCTTCCGCCGCAACTACCATCCCGACCAATGGAACTCCCAGGACCCCGTCAACCTCGCCCTGTCCGCGGCCAGCGCCTGTCTTTACGGCATCGTCCATTCCGCGCTGCTCGCGCTGGGCCTCTCTCCTGCCCTCGGATTCGTCCACACCGGCAAGCAGCACTCCTTCGTCTACGACATTGCGGACCTCTACAAGGCCGAGACCACCCTCCCCCTGGCCTTCGCCCTCCACAACTCCGACAATCCCGAACAGGAAGCACGCCGCCGCTTCCGTGAAGATCTACGACTCTTCAAGCTTCTCCCGCGCATCGTCCACGACGTCCAGAGCCTCCTGACCCCACACTCCGCGGACGCCACCGACGAAGACGAGCCACAGGAGAAGCGCGATGTCCAACTGGTTCACCTCTGGGACCCCAAGGCCGGTACCCTTCCCGCCGGCGTCAACTACGCGGCCCGAGGTGAATGATGCCCTCCATGCTCGTGATCGCCACCACGGCTGTGCCTGACCACCTACGCGGAGCACTCAGCCGCTGGACCAGCGAGGTCGTCCCCGGCATCTTCGTCGGGAGCGTCTCCGCCCGCGTCCGCGACCAACTCTGGCAAGCCGTCACCGAGACCGTGGGTTCCGGCGCCGCCGTCCTCGTCCACCCCGCTCCCACCGAACAGGGCTACGCCATCCGAACCGCTGGCACCCGTCGCCGCGTCCCCGCCGACTTTGACGGGCTTACTCTGATCCGTATGACGGCTGCACCAAAAGTAAAGGAAATGCAAAGCCCTTCCTAAGGTGCAGGTCAACAAGAGTCCTCCCCGCCGACGCGGGGGTGTTCCGTCGCCGGCGGGCGGCTGCGTGCAGCGCGGGCAGTCCTCCCCGCCGACGCGGGGGTGTTCCGCACGCCTGCGCCGTAGCCTCGGCCAATCCTGGGTCCTCCCCGCCGACGCGGGGGTGTTCCGTCCCAACCACCACAACTTTGCCATCTCACTTAGTCCTCCCCGCCGACGCGGGGGTGTTCCGGTTTTCCTCCCCGGTACTGCGGAGGGTACGCCGTCCTCCCCGCCGACGCGGGGGTGTTCCGTTGTGGGGGGAGGCGCCACGGTGGCGCTGGTGGTCCTCCCCGCCGACGCGGGGGTGTTCCGGAGAAACCGCTGGCGACCACGCCGCAGGAGGCGTCCTCCCCGCCGACGCGGGGGTGTTCCGTGATCGACGAGCACAGTGGCGGCGTCCGGGTGGTCCTCCCCGCCGACGCGGGGGTGTTCCGCCACCCCTTCCCCCACCAGAGCGCATCCGAAGAGTCCTCCCCGCCGACGCGGGGGTGTTCCGGAAGACCGGGCCGCGGGGGTGCGGTTGGAGTGGTCCTCCCCGCCGACGCGGGGGTGTTCCGCTTGGGACCCCGAGCCAGATCAGGTGTTGGACGTCCTCCCCGCCGACGCGGGGGTGTTCCGGCAGCGTACGAGTACGAGCGGGCATCCCGTGCGTCCTCCCCGCCGACGCGGGGGTGTTCCGCAGGCCGTCAGGATCAGAGCCTCTCCGACGTCGTCCTCCCCGCAGACGCAGGGGTGTTCCGTGAGGGCCCCGGCGTCGGCCGCACGCCGTGGTCCGCCCCGCTGATGCGGGGAGTTCCCTCCGAGGAACTGGAGGCTGTCGAATCGATCGTTTCCCTGGCCCGTTGGCTGGGGCACTCCGACCCTGGGTCCACGCTGCGGAAATACTTCCACTTTCTGCCGCGAGCTGACGCACTGGGCGGCGCGTTATCGACACGATCTTCGCGTAAGCCGTGGCCAATCGATGCAGCGTACGAGGCGTAGCTCGTAGCCCGACGCAGACCCAAAGTCTCAGGGAAGTCTCAGGAAGGTCCCAGAGATGCTGCCGCGCCCCTGCCTGACCCGTAAAACAGCAGGTCAGGCAGGGATGGCGGCATTGGCGTGTCAGATGTCCCGGAACGTCTCGATCTGCGCCCCCACCGAGTTGAGGCGCTCGGCGAGGTCCTCGTAGCCGCGGTTGATGACGTAGACGTTGCGCAGGACGGAGGTGCCCTCGGCGGCCATCATGCCGAGCAGCATGACCACCGCGGGGCGCAGGGCGGGCGGGCACATCATCTCCGCCGCCCGCCACCGGGTGGGGCCGTCGACCAGCATCCGGTGCGGGTCGAGCAGTTTGATCTGCGCTCCCAGCCGGTTGAGTTCGGTCAGGTAGATCGCCCGGTTGTCGTAGACCCAGTCGTGGATCATCGTCTGGCCCTGTGCCGTCGCGGCGATGGCCGCGAAGAACGGGACGTTGTCGATGTTCAGGCCGGGGAACGGCATCGGGTGGATCTTGTCGACGGGCGCGGACAGCTTCGACGGACTGACCGTCAGGTCGACCAGGCGCGTCCGGCCGTTGTCCGCCGCGTACTCGGCACCGCGCTCGTGGACCAGTCCCATCTCCTCCAGGACCGCCAGCTCGATCTCCAGGAACTCCACGGGTACCCGGCGGATGGTCAGTTCGGACTCGGTGACCACGGCGGCGGTCAGCAGGCTCATCGCCTCGACCGGGTCCTCGGAGGGGGCGTAGTCCACGTCCCGGTCGATGTGCGCCTGGCCGTGGACGGTCAGCGTCGTGGTGCCCACGCCCTCCACCCGCACGCCCAGCTCCTCCAGGAAGAAGCACAGGTCCTGGACCATGTAGTTGGACGAGGCGTTGCGGATGACGGTGACGCCGTCGTGGCGGGCCGCGGCCAGCAGCGCGTTCTCGGTGACGGTGTCGCCCCGCTCGGTCAGCACGATCGGGCGGGTGGGGTGGACCTCGGGGTGAACCTGGGCGTGGTACGTGCCCTCGGTGGAGGTGACCTCCAGTCCGAAGTGGCGCAGCGCCGTCATGTGGGGGGTGATCGTGCGCGTCCCCAGGTCGCAGCCGCCGGCGTACGGGATCTTGAACCGGTCCATGCGGTGCAGGAGCGGGCCCAGGAACATGATCACGCTGCGGGTGCGGCGCGCCGCCTCGGTGTCCATGGACTCCAGGTGCAGCTCGGCCGGCGGGACGATTTCGAGGTCGCCGCCGTCGCCGATCCACCGGGTCTTCACGCCGATGCTGTTCAGCACCTCGAGGATGCGGTTGACCTCCTCGATGCGGGCGACGCGGCGCAGCGTGGTGCGACCGGAGTTGAGCAGCGTGGCGCAGAGCAGTGCCACACAGGCGTTCTTGCTGGTCTTGACGTCGATGGAACCCGACAGCTGCCTGCCGCCGACGACCCGCAGGTGCATGGGGCCCGAGTAGCCCAGTGAGATGATCTCACTGTCGAGCGCCTCGCCGATGCGGGCGATCATCTCAAGACTGAGGTTCTGGTTGCCGCGTTCGATGCGGTTCACCGCGCTCTGGCTGGTGCGGAGGGCATCCGCCAACTGCGTCTGTGTCCAGCCTCGATGCTGACGGGCGTCACGGATGAGCCGACCGATGCGGGCGAGGTAGTCGTCTGCCATGCAGTGAACGTATCTCATGTGTGAGATGGCAGCTCACTCGGCAGGGGTGCTGTGACTATTTCAGTACAAAGTCGGGGGAGTCGCCATCGCACGGGACCGAACGGTGCACCCCCGCCCACCGGCGCTTGTGTCGGACCGCGCGTCCTCGTGCACTCCCGGCGACCGGCCCGCGGTGCCCTGTCCCGTGCCGCCGTTCGGGTGAGAGGTGCCCCGCACCTCACCGGCCAGGGCGCCTGACCGAAGGGCCCGGCGGACCCGGCGCGCCCGTCCACACCTCCCGCACCCGGGGTACCCGGCGGCTCGATGTCAGGTTTCGCGGCGCTGCCCGGTCCCAGGAGTGAACACCCGGGGCGCCCGCCCCGGCGCCGCACCCCTCGCAGCATCGGACTCCGGAGGCCGCCATGTCCCGCATCCCGCTCACCCCGCCGCGAACCCTGCTGTACCGGGCCGCCGCCTGGTACTCGCGGCGTGCCTACAAGGAGGTGCTCGACCCGGTCAAGGCGCTCGCGCACAACCCCCGGGTCGCCTTCGGCTACCTGCTGACGGAACTGTCCGCCGCGAAGTGGAACCGGCTCGACCCCACCCTGAAGTGCCTCGCCGAGATGGTCGCCGCCGCCCGTATCGGCTGCTCCTGGTGCATGGACTTCGGGTACTGGGAGTCGCACAACCAGGGCGTGCCGGTCCTCAAGATCCGCAACGCTCCCGCCTGGCGTGAGCACCGCGGCGACTACGACGAGTGGGAGCTCCTGGTCATGGAGTACACCGAGGCCGTGACCGAGACCCCGCCGGCGGTCACCGACGACATGGCCGCCCGACTGCGTGCCCACCTCGGCGACCCGGCCTTCGTGGAACTGACCGCCGTCGTCGCCCTGGAGAACCTCCGCTCCCGCGTCAACGGCGCCTTCGGCCTGTCCAGCCAGGGCTTCTCCGACCGGTGCCCCACCCCCGGGCCCGGTGCGGTGCGGCCCGCCTCGTGACCGTCGGGCGAGCGGCCGGCCCCGTCGCGGAACCGGCGGCGCGCTCACTGCCCGCCGGACCGGACGGGGTCACGTATCCGTCCGCGTCCAGACTTCGTGCTGTCCGCAACCCGGCAAGCACCGTCACCCCCGGACGGTGTGAGGAGGCGGGTCCGTCCGTCGAGACGCCATCGAACAGGGCGCGGTTCGGTGGAAGGTGACGGCAGGGCGGGTACGGCGAGCGGTGCCCGCGGGTGCCGACGCCGGAAGACCGCGGGCCCCGGAAGGCCGCGGGCCCCGGAAGGCCGCGGACGCCGGGAGGCCGCGGACGCCGGGAGGCCGTCGGGGGTGGTCGCCGGTGGGGGAGCGGTGCCGGCGCCGGACGACCGGGGGGCTTGCCGGGTGCTGTGGCTGCCGCCTCGCGCCCGGCGACCCCCGGTGGGCGAGCCCTCGGCTACCGGTGGGCGAGCACCACCAGCTCGCCTTCGCCTGCCCCGACGGGCTCACCGTGCCATCCGCCGGCCACCCGCTCGACCTCGAAGCCCGCCGCCGCCAGGTCGGCGCACAGCGACTCCTCGGTGCGGAACCGGAGCGTTGCCGTGCTCACCAGCTCCTCGCCGTCCGGGAAGGCGTAGTGGAGGGTGAAGTCGACGAGGTCGCCGCGGACCGCGGTGACCTCCGTCCAGCACGTGACGGGCCGGCCGCCGGAGAGCGTCACGGTGCGGCGCGAGTCCCGCGGGTTCCACCGCTCCCAGGCGCGGCCGGCCCGGTCATGGGAGTCGAAGGCGAGGCGACCGCCGGGGACGAGGGCGCGGTGCAGGTCGGCGAGCGTTCCCCGCCAGGACTCGTCCGTGGTGAGGAACCCCGACACGTGCGAGGTCATCACCGCCAGGTCGAACGAGGCGTCGGGCAGCAGAGAGGAGGTCCCCGTCAGCCAGGTGACGCCGGCCGAACCGGGCTTCGCGCGGGCGGCCCGCAGGGACGCCGCCGCCGGGTCCACACCGGTCACGCGGTGCCCCGCGGCGGCGAGAGCGAGGGTGAGACGGCCCGTGCCGCACCCCAGGTCCACCACGCGTGAGCCGGGCCGCTCCCGGGCCACCGCCAGGAAGTGGTCGTCGTCGGGCCCCCACCCGAACTCGGCGTCGTAGACGGCCACCAGGCGCGGGTCGCGGAACTCGGCGTGCAGCATGCGGGAAGGGTAGCGACGGGGGAGGGCGGCGTCGGCCGGTTTTCCGCCCCCGCCGCGCGGCGGAGCCGGTAGGACTGGAGGCGCACCGCGCCCACCGCGCGAGCGGGGCTCGCGGCCCGACCACCGCCCGACTCACCGGGAGGCCCCATGCCGTCCAGCGACACCACCACCCACGCCGCCGCGCACCAGATTCCGCGCCGGCGCCCCAACGTCCTGGTCTTCCTCACCGACCAGCAGCGTTGGGACACCACCGGTCTCCACGGCAACCCCATGGGGCTCACCCCTGCCCTCGACCGACTGGCGGCCGACGGCGTGGTCGTGGACCGCTCGTTCACCTGCCAGCCGGTCTGCGCCCCCTCCCGCGCCAGCCTCCAGACCGGGCAGTACCCCACCACCACCGGTGTCTTCCGCAACGGCCTCACCCTGCCGCGCGACAGCCCCACCCTCGCCCGCTCCTTCCGGGACGCGGGGTACGACACCGGCTACATCGGCAAGTGGCACCTGGCGGGCGACCACACCAGCGGACCGGTGCCCCAGGGAGACCGCGCCGGTTACGCGTACTGGCTCGCCGCCAACCTCCTGGAGTTCACCTCCGACGCCTACCGGACGGACCTGTACGACAGCGACGGCCGGGCACACCACTTCGAGGGCTACCGCGCCGACGCCCTGGGCTCGGCGGCCGTCGACTTCCTCTCCCGCGACCGCGAGCAGCCGTTCTTCCTTTTCCTGTCCTTCCTGGAGCCGCACCACCAGAACTCCCGCGACGACCACCCCGCACCGACGGGCTACGACGAGCGCTACGCCGACCCGTGGGTCCCCTCCGACCTGAGGGCCCAGCCGGACGGCAACTGGCGTGAGCAGCTGCCGGGTTACTACGGGATGGTGCGCCGCCTCGACGAGGTGCTCGCCCGCGTGACCGGGGTCCTGGAGCAGCGCGGCGAACTGGACGACACCGTCCTGCTGTTCACCTCCGACCACGGCTGCCACTTCAAGACGCGCAACGGCGAGTACAAACGCAGCGTGCACGACGCCTCCCTGCGGGTCCCCACCGTCCTGCGCGGCCCGGGCCTGCGCGGCGGCGTACGCCTGCCTCACCTGGTCAGCCACGTCGACCTGGCACCGACGCTCCTTGACGCCGCCGGGGTGGAGGTGCCGCCGCAGATGCAGGGGCACTCGCTGCTGCCGCTCCTGAACGGCACGGACGCGTCCTGGCCGCGGGAGGTCCTGGTCCAGGTCAGCGAGTCCGAGGTGGGCCGCGCACTGCGCACCGAGCGGTGGAAGTACGGGGCCACCGCGCCGGACGCCGACGCCTGGAACGACCCGCGCGCCGACGCCTACGAGGACGCCTACCTCTACGATCTCGGTGCCGACCCCGAGGAGTTGACCAACCTGGTGGCCGACCCGGGACACGCCGGGGTGCTGGCCGGACTGCGGGAACGGCTGGCGCGACGGATCGAGGAGAGCGGCGAGCCCCGCCCCGCGATCACGGCCGGGACGGCGGCCCGCTCCTGAGGAAACCCCCGCGCCGTGCACTGCGACCGCCCCTCCCGGTCCACGGGCTTCCCGGTTCACGGGCTTCCCGGCCCACCGGTCCGGCGGCGGTGCCTGTGGGCGTGGGGGGAGTGCCTCACACCGGGGCACCACCCCCCACGCCTTCGACGAACAGGAGCCGTCGTCGGAGCGCCGTCTTGGCGACACCGAGAGCCTCGGCGTACTCCGCGGACGCGTACCACTCCTCGGCCCGCCGCATGTCCGGGAACTCGACGACGACCATGCGCCGGGCGGCCGGCCAGGCCCCCTCCACCGCCTCGGGTCCGGCACCCCGTACGAGATAGCGGCCGCCGAACCGGCTGAGGGAAGCCTCCGCCAACGCCCGGTAGCGGTCCGCGAGTTCCTCGTCCACCACCTCGACCTCAGAGATCACGTACGCAGTCATGCCGGCCATAGTGCCAGTGCTGCTCCGGGGCGCGGGCTCGGCCGGGGCCTCCGGGGCCTCGCCGAGGTGCCGCGGCCGGACGGGCTGCCTGACCGGCACCGCCCCGCGACCGCGTCCGGTGCGAGGGCGGGAGCACGGCCGCCGGTGCTGCGCTCGGCGACCGGTCCGCGGTGGCGTGGCAGGCCTTCACCCGACGCCGTTCACGCGGGGGCCTTCCGCGCCCAGCCGCGTCCGGCGCGCCGGCCTGGAGACGCACGGGCCGTCGCCTGGCTCGACGAGGACGACCGCCTGGTGGTCTGCTCCAGCCCAAGGCTCCCTTCGTGACCCGGCGTGCCCGGGAAAGCCCCCGGGGGGAGTGGCCGCGGGTGACCGGGGAGTGGCTCGCGGTGACCCGGTCCGGCCGTCCGGGTGGCGGTTCGCGCCCTTGGGGCATGACCTTGCGGCGGCGATGTACTAGAGTTATCTCGACATCGAGATATCTGCCAGAAGGCGTATCGCCGCCCATGGGTAAGGTAAACCTTACTAAGTCTCACCTTAGCTGAGGTGCGCGAACCCGCGACGGCAGGATTGCGGTGGTACGCGAACCATGCATAAGGAGACTGTCGTGTCGGCGAACAGCTTCGACGCCCGTAGCACGCTGCAGGTGGGCGACGAGTCGTACGAGATCTTCCGGCTGGACAAGGTGGAGGGCTCGGCCCGCCTCCCCTACAGCCTGAAGGTCCTGCTGGAGAACCTGCTCCGCACCGAGGACGGCGCGAACATCACCGCCGACCACATCCGTGCGCTCGGCGGCTGGGACTCCCAGGCCCAGCCCAGCCAGGAGATCCAGTTCACGCCGGCCCGCGTGATCATGCAGGACTTCACCGGCGTGCCCTGCGTGGTGGACCTCGCCACCATGCGCGAGGCCGTCAAGGAGCTCGGCGGCGACGCCTCGAAGATCAACCCGCTCGCCCCGGCCGAGCTGGTCATCGACCACTCCGTCATCGCCGACAAGTTCGGCACCCCGGACGCCTTCGGCCAGAACGTCGAGCTGGAGTACGGCCGCAACCGCGAGCGCTACCAGTTCCTGCGCTGGGGCCAGACCGCCTTCGACGAGTTCAAGGTCGTCCCGCCCGGCACCGGCATCGTCCACCAGGTCAACATCGAGCACCTGGCCCGCACCGTCATGGTCCGCGACGGCAAGGCCTACCCCGACACCCTGGTCGGCACCGACTCGCACACCACCATGGTCAACGGCCTGGGCGTGCTGGGCTGGGGCGTCGGCGGCATCGAGGCCGAGGCCGCGATGCTGGGTCAGCCGGTCTCCATGCTCATCCCGCGCGTGGTCGGCTTCAAGCTCACCGGCGAGCTGCCCACCGGCACCACCGCCACCGACCTGGTGCTCACCATCACCGAGATGCTGCGCAAGCACGGCGTCGTCGGCAAGTTCGTGGAGTTCTACGGCGAGGGCGTCGCCAGCGTGCCGCTGGCCAACCGCGCCACCATCGGCAACATGTCGCCGGAGTTCGGCTCCACCGCGGCGATGTTCCCGATCGACGGCGAGACCCTCAACTACCTCAAGCTCACCGGCCGCAGCGAGCAGCAGCTCGCCCTGGTCGAGGCGTACGCCAAGGAGCAGGGCCTCTGGCTCGACCCGAAGGCCGAGCCCGACTTCTCCGAGAAGCTGGAGCTGGACCTCGCCACCGTCGTCCCCTCCATCGCCGGCCCCAAGCGCCCCCAGGACCGCATCGTCCTGGCCGACGCCGCCGAGCAGTTCGCCACCGACGTGCGCAACTACGTCAGCGACGACGAGGAGGCGGGCAAGGAGTCCTTCCCCGCCTCGGACGCCCCCGCCGAGCACAACGGCGTTCCCAGCAGGCCGACCCCCGTCACCGCCCCCGACGGCACGGTCTACGAGATCGACCACGGCGCCGTCACGGTCGCCGCGATCACCTCCTGCACCAACACCTCCAACCCCTACGTCATGGTCGCCGCGGCGCTCGTGGCCAAGAAGGCGGTGGAGAAGGGCCTGTCCCGCAAGCCGTGGGTGAAGACCACGCTCGCCCCGGGCTCCAAGGTCGTCATGGACTACTACGACCGTGCCGGCCTCACCCCCTACCTCGACAAGATGGGCTTCAACCTCGTCGGGTACGGCTGCACCACCTGCATCGGCAACTCCGGCCCGCTGCCGGAGGAGGTCTCCAAGGCCGTCAACGAGGCCGACCTCGCCGTCACCTCGGTGCTCTCCGGCAACCGCAACTTCGAGGGCCGGATCAACCCCGACGTCAAGATGAACTACCTGGCGTCCCCGCCGCTGGTCGTCGCCTACGCGATCGCCGGCTCGATGAAGGTCAACATCACCGAGGACGCCCTCGGCATCGACAAGGACGGCAACCCCGTTCACCTGAAGGACATCTGGCCCTCCGAGCAGGAGGTCGAGGAGGTCGTCGCCTCCGCCATCGGCCAGGAGATGTTCAACACCTCCTACTCCGACGTCTTCGCCGGCGACGCCCAGTGGCAGGCGCTGCCCGTCCCCACCGGTGACACCTTCGAGTGGGACCCGCAGTCCACCTACGTCCGCAAGCCCCCGTACTTCGAGGGCATGACGCAGGAGCCGTCGCCGGTCGAGGACATCTCCGGCGCCCGGGTGCTCGCCAAGCTCGGCGACTCGGTCACCACCGACCACATCTCGCCCGCCGGTGCCATCAAGGCCGACACCCCGGCCGGCAAGTACCTCACCGAGCACGGTGTGGAGCGCCGCGACTTCAACTCCTACGGGTCCCGCCGCGGCAACCACGAGGTGATGATCCGCGGTACCTTCGCCAACATCCGCCTGCGCAACCAGATCGCGCCGGGCACCGAGGGCGGCTACACCCGGGACTTCACCCAGGACGGCGGCCCGGTCTCCTTCATCTACGACGCCTCGCAGAACTACCAGGCCGCCGGCGTCCCGCTGGTCGTCCTGGCCGGCAAGGAGTACGGCTCCGGCTCCTCCCGCGACTGGGCGGCCAAGGGCACCGCGCTGCTCGGCGTCAAGGCCGTCATCGCCGAGTCCTACGAGCGCATCCACCGCTCCAACCTCATCGGCATGGGCGTCCTGCCGCTGCAGTTCCCCGAGGGCGCCTCGGCGCTCACGCTGGGCCTGACCGGCGAGGAGACCTTCTCCTTCACCGGCGTCACCGCGCTCAACGACGGCTCCGTCCCGAGCACCGTCAAGGTCACCACCGACACCGGCGTCGAGTTCGACGCGGTGGTGCGCATCGACACCCCCGGCGAGGCGGACTACTACCGCAACGGCGGCATCATGCAGTACGTGCTGCGCTCGCTGCTGCGCAAGTGATCCCCTCGCGGACCGTCCCCCGACCGGGATGATCCGCGGCGCCCCGCCGCACCGGAGCACACCTCCCGCGCGGCGGGGCGCCACTGGGACACAGGCCAAGGGCCACACCCCTCATCGAGAGGTGTGGCCCTTGGCCTGTGTCCCGGTGCTCAGCCCAGGAGTTCGATCTCCGCGAGCGTCGCCTCCCGGTCCTCGCCGGGCGGCCCCGCGCCCTCCACCACCAGCCGGTAGTGCAGGTAGCGGCCCGGGTGGCGGATCTCGAAGGGACGGGTCTGCTGGTCCCAGTCGAAGCGCTCCGCCGAGCGCCGGTCCACCACCGTCCACTCCTCGCCGTCGTCGGACGCCTCCAGCCGCCAGGCGCGCGGCACCTCCTCGTGCAGCGCGGAGGTGAGCGTGTACGAGGTGACCTCGCGGCCCGTGGGCACGTCGAGGTCGACGCTCTCCAGGTGCGCGAAGGACGCCGAGGTGTCGTCGGTCAGGGCCGCGGGGGTGTCCTCCCCGGGGCTCGCCAGATCACCGGCCGGCCGCGGCGGCGCCGACCCCCGGGTCAGCGAGGTCGGCCCGTCCTCCCGCCCGGTCCCCCACCGCGAGGGGCGCGGGCCCATGGCGAACTCCAGCCGGCCGCCCCGCGCCACCACCTCGTGCGGCAGCCGGGTGGAGTTCCAGGGCCGCCCGTTGACCCGCAGCCCCTGCACGTAGACGTTGCGGGCGCTGTTGTGGGGCGCGGAGATCACCAGGTCACGGCCGCTCTCCAGGTGCACGGTGGCCTTGGTGAACAGCGGCGAGCCGACCGCGTACTCCGGGGCGCCCATCACCAGCGGGTAGAAGCCCAGGGCACTGAAGACGTACCAGGCCGACATCTCGCCGTTGTCCTCGTCCCCCGGGTAGCCCTGCCCGATCTCGCTGCCGAGGTAGAGCCGCCGCGTCGCCTCCCGCACCTTCGCCTGCGTCTTCCACGGCTGTCCGGCCGCGTCGTAGAGGTAGGCGATGTGGTGGGAGGGCTGGTTGTTGTGGCCGTACTGGCCCATGCGCACGTCCCGCGCCTCGGTCATCTCATGGATCACCGTGCCGTAGGAGCCCGCCACGTCCTCGGTGGCCGTCTCCGGGGTGGCGAAGTAGGTGTCGAGCTTGCGGGCGAGGCCGGCGCGCCCGCCGTAGAGGTTCGCCAGGCCCCGGGTGTCCTGCGGGACGGCGAAGGCGTAGGTCCAGCCGTTGGTCTCGGTGTAGTCGTAGCCCCACACCCGGGGGTCGTAGGTGTCCGCGTCCCGGCGCCAGTTCCCCTCGGCGTCCCTGCCCTGGAAGAAGCCCACCCGGCGGTCGAAGAGGTGGACGTACTCCAGGGCCCGGTTGCGGAAGTAGTCGGACTCCTCCTTGTAGCGCCGCTTGTGGGTGCGCTCGTACAGGGCCCGGCCCATGCGGGAGATGCCCGCGTCGTTGAGGTAGCCCTCCAGCGCCCAGGACATGCCCTCGCCGGTGCCGGTGGTGGTGTACCCGAGGAACGGCGCGGTCGCCATCCCCTTGCGTCCCACGCCCGACTCCGGCGGTGCCACGGTGGCGTTCTTCAGTGCGGCCTCGTAGGCCGCCGCCGCGTCGAAGTGGACGCCCTTGGCGTAGGCGTCGGCGAACGCCACGTCCGAACTGGTCCCCGTCATCAGGTCGGCGTAGCCGGGGGAGGACCAGCGCGAGATCCAGCCGCCGTCGCGGTACTGCTGCACGAAGCCGTCGGCCATCCGGCCCGCCCGTCGCGGCGTCAGCAGCGCGTAGGCGGGCCAGGTGGTGCGATAGGTGTCCCAGAAGCCGTTGTTGACGTAGATGCGGCCGTCGACCACGCGGGCACCGGTGTGCGTGGGGGTGTCCGCACGCAGCGGTTCGGAGAAGGGGCTGGCATAGCGCTCGCGCCGCCCCACGCGCTCCGAGCCGGAGTTGGGGTACAGGTAGAGCCGGTAGAGGCTGGAGTACAGGGTGACCAGCTGGTCGTGGGTGGCGCCCTCCACCTCGATGCGGCCCAGCAGGTCGTCCCACTGTGCCCGGGCCCGGTCGCGGACCTGGCTGAACGTGGTGCCGGCGGGGATCTCCCGGTTCAGGTTGGCCCGTGCCTGGTCGACGCCGATGAGCGAGGTGGCCAGCCGCAGCGTGACGGTGCCGTCGCGCGCAGGCCGGACCTTGGCGTACCCGGTGACGTCCGGACCGCCGCCGCCCGTCAGCCGGCCCTCGGCGGTGACGGGCCGGTCGACCACCCCGTAGACGAAGAGCCGGGTGGCGCCGACCGAGAGCGAACTGCGGACGTCGGAGTAGCCGGTGACCACCCCGTGCGCCGCGTCGAACTCGACGCCACCGCTGTTGTTGACGTTGTCGAAGACGAGGTTGGCGTCGCGGCCGGGGAAGGTGAAGCGCATCATCGCCGCGTGGTCGCTGGGTGCGATCTCCGCCTTCAGGCCGTTGTCGAACCGCACGCCGTAGTAGTGCGGCCGGGCCGTCTCCCGCTCGTGATGGAAGGCCAGCGCCCGGCCCTTGCGGGAGGCGTCGGGCGGGCCGTGGGCGGTGGAGGGCATGACCTGGAAGGTCTGCCGGTCGCCCATCCACGGGCTCGGCTCGTGGCTGGCGCTGAAGGCCTGGATGGTCGGCAGGTTGTCCTTGTTGTTGCGGCGGGCGTACTCGTAGAGCCAGTTGCTGGAGGCGGCGTTGGTCACCGGCGTCCAGAAGTTGAAGCCGCCCGGCACGGCGGTGGCCGGGAAGGTGTTGCCGCGGGAGAAGCCGCCGCTGGACAGCGTGCCGCGGGTGGTGACGGCGTAGTCGGCGAGGTGGGCCGGGCGCGGCTGCGGTGCCTGGGGGGCGATGCGCAGGTCGTCCAGCCAGCCGTGGAAGTCCGCCGGGCCGCTGGGCGCGTCGTAGGAGAGCAGGACGCGGTCCACGGTCCGGCCGGCGGCGACCGCGCCGATCGCCGACTCGCGGTGGTTCCACTGGTCGGCGTAGAGGGTCTTGGACGCGCCCTGCGCCCGCGGGGTGAGCGCCACTCCGTGCTGGTCAACCGCCCCCAGCTCGCTGAGGTACGTGCCGTCGGTGAAGGCGAGGTCGACGGCGACGTGGGTGGCGGGGTAGGTCAGGTCCTCCTCGGCCATCGCCGGGTAGAGGCGGTAGGACAGGACGGTGCGGGGGGTGACGGGGACGTCGACGTCGAAGACGCGGTTGTGCGCGTACCCGCGGCCCCGCGTGGTGTGGCTGCCGCCGTACAGCAGTGCGCGGCGTCCGCTGAAACCGGCTCCGTCACGGGAGTTGAGAGTGGTGTCGGGGCCGGTGTCGACCTCGGTCGTCATCCCGGAGCGCTCGGGTCCGCCCTCCTCCTGCGGCTGCACACCGAGAACCTGGGGCTCGCCGTCCGGCCCGCGCTCGGCGGAACCGGACCAGGTGGGGGAGGGGTCGCCCGCCTCGAAGGAGGAGTCGAAGACCGCATGGGCGGGGTGGCTGCCGAGGTGTTCGGGTGAGGCGGTGGCGGACGGGTCCTGCGCGGCGAGCAGCACGAGACCGGCCATCGCCAGCACCGCCGGACGGGTGGCTCTCGGCCACTTCGCCCCACGGGAAGGACGCCGGATGAGTGGTCTGGACCAATAGCTGTGCCGCACGCGTGCCTCTCGACGGTAGGTCGCCCTCACTATCAGTTGCGCAATACGGACATTAGTTATATGCGTGACAGTTTGGTTGCATCTTCCGCCCGGCCCGCCACGTCGCGACCCGCCCGGCGGTGCCCTTGAGGGGCGGCCCGGGCGCACTCGCCCTCCGCGCGAGCGCCCGCCCTCCCCCTTACGTCCCGGCGTCGCCGCCGGCTGCCGCGTCACCCGGTGTGCCGTGCGGGGATGGGCCCGGCACGCCTTCCGGGGGCGGGGAGGGCCGTCCGGGTCCCGCGGTCCCGGCGCGTCGGAGGGGGTGGCGGCGGGCTGGACCGGGCGGCCGGGGAGGACCCTCCGGGGAGGTGCTCCCGCGAGGTCTCAACTCGGATAAGCCCTTCACCAAAAACTCATCTGATCTTGCCGACGCGCAGAGGAGTGGACTATACCTGTCGGCGTCCGTGAAACCGCCGAACGGCCGCGTGGAACACGGGTGGTGGGGGACGGGAACGCGGCCGGACGTGATGGCGTACGCCCCCCGGCACGGTCCCGGAACACCACAGAGACAAGATGCCCCAGCTTCACCACACCTGCGGTGCCGGGGAGGTCCCGTTCACCGCCTGACTCATGGAGAAGGCGAGGACTGAGCATGGGATCCACTTCGTCGCGCGGCGGTAACGAAGGCCTCGGCCGTCGGGAACTGATGAAGCGCGCCGGTGCGCTCGGGCTGCTGGCGGTGCCGGCGCTCGGCACCCTCTCGGCCTGTGCGAGCGGCGGTGGCGACGACAGCAAGGTCGCCAAGGGGAAGAAGTCGGCGAAGAACCCGCTGGGCGTCAACGACTCCGCCGGCTTCGAGTTCGTCATCTTCGACGGCGGATACGGAACCGAGTACGGCAAGGACGCCGTGGCGACCTTCAAGAAGGCGCACCCCGGCGCGAAGGTGGACTTCAGCTCCACCCAGAAGATCCAGAGCCAGCTCCAGCCCCGGTTCAACGGCGGCAACCCGCCGGACCTCATCGACAACCAGGGCGCCGAGCAGATGGACATGGGCGTCCTGGCGAGCCGCAAGCAACTGGCCGACCTCACGCCGCTGCTGGACGCACCCTCCTTTGACGACCCGTCGAAGAAGGTCCGCGACACCCTGCGGCCCGGCGTGGTCGAGATGGGCCAGTTCGAGGGCAAGGCCTGCTACGTCCTGAACTACGCCTACACCGTCTACGGCGTCTGGTACTCGCAGACCAACCTCGACAGGTTCGACGCGCAGTACCCCGAGACCTGGGACGACATGCTGGCGCTGTGCGCCAAGGCGAAGAAGAAGGGGGTGGCCGGCTGGACCTACGCCGGCAAGTACCCCTACTACATCCCCTTCTCCCTCTACGGGTTCATCGGCAAGATCGGCGGCCGCAAGGTCCTGGACAGCATCGACAACCTGGAGCCGAACGCCTGGAAGGACCCGGCCGTCAAGGCCGCCTTCGACGCCTACTACGAGCTCCAGCGCAAGGGCTACATCCTGCACGGCACGCCCGGCCTGACCCACATCGAGTCCCAGACCGCCTGGACCGAGGGCAAGGCGCTCTTCATCCCCAACGGCTCCTGGGTGGAGAACGAGGCCGCCAAGACCACGCCGAAGAACTTCCAGATGAAGGTCGGCGCCCCCTCCAGCCTGGACAGCTCCGACAAGATGCCCTTCGGCACCCTGTGGGCCTCCGGCAGCGAGGCGTACATCGTCCCGTCGAAGGCGAAGAACACCGCGGCCGGCATGGAGCAGCTGCGCATCATGCTGAGCGAGGCGGCCTCCAAGAACTTCACCACCAAGGTGAAGTCGCTGACCTCCTTCAACGGCGGCACCGAGGGCGTCGAGCTCACCTCGGGCCTGAAGTCCTGCCTCGCCGCGCTGGACAAGGCGGGCGAGGCGAACATCCTCAACCCCCGGCTGCAGGACTGGTACGGCGACCTGGAGAAGCAGAAGATCGGCGTCGGCGTGCTCGGCGAGATGCTGGCCGGCCGCATGACCCCCGACGAGGCCGTCAGGAAGTGCCAGGCGGCGGCCGACGAGACCGCCAAGGACGACTCCATCCAGCACTACAAGCACACCAAGTAGGACACGCCCCTCCCCGTGCCCGGCCGGACGACGGTCTGCGGGGGAGGGGGCAGTCGGGCGGGGGCCCCCCCGGGCCCCCCCCCCCCCCCCCCCCGAGACAGACGGCGGGGAAGGATATTGGGGGGGGGGGGGGATGGGGGAAAACCCAGGTCCCCAAAAAACCCCGGTGAAG
>NZ_JBHWGP010000042.1:0-22243 GCF_042733155.1 Streptomyces sp. NPDC059740 | reverse complement strand
GGCCCCCGGCCGTTCCTCGGACGGGGGGGGGGGGGTCTGGGGCGGGGCCCCCGCGCGGCCCCCGCCCGACCCGGCACGGTAAGACGGACGGTCGTCAAGGATTCGGGGTCGGTGGGAAGATGCGACACGGCAGGTACCGCTTCATCGCGGGATTCCTCGTCATACCCTTGGTGCTCTACGCGCTGTTCGTCATCTGGCCCTTCGTCCAGTCCATCTACTACTCCTTCACCGACTGGTCCGGGCTGAGCCCCGACTTCAAGATGGTGGGCTTCGACAACTACGCCCGGATGTTCCAGGACGGGACCTTCTGGAAGTCGTTGCAGCACAGCGTCGTCTACGTGGTCATGCTGCCCGTCGTGGTGCTGGCCATCGCGCTGTTCTTCGCGTTCATGCTCAACGTGGGCGGCCGGAGGCGGAAGGGCGCCGCGGTCAGCGGGGTCAGCGGCTCGGCCTTCTACAAGGTGGTCTACTTCTTCCCGCAGGTCCTCTCCATCGTGATCGTGGCCCTGCTCTTCCAGTTCGCCTACAACCCCAACAGCGGCGCGCTCAACGCCTTCCTGGACGCGGTGGGGCTCTCCAGCATCCAGCCCGAGTGGCTCGGCGACCCGAACCTGGCGCTGTGGTGCATCATGGCGGTCCTGGTCTGGAGCCAGGTCGGCTTCTTCGTGGTGCTCTTCTCCGCCGGCATGTCCTCCATCCCCGCGGAGCTCTACGAGGCCGCCCTGATCGACGGCGCCCGGCGCTTCACGACCTTCTTCCGCATCACGCTCCCGCTGCTGTGGGACACCGTGCAGTCGGGGTGGGTCTACATGGGCATCCTGGCCCTGGGCGCCGAGGCGTTCACCGTGGTCAACGTCATGAGCGTGGGACCCGGCGGTCCGGCGGACGCCACCACCGTGCTGCCGCTGTACGTCTACCAGAAGGCCTTCCGCGACGGACAGGCCGCCTACGCCACCACCATCGGCGTCGCCCTCCTCGCCGTCACCCTCCTCTTCGCGGGCCTGGTGATGCGGCTGGGACGGCGCGAACGGCTGGAGTACTGATGAAGACCACCGACGTCACCGCCCCCGCCGGGACCACACCGCCGCGCGGCGGCGCGGTCGGCAAGGAGGCGCGGCCGGACCGGCAGGAACGGTCCGGCGGCGTGCTCAACGTCTTCTCGCACGGCATCCTGATCGCCTGGGCCGTCCTGGTGATCATGCCGCTGCTGTGGGCCGTCATGACGTCCTTCAAGGACGACAAGTCGATCTTCACCCGGCCCTGGTCGCTCCCCGACACCCTGCACTTCGAGAACTGGGGACGCGCCTGGTCGCAGGCGCACATGAGCGACTACTTCCTCAACACGATCATCGTGGTGGCGGGTTCGCTCTTCGGGACGCTGCTGCTCGGCTCCATGGTCGCCTACGTGCTGGCCCGGTTCGACTTCCCCGGCAACCGGTTCGTCTACTACCTGTTCGTCGGCGGGATGAGCTTCCCCATCATCCTGGCGCTGGTGCCGCTGTTCTACGTCATGCAGAACCTGGGGCTCGGGAACACCCTGCACGGCCTGATCCTGGTGTACATCGCCTACTCGCTGCCGTTCACCGTCTTCTTCCTCACCTCCTTCTTCCGCACCCTGCCCTCCTCGGTCGCGGAGGCCGCACTCATCGACGGCGCCTCGCACACCCGCACCTTCTTCCAGGTCATGCTGCCGATGGCCAGGCCGGGTCTGATCAGCGTCGGCATCTTCAACTTCCTCGGCCAGTGGAACCAGTACATGCTGCCCACGGTGCTGAACACCGACCCGAACAGCCGGGTGCTCTCCCAGGGGCTGGTGGCCCTGGCGACCAGCCAGGGCTACAAGGGCGACTGGTCGGGCCTGTTCGCCGGCCTGGTGATGGCCATGCTGCCGGTGCTGGCGGTGTACATCGTCTTCCAGCGCCAGGTCGTGGCAGGCCTGACCGCAGGCGCCGTCAAGTAGCCGGACGCGCCCCGGGGAGCACCGTTGCGCCTCCCGGGGCCCCGCGGGGAGAGGTTCGACCGCGGCGGCGGCTGGGCACGGCTGTAACCGGACCCGGCCGCCGCCCGCGCACGTCCGGGGCCGGGCCCGCGCGAACGGGCGCCGAGGGGCGGCCGGCGAAGGTAAAAGGAAGCGGACCGGTACTCGTACCCGTCAAGGACTTGACGGGAGGTGGCCTGGGCAGCTCAGCTTAGATTCATATGTTGGAGACAGCCGGGTCTCGGTGTCGCGGCCTGGCCGGCGGACGGTCGTCGTGCCGTCCACCGCAGGTGGGAGTGGATGAGTCAATGGAGACTCCGGGTTCGCAGTCGTCGCTGCACCGGGCCAATCTCGAGCGGGTCGTACGTGCCGTGCGCATGGCCGGCTCCCTGACCCAGGCCGAGATCGCCCGGACCACGGGACTGTCGGCGGCCACCGTCTCCAACATCGTGCGCGAGCTGAAGGAGGGCGGGACCGTCGAGGTCACCCCGACCTCGGCCGGGGGCCGCCGGGCCCGCAGCGTCTCCCTCTCCGCCGACGCCGGGGTCGTCGTCGGCATCGACTTCGGCCACACCCACCTGCGCGTGGCCGTCGGCAACCTCGCCCACCAGGTACTGGCCGAGGACACCGAGCCGATCGACGTCGACGCCTCCGCCGCCGAGGGCTTCGACCGTGCCGAGCAACTCGTCACCCGGCTGCTGACCAGCACCGGGGTGGAGCGGGGCAAGGTCATCGGCGTCGGGCTGGGCGTCCCCGGCCCCATCGACGTGGAGTCGGGCACCCTGGGTTCCACCGCCATCCTCCCGGGCTGGTCCGGCGCCAACCCCAGCCGCGAGCTGTCGGCCCGGCTGGGCGTGCCGGTCTACGTCGACAACGACGCCAACCTGGGCGCCCTGGGCGAGCTGGTGTGGGGGAGCGGCCGGGGCGTGGCCGACCTGGCGTACATCAAGGTCGCCAGCGGCGTCGGCGCCGGGCTGGTCATCAGCGGCCAGATCTACCGCGGACCCGGCGGCACGGCGGGTGAGATCGGCCACATCACCCTCGACGAGTCCGGGCCGGTCTGCCGGTGCGGCAACCGCGGCTGCCTGGAGACCTTCACCGCGGCCCGGTACGTGCTGCCGCTGCTGCACTCCAGCCACGGGCCCGACCTGACCATGACCGAGGTCGTCCGGCTGGCGGCCGAGGGGGACCCGGGATGCCGCCGGGTGGTCGCCGACATCGGCCGGCACGTCGGCAGCGGCGTGGCCAATCTCTGCAACCTCCTCAACCCCAGCAGGATCGTGCTCGGCGGCGACCTCGCCGAGGCGGGCGAACTCGTCCTGCACCCCATCCGGGAGTCCGTCTCCCGCTACGCCATCCCGAGCGCCGCGCGCCAGCTCGCCGTCGTCCCCGGGAGCCTGGGCGGCCGGGCGGAGGTCCTGGGGGCCCTGGCGCTGGTGCTGAGCGAGATGGGCGACTCCACCCTGCTGGACGGCGAGGTGGCCAGGCCCGTCGAGGAGCGGCAGGCCATCGCCTGAGCGGTGCGGAGCCCCCGGGGTGGCCCGGGGACGCGCGGGCGGTCGCGCACGGCCGTGGACGGCCGCCCAGGCCCCCCGGTGGCGGGTGGGAGCCGCCGGCCCGGGAGCCGGCCGCGGGCCTGCCGGGCTCCCCGGCGGGGTGCACGAGGCAGGGTGGCGGCCGAACTCCCCCGTCATCGCACTGCGTTCACTGAGCTAACGCATGGCACCGTTGTCATCTCGTTAAGTATTAACTCCTTGACGCTCTGGTGCGGGCCGAGTTGACTTCCAGGCACCTCGGCCGCAACGACGCGGCCATGTCAGGGAGGCACCCCAATGAACGCATGGACGCGTCGCGTTGTCATAGGCACCGCTGCGATCTCTATGGCCCTCTCGGTGGCCGCGTGTGGCAAGGCCGGGAGCGACGACAAGAAGGACGGCGGCGACGGCAAGACCATCGGTCTGCTGCTGCCGGAGAACAAGACCACCCGGTACGAGACCTTCGACCGCCCCTTGATCACCAAGAAGATCAAGGAGCTGTGCTCCGACTGCGACGTCTCCTACCAGAACGCCACGCAGGACACCCAGCGTCAGAAGAAGCAGTTCGATGCCATGGTCACCCAGGGCATCAAGGTGATCATTCTGGACGCCGTCGACTACAAGGCCACCAAGTCCTGGGTCAACCAGGCCGCGGCCAAGGGCGTCAAGGTCATCGCCTACGACCGGCTGGCCGAGGGCAAGATCTCCTCCTACATCAGCTACGACAACGAGAAGATCGGCCGCCTGCAGGGCCAGGCCCTCGTCGACGCGCTCGGCGACAAGGCCAAGGACAGCAACGTCGTCATGATCAACGGGTCGCCCACCGACCCCAACGCCCCCTTCTTCAAGCGCGGCGCCCACACCGTGCTCGACAAGAAGGTCAAGAAGATCGTGTACGAGCAGGACATCCCCGCCTGGTCGGCCGATGAGGCCAACAAGAAGATGGGCGCCGCCATCGACGCGCTCGGCAAGGACGGCTTCCAGGGCGTCTACGCCGCCAACGACGGCGAGGCCGGCGGTGCCATCGCCGCCCTGAGCAAGCACGGCATCAAGGTGCCGATCGGCGGCCAGGACTCCGAGCTCGCGGGCCTGCAGCGCATCATCGCCGGCACCCAGACCTACACGATCTACAAGCAGATCCAGCCGCAGGCGGACTCCACCGCCCAGATCGCGGTGGCGCTGCTGAAGGGCAAGAGCATCTCCTCCTTCGCCCCGACCAAGGTCGACGACCTCAGCGGCGAGGTCAAGGACATCCCGTCGAAGCTCTACGACGCGCAGGTCGTGACCAAGGGCAACATCAAGGACACGATCATCAAGGACGGCGTCTACAAGGTCTCGCAGATCTGCAACGGGCAGTTCAAGGCGGCCTGCGACAAGGCCGGCATCAAGTAGCACCCGCCCGCCGGGCCGCGGAGGTCTTCCCTCCGCGGCCCCACCGACCGGTCCGGACGCCCGCCGGGTCCCACGGCCACTGCCACGGGACCCGCCCCACGAGCCCACCCCGCCCTGGGCGCGGGCGGGCGCCGGACCGCTCCTCGCGAGCACCCGCCCCCAGCACCATTCCCGCCGACCCGGCGGTGAAGGAGATGATGCACGTGTCCGCTACGCCCGTGTTGGCGTTGCGTTCGGTCTCCAAGCGGTTCGGCGCCGTCCAGGCGCTCACGGACGTGTCCCTGGAGATCCACCCCGGTGAGGTGGTCGCCCTCGTCGGCGACAACGGAGCCGGCAAGTCCACCCTGGTCAAGACCATCTCCGGGGTCCACCCCGTGGACGAGGGCGCCATCGAGTGGGAGGGGCGCGAGGTCACCGTCAGCAAGCCCCACGACGCCCAGAACCTCGGGATCGCCACCGTCTACCAGGACCTGGCCCTGTGCGACAACCTCGACGTCGTCGCCAACCTCTTCCTCGGCAGCGAGCTGCGCAGCGCCTCGGTGCTGGACGAGATAGCCATGGAGAAGCGCGCCCAGGAGCTGCTGGACACCCTGTCCATCCGCATCCCCAGCGTCCGCATCCCCGTCGCCTCCCTCTCCGGCGGCCAGCGGCAGGTCGTGGCCATCGCCCGCGCCCTGGTCGGCGACCCCAAGGTCGTCATCCTCGACGAGCCGACCGCGGCCCTGGGCGTGGAGCAGACCGCCCAGGTCCTCGACCTCGTGGAGCGGCTGCGCGAGCGCGACCTCGGCGTGATCCTCATCAGCCACAACATGGCCGACGTGCAGGCCGTCGCCGACCGGGTCGCCGTCCTGCGGCTGGGCCGCAACAACGGTGTCTTCGACGTCGCGACCACCACCGCCGAAGAGGTCATCGCCGCCATCACCGGCGCCACCGACAACGCCGTCACCCGCCGCAAGGCCCGCACCGTCGAGGCCCGGGAGCCGGCAAAGGCGCCGGAGACCGTTCCGGCGCAGCAGGAGCAAGAGACGAAGGAGGAGGCGTGATGAGCGACCTCACCAAGACGACCTCCTCGGAGGCGGACGGCGCGGACACCGCCGCCGTCGACACCCCGCCGCCACCCGCCGTCGACCCGCGCCTGCTGGTGCGGGAGGAGGGGATGGCCGGCTACTGGAACGACTTCAAGCGCCGCATCCGCGGCGGTGAGCTCGGCTCCCTGCCGGTCATCATCGGCCTGGTGCTGATCGCGATCATCTTCCAGATCGCCAACAGCCACTTCCTCTCCGCCGACTCGCTGACCAACATCAGCGTCTACATCGCCTCCACCGGCATCATGGCCGTCGGCATCGTCTTCGTGCTGCTGCTCGGCGAGATCGACCTGTCGGTCGGCTCGGTGGCGGGCGTCGGGGCCGGCGTGTGGGGCGTGCTGAGCGTCACCCACCACCTCAACGACTGGGTCGCGCTGCTGTGCGCACTCCTCGCGGGCCTGGCGATGGGCGCGCTGCACGGCTTCTTCTTCGCCAAGGTCGGCGTCCCTGCGTTCGTCGTCACCCTCGCCGGCTTCCTCGGCTGGAGCGGCTTCCAGATCCTGCTGATGGGCGACGAGGGCTCCCTCAACGTCCCCAGCGGCAGCATCGTGGAGGACCTCACCGGGTACTTCTTCGCCGACAAGGCCGCCGCCTACGGCCTCGCGGTCGTCGCGGTGCTCGCCTACGCCGGCTCGCTCCTGCTGGAGGCCAAGCGGCGCAGGGCGGCGAACCTGACCGCACGCCCCGTCGGCGAGATCGTGGTGCGCACCGTCGTCGTCGCCGTGATCGCCTTCGTGGTCGCCTACGTCCTCAACGAGATGGACGGCTCCCGCGGTCTGCCGCTGGCGCTGGTGGTCTTCCTCGCGATCCTGGTCATCGCCGACTTCGTGGCCCGCCGCACCACCTTCGGCCGGCAGGTCTTCGCCGTCGGCGGCAACGCCGAGGCCGCGCGCCGCGCCGGCATCAACGTGGCCAAGGTCCGGATCATCGTCTTCGCCCTCTCCGGTGCCCTCGCCGTCATCGGCGGCCTGTTCACCGCCAGCCTCCAGGGCGGTCCCACCCGCGACCTGGGCGGCGGCAACACGCTGATGGACGTCATCGCGGCGGCCGTCATCGGCGGCACCAGCCTCTTCGGCGGTCGCGGCAAGGTCTGGTCCGCGCTGCTCGGTGCGCTGGTGATCACCTCCATCGAACAGGGCCTGAACCTGCTGTCCATGGACAGCTCGATCCAGTACATGATCACCGGCGCGGTCCTGCTGGCCGCCGTCGTGATCGACTCGGTCTCCCGCCGCACCCAGAAGACCGCCGGCCGCACCTGACCGCCACCGGTGCCGCACGGCAGAAACGGCCCCCGCCGGGCTTCTCCGGCGGGGGCCGCGCCGTTGCCGCCCGGCCCCTTCCACGACCCGGACCGCACCGGTGTGACGAGGTCCCGTCCGCGTCCGCGCAACCCGCGGCGCGCCCGGGCCCGTCCCCTTGAGGGACGGGTCGGCCCGCCGGGGAACCGTGCGGCGGACTCGTACGCGTTCACCTGACCGGGTGACATAGATCGCACATCCCGGGCGTCGGTCCGCGAGACGGAACACTAGACTCGGCAGATCGACGACGGAGTCGAGAGATCGGCACCGGACATGCGAACCTGAACGACCGGAACGGCCCGAACGGACCCGAGCGACGAGAGCAGCTCGACGTTCGAACAACTTGACAGACAGCTCGACAGCAAGGAGGCACAGTGCCACAGGTGCCGCGCACGGCGCGTCAAACCGAGGTGGTGACGGGCGACTCGCGGGAGCTGCTGACCCGCGTGAAGGGCCCGCGCGACCTCGACTCCCTCACCGTGGAAGAGCTGGAGCGGCTCGCGCAGGAGGTCCGTGAGTTCCTGGTCTCCGCGGTCTCCAAGACCGGTGGCCACCTCGGCCCCAACCTCGGCGTGGTCGAACTGACCATCGCCCTGCACCGTGTCTTCGACTCGCCCCGGGACAGGGTCCTCTTCGACACCGGGCACCAGTCCTACGTGCACAAGCTCCTCACCGGGCGCCAGGACTTCTCCCGCCTCCGCGCCAAGGGCGGCCTGTCCGGCTACCCCTCCCGCGCCGAGTCGGAGCACGACGTCATCGAGAACAGCCACGCCTCCACGGTGCTGGGCTGGGCCGACGGGCTGGCCAAGGCCAACCAGGTGCAGGGCCGCGACGACCACGTGGTCGCCGTCATCGGTGACGGCGCCCTCACCGGAGGCATGGCCTGGGAGGCGCTCAACAACATCGCCGCCGCCAAGGACCGCCCGGTCGTCATCGTCGTCAACGACAACGAGCGCTCCTACGCTCCGACCATCGGCGGCCTCGCGGACCACCTGGCCACCCTGCGCACCACCGACGGCTACGAGCGCTTCCTCGCCCGCGGCAAGGACATTCTGGAGCGCACCCCGGTCGTCGGCCGCCCGCTGTACGACACGCTGCACGGCGCGAAGAAGGGCCTGAAGGACTTCATCGCCCCCCAGGGCATGTTCGAGGACCTCGGCCTGAAGTACGTCGGCCCCATCGACGGGCACGACGTCGCCGCCGTGGAGTCCGCCCTGCAGCGCGCCAAGCGGTTCGGCGGCCCCGTGCTGGTCCACTGCCTCACCGAGAAGGGCCGCGGCTACCAGCCGGCCCGCCAGGACGAGGCCGACCAGTTCCACGCCGTCCCCGTCATCCACCCCGACACCGGTCTGCCGGTGAAGCACTCCGGGGCCGACTGGACCAGCGTCTTCGGCGAGGAGATGGTCAAGCTCGGTGCCGAGCGCCCCGACATCGTCGCCATCACCGCCGCGATGATGCGCCCGGTCGGCCTGCACGGCTTCGCCGAGGCCTACCCCGAGCGGGTCTTCGACGTCGGCATCGCCGAGCAGCACGGCGCGGTCTCCGCCGCCGGCCTGGCCACCGGCGGCCTCCACCCGGTCTTCGCCGTCTACGCCACCTTCCTCAACCGCGCCTTCGACCAGCTCCTGATGGACGTGGCCCTGCACAGGTGCGGCGTCACCTTCGTCCTGGACCGCGCCGGTGTCACCGGCTCCGACGGCGCCTCCCACAACGGCATGTGGGACATGTCCATCCTCCAGTGCGTCCCCGGGCTCCGGCTCGCCGCCCCGCGCGACGCCGACCAGCTCCGCGCCCAGCTGCGCGAGGCCGTCGAGGTCAAGGACGCGCCCACCGTGGTGCGCTACTCCAAGGGCTCGGTGGGCCCGGCCGTCCCGGCGCTGCGGCAGGTCGGCGGCATGGACGTGCTGCGCGAGCCGAGCGGCGAGGGGGACCGCCCCGACGTCCTGCTGGTCTCGGTCGGCGCGCTGGCCCCGATGTGCCTGGAGGTGGCCGACCTCCTCGACAAGCAGGGCATCTCCTCCACGGTGGTCGACCCCCGCTGGGTCAAGCCGGTCGACCCGGCGCTCCCCGCGCTGGCCTCCACCCACCGGGTCGTGGTGACCGTGGAGGACAACTCCCGCACCGGCGGCGTCGGTTCGGCGATCGCGCAGGCGCTGCGGGACGCCTCGGTGGACCTTCCGCTGCGGGACTTCGGCATCCCTGAGAAGTTCCTGGACCACGCCTCCCGCGACGAGATCCTGGCCGAGATCGGGCTGACCGCACCGGCGATCGCCCGTCAGGTCACCGGCCTGGTCTCCCGCATCGACGGCCGGCTGGACGCCGGCAAGGCCCAGCCGGAGCCCGCCGCCGAGGTCGTCGGCGACTGACGGCCCCGCGGCTCCTCAAGCCGCGGCCACCGGCACCCGAGGCCGGCGGGACCCAGTGGCGTCCCGCCGGCCTCGGCTGTACCCGGTCCCGCCCGGTGACGCGCCGGAACCGCCCCGAGCCGCCACCGCCGGGGAGTCCACGCAGGTCAGCCCCGCACGCCCGACCGCACGCCGAGCGCCCCCATCGGGTGAATAGTCCCGCCGCCGCGCCACGTTGCGACCCGCCCCGTGTGAGCAGTCATCAGACTCGACCAGTGGGACAGGTGTCGGTCGAGCGCGGAGGTACGTGGTGAGCAGCACGCGGCAGGACGGTCCCCGGGAGCGCGGGGTCTTCCGCACCAAGTCGGTGGAGCAGTCCCTGGCGGACACCGAGGAGCCCGAGCACGGACTCCGCAAGTCGCTCTCCGCACTCGACCTCACGGTCTTCGGGGTCGGTGTCGTCATCGGCACCGGCATCTTCGTCCTGACGGGCAAGATCGCCAAGGAGAACGCGGGACCCTCCGTCGCCCTCGCCTTCATCGTCGCCGGCGTCGTCTGCGCCCTGGCGGCCCTGTGCTACGCCGAGTTCGCCTCGACCGTCCCGGTGGCCGGCTCCGCCTACACCTTCGGCTACGCCTCGCTGGGGGAGCTGCCCGCCTGGATCATCGGCTGGGACCTCGTCCTGGAGCTGGCCCTGGGGTGCGCGGTGGTGGCGGTGGGGTGGTCGGGGTACATCCGCTCGCTGCTGGACAGCGCCGGCGCGCACCTGCCCCAGGCGCTCTCCGGGACCCATGAGGGCCGGTTCGGGTTCGACCTGCTCGCGGCGGTCCTGGTGCTGGTGATCACCGCCGTCCTGGTGGCCGGCATGCGGCTGTCCTCGCTCGTCACCAACGTCATCGTCGGCGTGAAGGTGACCGTGGTGCTGCTGGTCATCGTCGCCGGCGCCTGCTTCGTCTCCGGCGCGAACTACACCCCGTTCGTCCCGCCCTCGCAGCCCGCCACGGGTGGCAGCGGCCTGTCCGCCACCCTGATCCAGCTCATGGCGGGCTTCACCCCCTCCAACTACGGCGGCACCGGCATCTTCTCGGCCGCCGCCGTGGTCTTCTTCGCCTTCATCGGCTTCGACATCGTCGCCACCGCCGCCGAGGAGACCCGCAACCCGCAACGCGACGTGCCGCGCGGCATCCTGGGCTCGCTCGCCATCTGCACCCTGCTGTACGTGGCCGTCTCCCTCGTCGTCACCGGCATGCAGAAGTACAGCGACCTGTCGACGGACGCGCCGCTGGCGGACGCCTTCAAGGCGGTCGGCCACCCCTTCTTCGCCGACGTCGTCAGCTTCGGCGCCGCCGTCGGGCTGACCTCGGTCTGCATGATCCTGCTGCTGGGCCAGAGCCGCGTGTTCTTCGCCATGAGCCGGGACGGGCTGCTGCCGCGCGTCTTCTCCCGCGTCCACCCCCGCTTCGGCACGCCGTACCGCTCCACCATCGGCCTGGGAGTGATCGTCGCTCTCGTGTCGGGCTTCACCTCCATCGACGTCCTCGCCGAACTGGTCAACATCGGCACCCTGTTCGCCTTCGTCATCGTCGCCGCCGGGGTGCTCGTGCTGCGTGCCGCCCGGCCCGACCTGCCCCGGGCCTTCCGCACCCCCTGGGTCCCGGTGGTGCCGGTCCTCTCGGTACTGGCCTCGCTGTGGCTGATGCTCAACCTCACCGCGGAGACCTGGCTGCGGTTCGGGATCTGGATGGCGATCGGCGTGGTCGTCTACTTCGCCTACGGTCGCGCGCACAGCCGGCTGCACGCCGAGCGGCCCCCCGTTCGCGGGCGCTGACACGTTACGGTGACCGTGGTCGCCGGCCCGCGTCGTCCCGGGCCGCCGGCGCCCGGCCCGCTTACCTTGTGGCCGTGCCGACCCACCTCCCCGCCGCTCCCGCCCCGGCCCCCGGCCGGTCCGCCGCGTGGGCCCGCACCGCGGACCGGCGGCGCTACTGGGGGCGGCTGCTGCCTTCCCTGGCCGCCCTCGCCGTGGTCACCCGCCTGCCCTCCTTCCGCCGCCCCGTGTGGAACCCGGACGAGGGCTACCTGGCCACCCAGGCACGGATACTCGCCGCCGGCGGCCGGCTCTACACCACGGTGGTGGACCGCAAACCGCCGCTGCTGCCCTGGCTCTACCGGGCCTGCTTCGCCGTTTTCGGCGACCGGTCGCTGTGGCCGGTGCGGGTACTGGCCCTTCTCGCGGGGCTGGCGACGGCGGTCCTGCTCGCCCACCTGGCACGTCGGCGACACGGGGAGCGTGCCGGGTGGGTGGCGGGCGTACTGGCGCTGACGGCGTCGGTGGGGCTGAACCCGCAGGACGCGCAGGCGGCGCTCTTCGAAGTCTTCATGCTGCCCTGGGCGGTGGCGGCGTTCGTCTGCGCCGACCACCGCCGCTGGGGTGCCGCCGGTCTGTGCGCCGCGGCTGCGGCACTCACCCGGCAGACCGGCGCGGTGGCGCTGCTGCCGGTGGCGTGCCTGCTGCTGCGCACCGTCCCCGGCCTGGCGCCCCGCACCGCCGCCGCGGGCCGGGTCGCCGCCGGCTTCGCCCTGCCCCTCCTGGCCGCCGCGGCCTCGACCTCGCCTGCCGGCTTCCTGTTCTGGACGGTGTCGGGTTCGGGTACCTACCTCTTCTCCACCGCCGGCCTGGCCGTCGCGCTCGGCCGGGCGGCGGGCAACGCGGCGCTGCTGGCCGCCGGCAGCGCGGGGCTGCTCTGGCCGGCGCTGCGCCGCCCGCGGGCCGCCCCCGCGGAGGTGCGGTGGTGGCTGGGCGGCGCGCTGCTGGGCGTGACCCTGGGCCTGCACTTCTTCGGCCACTACTACCTGGAGCTGGTGCCGCCGCTGGTCCTGCTGGCGGCAGCGGCGCTCTCCCGGCTGCCGGCCCGCACCGCCACGACCGCGCTGGTGCTGGGCGGCGTCTCCTGCACCGCCTTCCTCACCTGGGGCCTCCTCACCCAGCCGTCATGGCTGCGGCACTCCGAGGAGGTCGCACACGCCGTCCGGGCGCGCACCGCCCCCGGTGAGGCGGTGTGGCTGTGGGGCATGCACCCCGAGCAGTACTGGCTCGCCGACCGTCCGCCGGCCACCCGGTTCCTCACCGCCGGACTGCTGACCAACCACGCCGGCGGCCGCCCGGCCGCCACGGTCGGCGCCGCGTACGGGGTACCGGGCTCCTGGGACGTGCTCCGCGCCGAACTGCGGACCCACCCGCCGCGGCTCGTCGTCGACGACTCGCTGGGCCAGGCCTACGGCCCGCGGCGCGTCCCGGAACTGCGCCACCTGCTGCGGGGGTACCACCGGGTGGGGAGCGTGGGGGGAGCGGTGCTCTACGCACTCACGCCGGAGGAGGGCCAGGCCGACCGCGGACACTCGAAGGCCCCGTGACCTCCGCGCCCAGCGCCCGGACCCGGGACCGCAGTTCGCGGTCGGCGGTCACCACCACACACCGGCGCTTCCCGGCCTCCTCGGCCGCCAGCTCCACGATGCGGTCGTCGCCGCTCCCGGGGGCCGCCACGACGTGCACCCCCGGGACCTCCTCGACGCCGCGCGCCGCCCCCTCGACCACCAGCACCAGCTCGACCGGGCCGTCCACCAGGCCCGGCAGGCCCTCGGCGGCGAGCGGGACGAGGGCGTCGCGGAGCCGGCGCGCGGCGCCCGGCCGGTCCCGCCACCACCCGTCGGGGACGGACCCCACGACGTTGGCCGCGTCGACGATCACCACAGGAAGCATTACCCCAGCCTGTCATCCTTCCGGCCACCGGCCGAACCGGACCGCCGGCGGGCACGGGAGGGCGGGACGCCCGTCCTCCGCCCCCCACGGCCACCGCACCGGCCCCGACGCCCGCCGACGCCCCGGGCGGCCCGGCCCCTCGTCCGCCGCCTCCGGTGTCGCCCGGGCAGCCCCGGGTACGCGGCAGGTCCCCGGGACGGGACACGCAGCCGACGTGAAGGAGAGCCCACCGTGGTGCAGACCGCCGACCCCGAAGCCCTCCTCCAGCGCGCCGTGGACCTGTCCCAGCAGGCGGTGGACGCCGGTGGACGTCCCTTCGGCGCCCTGGTCGTGCTCGACGGCCGCACGGTGGGGGAGGGGCGCAACAGGGTGGCCCCGGCCAACGACCCCACGGCACACGCCGAGATCGAGGCGCTGCGGGCCGCGGGGCGGTCCCTGGGACGGCCCGTCCTGGAGGGCGCGGTCCTCTACGCCAGCAGCGAGCCCTGCCCGATGTGCCTGGCCGCCTGCTACTGGGCCGGAGTGACGCGCGTCGTCCACGCCGCCACGACCGACGACGTCGCCGCCTGCGGCCTGGCGGACCGCCGGCTGTACCGGGAGCTGGCCCTGCCGAAGGAGTCGCGGGCGCTGCCGGCCGAACAGGTGCCGGGAAGCGTGCGGGAGGAGGCCGTGGTGGTGCTGCGGCGGTGGGCGCGGTCGGCGGACGGGTGAGCGGGCGCGCGGTCGCCGCCCCCGGGCACGGCGGAGGGGCGGGCACTTCCCGCCGGGAAGCGCCCGCCCCTCCTGCCAACCGCCGTCCGCCGGTCAGACCGGGACGCCGGCTAGGCCGGGACGCTGGCCACGCCGGGGGCCAGGAACCGCTTGCCGTTGACGCGCTCGGAGACGCCCGCGCGGTCCAGGTACGGCGTGACGCCGCCCAGGTGGAAGGGCCAGCCCGCGCCGGTGATCAGGCACAGGTCGATGTCCTGCGCCTCGGCGACGACGCCCTCGTCCAGCATCAGGCCGATCTCCTGCGCCACCGCGTCCAGCACCCGGTCACGCACCTGCTCCTCGGTCAGGACGGTGTCGCCCTGCTTGAGGAGGGCTGCGACCTCCGGGTCCAGCTCCGGCTTGCCGGAGTCGTGGACGTAGAAGCCGCGCTTGCCGGCCTCGACGACCGCCTTGAGGTTCGGCGAGACGGTGAAACGCTCGGGGAAGGCGCCGTGGAGCGTCTCCGAGACGTGGAGGCCGATCGCCGGGCCCACCAGCTCCAGCAGCACCAGCGGCGACATCGGCAGGCCCAGCGGCTCGACGGCCCGCTCGGCCACGTCCACCGGGGTGCCCTCGTCGATGACGTTCTGGATCTCGCCCATGAAGCGGGTGAGGATGCGGTTGACGACGAACGCCGGCGCGTCCTTCACCAGCACCGCCGTCTTCTTCAGCGACTTGGCCACCGAGAAGGCGGTGGCGAGCGCCGCGTCGTCGGTCTTCTCCGCCCGGACGATCTCCAGCAGCGGCAGGATCGCCACCGGGTTGAAGAAGTGGAAGCCCACGACCCGCTCGGGGTGCGCCAGCTCCGCGGCCATCTCGGTGACCGAGAGGGAGGAGGTGTTGGTGGCGAGGATCGCGGTCTCCGGGACCACGGCCTCCACCTCGGCGAACACCTGCCGCTTGACGCTCATCTCCTCGAAGACGGCCTCGATGACGAAGTCCGCGTCACCGAACGCCGCCGCCTTGTCCAGGGAGCCCGACACCAGCGCCTTGAGGCGGTTGGCCTTGTCCTGGTGGACGCGGCCCTTGAGCAGCAGCTTGTCGATCTCGCCGTGGACGTAGGAGACGCCCTTGTCGATCCGCTCCTGGTCGATGTCGGTCAGCACGACCGGCACCTCCAGGCGGCGGGCGAACAGCAGCGCCAGTTGCGAGGCCATCAGGCCCGCGCCGACCACGCCGACCTTGGTGACCTTGCGCGCCAGGCTCTTGTCGGGCGCGCCAGCCGGCCGCTTGGCCCGCTTCTGCACCAGGTTGAAGGCGTAGATGCCGCTGCGCAGTTCACCGCCCATGATGAGGTCGGCGAGCGCCTGGCTCTCGGCGTCGAAGCCGGCCTGGAGATCCCCGTCCTTGGCGGCGGCGATGATGTCCAGCGCCCGGTAGGCGGCCGGCGCGGCGCCGTGCACCTTGGAGTCGGCGATCGCCCGGCCCTTGGCCACGGCGGCGTCCCAGGCCTCACCGCGGTCGGGCTCGGCGCGCTCCACGGAGATCTCGCCCTTGAGGACGGAGGCCGTCCACGCCAGCGACTGCTCCAGGAAGTCGGCGCCCTCGAACAGCGCGTCGGCGATGCCGAGGTCGTAGACCTGGCCGCCCTTGAGCTGCTTGTTCTGGTTGAGGGAGTTCTCGATGACGACGCTGACGGCACGCTCGGCGCCGATCAGGTTCGGCAGCAGCACGCAACCGCCCCAGCCCGGCACCAGGCCCAGGAAGACCTCGGGCAGCGAGAACGCCGGCACCGCGGCGGAGACCGTCCGGTAGGTGCAGTGCAGACCGATCTCCACGCCGCCGCCCATCGAGGCGCCGTTGTAGTAGGCGAAGGTCGGCACCGCCAGGCCCGCCAGCCGCTTGAAGACGTCGTGGCCGCCCTGGCCGATGGCGTGCGCGTCCTCGTGCGACTTCAGCAGCTCGACGCCCTTGAGGTCGGCGCCGACGGCGAAGATGAACGGCTTGCCGGTCACCCCGACACCGACGATCTCGCCTGCCGCGGCCTCCTTCTCGACCTGGTCGATCGCCGTGTTGAGGTTGGCGAGCGACTGCGGGCCGATGGTGGTCGGCTTGGTGTGGTCGTGCCCGTTGTCCAGCGTGATCAGCGCGAACCTGCCGGCGTTCGACGGAAGGTCGAGGTGGCGTACGTGGGCGCTGGTGACGACCTCGTCGGGGAACAGCTCGGCTGCGCCCTTCAACAGCTCGGTGGTGGTGCTCACTTGCCTGCCCCCTCGAAGTGCGGGTTCTCCCAGATGACCGTGCCGCCCATGCCGAAGCCGACGCACATGGTGGTGATGCCGTAACGGACCTGCGGCTGCTCCTCGAACTGCCGGGCCAGCTGCGTCATCAGGCGCACGCCGGAGGAGGCGAGGGGGTGGCCGAAGGCGATCGCGCCGCCGTACTGGTTGACGCGCGGGTCGTCGTCGGCGATGCCGTAGTGGTCCAGCAGGGCCAGCACCTGGACGGCGAACGCCTCGTTGATCTCGAACAGGCCGATGTCGTCGATGGACAGGCCGGCCTTGGCGAGCGCCTTCTCCGTCGACGGGATCGGGCCGAAGCCCATGACCTCCGGCTCCACACCCGCGAAGGCGTAGGAGACCAGGCGCATCTTCACCGGCAGGCCCAGCTCGCGCGCCACGTCCTCGGCGGCCAGCAGGGAGGCGGTCGCGCCGTCGTTCAGGCCCGCGGAGTTGCCCGCGGTGACCCGGCCGTGGGCGCGGAAGGGCGTCTTGAGGCCGGCCAGGCCCTCCAGGGTGGTGCCGGGGCGCATCGGCTCGTCGGCGGTGGCCAGGCCCCAGCCCGTCTCACCGGCCTCCTCGTTGGTGCGGCGCACCGAGATCGGGACCAGGTCGGCCTGGATCCTCCCGTCGGCGTAGGCCTTGGCGGCCTTCTCCTGGCTGCGTACGGCGTACTCGTCGGCGCGCGCCCGGGTGATGTGCGGGAAACGGTCGTGGAGGTTCTCCGCCGTCATGCCCATGAACAGGGCCGACTCGTCGACCAGCTTCTCCGAGACGAAGCGCGGGTTGGGGTCGACGCCCTCACCCATCGGGTGGCGGCCCATGTGCTCCACACCGCCGGCGACGACCACGTCGTACGCGCCGAAGGAGAGGGAGCCGGCGGTCGTCGTCACCGCGGTCATCGCGCCCGCGCACATGCGGTCGATGGAGTAGCCGGGGACGCTCTGCGGCAGGCCCGCCAGGATGCCGGCCGTGCGGCCGAGGGTGAGGCCCTGGTCGCCGATCTGGGTGGTCGCCGCGACGGCCACCTCGTCGATACGGGCGGGGTCGAGGTCCGGGTTGCGGCGCAGCAGCTCCCGGATGCACTTGACGATCAGGTCGTCAGCGCGGGTCTCGTGGTAGATGCCCTTCGGGCCCGCCTTGCCGAACGGGGTGCGGACGCCGTCGACGAAGACGACGTCCCTAGCGGTACGAGGCACGTTGGCTCTCCTCCAGGTGCGGGGTGGCACTGCTGCGGGCGCACGGTCACAGCGCGCCGCACCGTCATGCTACTTGCGGGTAACCACCGTGTCGACGGCCTGCGGACGCCCGGCGGACAAGCGGCGAAGGTCACACCCGGCGCGCCGGGGCCGGCCGTCACCCGGCGGTCAGTGCCCGCTGCACCAGAACCGTGTCCAGCCAGCGGCCGTGCTTGTACCCGACCCTCACCAGCCGGCCTGCCTCGGCGAACCCCAGGCGTCGGTGGAGCCCCAGGGAGGTCCGGCCGCCGGTGTCGGCGATCACTCCGATCATCTGCCGGGCGCCGGCCCTGGTGGCCTCGGTGATCAGCGACGTCAGCAAGGTGGTCCCCAGGCCCCGTCCGACGGCGTCGGGGGCCAGGTAGACGGTGTCCTCCACGGTGTGGCGGTAGGCCGGTTTCGGACGCCAGGGCCCCGCGTAGGCGAAGCCGGCCACCTCACCGGCCGACTCGGCGACGAGGAAGGGGAGCCCGCGCTCGGCCAGGTCGGCCAACCGGTCCTCCCAGTCGGCGACCGTGGGCGGTGTCTCGGCGAAGGTGGCGACGGTGTGGCGGACGTAGTGGGCGTAGACGTCCGCCACGGTCTTGAGGTCCGTGGCGGACGCCGGACGGACCAGGGTGCGGTCGACGGTCATGCCCGGTTACCTTCCCACCGGGCACCGCCCCGACGCCGGGCGGACGCGGTGGCGGGGCCGCCCGGCGCAGTGCGTGGCCACCCGCCGCCTGCCGGTGGGGGGCAGTGTGCGCGCCGCGGGAGGACCGCGCGCGGCCCGTTCGCCCGTTTGGGTGGTGCCCTGGGGGGAACCCGAACAGGTCCAGGACGTCGACGTCCGGCGGTGCGGCGCGGGCCGCCGCGTCCACCGCCCCGCTGAAGGAGGGATGACGGTGACCACTCCGCAACCGCCGGGACGCCCCGGCCCCATCGACCCCACACCGGTCCCGCCGAACCCCGGCCCCACACCGGGCCCGGGCGGACCCGAGCCGGGCCCCGGACCCGGCCCCGTGCCGGCCCCCGGCCCCGACCCCGTGCCGGAACCCGGGCCGCCCGGGCCCGGACCCGACCCCGTGCCCCCGGACCCCACGCCGCCCGCACCGGGACCCGAGCCGGGCCCGGCCCCCGGACCCGTGCCGGCCCCCGAACCGACGCCGTAGTCCCGGGGTACCCGACCTCGCGGACGGGGTGCGGGTCCGCCCTCGCCGCCCGGCGGGGCACCGGCCTCGCCGGGCGCCACCAGCGGTAAGGAGTACGGGATGCGCTTCACGGACCGACGGCAGGCCGGTCTCTACCTCGCCGAGCGACTGCGCGAACCGGTCAACGGTGAGGACCGCACCGACGAGGCCGGTGTGGGCTGGCCGGAGAGCCGGACCGACCCGCTGGTCCTCGCCCTGCCGCGGGGCGGGGTGCCGGTGGCCGCCGAGGTGGCCCGCGACATGGCGGCCGAGCTGGACGTCCTGGTGGCGCGCAAGATCGGCGCACCGGGCCGCCCCGAGGTCGCCGTCGGGGCGGTGGCGGGGGAGGGCGAGCCGCTCTTCGACACCGGGTCCCTGGCCTACCTGGGGCTGACACCGCAGGACATGGCCGGGGACGTCGAGCGCGAACGCGCCGAGATGCGCAGACGCGAGGAGGCCTACCGGCCGGGCCGCCCGGCTCCCCGCATCGCCGACCGCACCGTCTTCCTCGTCGACGACGGCCTGGCGACCGGCATGACCTCCCGCGCCGCCCTGCAGGCGGTCCGGTCCGAGCGGCCCGCCCGGATCGTGCTCGCGGTGCCCGTCGGGGCGCCGGACACGGTGGCGGCGCTGCGGCCGGAGACCGACGAACTGGTCTGCCTCCACACGCCGCACAGCTTCTTCGCGGTGGGCGAGTGGTACGACGACTTCACGCAGGTCTCCGACGAGGAGGTCACCCGGCTGCTGGCCGGCAATGCGTGAGGCACCACCGGGAGCCGGGGAGCCACGGGGAGGCGGCCCCGGCCGAGGTCCTTACTCCCCGGTCTCCACCAGCACCTGGCTCAGCAGCGGCGAGACGTGCTCGACCTGCCAGGGGCGCGCGCCCAGGGCCGTGAGGAACGCGGCCACCGATGCCTGGGACGGATCGGCCGGTGGCTCCCAGCACAGCCGCCGCACGGTGTCGGGCGTGATGAGGTTCTCCTGCGGCAGGTTCAGCTCCTCGGCGAGGGTGCTCACCGCGGAGCGGGCCGCCGCGAGCCGCGCGGCGGCAGCCGGGTCCCGGTCGGCCCAGGCCCGCGGCGGGGGCGGTCCGCCCTGTGCCTGACCCGGCTGCGGAAGCTCGCGTTCCGGCAGCGCCCGGGCGCGGTCCACCGCCGCCTGCCACTGGTCGAGCTGACGGCGCCCGGTGCGGCTGCCGAACCCCGGCAGCGCGGCCAGTGCCTGGACGTTCACCGGCACCGCCAGCGCCGCCTCGACGATGGCCGCGTCCGCCAGGACCTTGCCGGGGGAGACGTCGCGGCGCTGTGCGATGCGGTCGCGCGCGTTCCACAGTTCCCGCACCACGGCCATCTGCCGACGGCGGCGGACCTTGTGCATCCCGGAGGTGCGGCGCCACGGGTCCTTCCGCGGCGGCGCCGGCGGGGCCGCGGCGATGGCGGCGAACTCCTGCTGCGCCCACTCCAGCTTTCCCTGCGCGGCCAGCTCCTCCTCCAGGGCGTCGCGCAGGTCGACGAGGAGTTCGACGTCGAGGGCGGCGTAGCGCAGCCAGGGCTCCGGCAACGGGCGCGAGGACCAGTCCACGGCGGAATGGCCCTTCTCCAGCGCGAAGCCCAGCACGTTCTCGACCATGGCGCCCAGGCCGACGCGGGGGAAGCCGGCGAGCCGGCCGGCCAGCTCGGTGTCGAAGAGCCTGACCGGTGACATGCCTATGTCGCGCAGGCACGGCAGGTCCTGGGTGGCGGCGTGCAGCACCCACTCCTCGTCGCCGATCGCCTCGTTGAGGGAGGTGAGGTCGGGGCAGGCGACGGGATCGATCAGGTGGCTCCCCGAGCCCTCCCGGCGCAGCTGGATCAGGTAGGCGCGCTGTCCGTAGCGGTAGCCGGAGGCCCGCTCGGCGTCGAGGGCGACCGGCCCGGTGCCGGCGGCCACGGCCGCGACGACCTCGGCGAGCGCCTCGGGGGTGGTGGTGACCGGCGGAATGCCCTCGCGGGGTTCGAGCAGGGGGACCGGTGCCGGGCGGGTTTCCGGAGGCGTCTCTGAGCTGGTGCGCGGGGGCGCGGCTGCTGCGGTCTTCTCGGCGTCGGTCACCGGTCAAGGGTATCGGGGAACGCGCCGAGCCCGTCGGGGGAACGGTCCCTCGACGGGCTTCGACGTGGTCTTCGGCAGGTCACAGGGGCCTTCCGGGCGGTGCCGGCGGGCCCGGGACGTGCCGGGCGGAAGGGGGAGAGGGGGTACCGGACGGCGGTCCGGAGGGAAGGACGCGGTCGGACGGGGAGAGGGGGGCGGTCAGTGGATGATGCCGGTACGCAGGGCGACGGCGACCATGCCGGCGCGGTCGCCGGTACCGAGCTTGCGGGCGATACGAGCCAGGTGGCTCTTGACGGTCAGCGCGGACAGGCCCATCGAGACACCGATGGCCTTGTTGGACTGGCCCTCGGCCACCAGGCGCAGTACCTCGACCTCACGGCCCGAGAGTTCGCGGTAGCCGCCCGGGTGACCGGGGGCGCCCGGGGGGCGGCGGTGCAGGCGGGTGGCGCCGGCACCGAGCGGTGCACCGCCCGGGCGTCCGGGGATGCCCAGGTTGGTGCGGGTGCCGGTGACGACGTAGCCCTTGACGCCGCCGGCGAGGGCGTTGCGCACCGCGCCGATGTCGTCCGCGGCGGACAGGGCGAGGCC
The DNA here is from genome assembly GCF_042733155.1 of Streptomyces sp. NPDC059740. Lineage (NCBI taxonomy): Bacteria > Bacillati > Actinomycetota > Actinomycetes > Kitasatosporales > Streptomycetaceae > Streptomyces > Streptomyces sp. NPDC059740. Next base: position 798 of record NZ_JBHWGP010000042.1, on the reverse strand, counting down.
GTTCGGCCAGCCCGCCGCCCGGGTCTCGGACAGCAGGGTGAGGCCGGAGCCGTCGGGCAGGTGGACGTCGGCAACGCAGATGTCGCGCGGGCTGCCGACGCGGGGGCGGGCCTCCGCGATGGACGACGCCTCGATCACGTCGCGCACACCGAGCGCCCACAGGTGGCGGGTGACGGTGGAGCGGACACGGGGGTCGGCCACGACGACCATGGCCGTCGGCTTGTTCGGGCGGTAGGCGACCAGGCTGGAGGGTTGCTCGAGGAGAACAGACACCGGGCCTCCTGGGGGAGTGGCGGGAAGGAAGGAACACGGGCCCCGGTCGTCGGGACGAGCCGGAACGGTCCGTGAGTGAAGAGTCACTGACCTCTTCGGCAGCAAAGTGGACGGACTTTAGCGGTCGATCACTATTTAGTTAGTGACAATCCGGGCGAATCGGACGACTGATCGATCAATGCTGATCACAGCGGTGATCAGAGGGTGTCCGCGAGGGCGAACGGGAGCCGCTCCCGTGACGGCGCCGCGGTCCGCCCCTCCCGTGCGGAAGCCGAGTCCGTCACCGCCACCGGACGCGGTGGTGCGGGACGCGGGGTGCGGGTGGGCCGCAGGCCCCGGGGGAGGATGGTGCCGGCCGGCCCCCGAATCACCGGAGAACGCCGGGGCCGCCGGCCCCCCCCCGGGCGGGGGGGGGGGCGGGGCCCCGCCGGGGGGGCGGATGCCGGTGGGGCGCTCTGCGCCGGCGGCGTGGACGTCGGAGCACTCTGCGCGGGAGGCCCGGGCCGCAGGTCAGCCGAGTACGGC
>NZ_JBHWGP010000041.1:0-51076 GCF_042733155.1 Streptomyces sp. NPDC059740 | reverse complement strand
AGTTCTACCGGGGCTCCGCTTCTCACGTCCCGGATCACACCAGATCAGTCCCCACGCGTTTGCCTTCCCGAGCCTTAACTTCACGGCCTTGCCCTTTAGGCTGGCGCCGCCCTGTCGGAGCGCCGGGTGAGGGCGTCGGGGGTGCAGGGTCCAGGCATGGCACGAACAGACGCTGGGGCGCTCTCGCGAGGCCGGGTGGCGACCCGGCTGCCTGCCCAGGATCTGGCCCGGGCACGGCGCTTCTACTCCGAGAAGCTCGGTCTCGAACCCTTCGACGAGCGGCCCGGGGGGCTGCTGTACCGGTGCGGCGGGACCGACTTCGTGCTCTTCCAATCGACCGGCTCCTCTCAGGGCACGTTCACACAGATGGGCTGGGAGGTCGACGACCTCGCCGAGGTCCGCTCCGAACTCCTCTCCCGCGGCGTGGTGTTCGAGTCGGTGGACACACCCGGTCTCCGCACCGAGGACGGCGTCGCGGAGGTGGCGGGGAACTATCCGAGCAAGGGCTCCAGGGGGGAGCGCGCGAGCTGGTTCCGGGACAGCGAGGGCAACCTGCTGGGCATCGGGCAGCCGCTGTTCTGAGAGCCGCCGGGCACCACGGCTGCCCGCCGGCGACGGGTACCGGCCGGCCGGGCCGGCGCAGTGACCCGCGTCCACCCAGCCGTCGGCACCGCGACCGCCGCCACGCCTCATCGGGCCGGAGGAGGCCGGGCTGCTCGTCGTCCCGGGCCGGTGACCGGGACGACGCCCGTGGGTCTGCGGCCACGAGGCGGACGGCCCGGTGGCGGGGTGGGGCTCGTCGCGGCCCTTTGCCGGTAGGGGTTCAGTCGCCCCCGGCGGGGTTCAGGCGCCGGGCGTCGTGCTCCGGACGGATGGCGGCAACCGCGAAGGCGCCGGCGAGCAGCATGACGACCGCCGTGACCAGGAAGGACGTGGTGTAGCCCGTCGCCGCGGTCCGCGAGGTGTCGATGAAGTGGCCGGTGAGGGCCGGCGCGAGGAGGCCGGGAAGGGTACCGGTGGCGGCGACGATGCCGAAGACGGCGCCGCGCTGGGTGGTCGGGACCACCTCGGCCGTGGTGATGTAGTGCAGCGGAATGGCGACGGAGGCGCAGCCGAAAGCCGCAGCGAGCAGCACGAGCCGCGGGCCGGTGGGGTGGACGAAGGGAAAGGCGGCCATGGCTGCACCGGCCAGGCAGACCGCACCCCCCTGGAGGGCTCCGCTGGACCAGCGGTGGGAGACGCCACGCCTCCTGAGCGCGTCGACGAGCGGCGAGACGGTCAGCAGCAGGACGAAGCCGCATGCGGAGACCGCGCTGATGGTGGTCGCCGCCCGCTCGGCGGTCATGGGGAGTTGGGTGCGCAGGTAGGCGGGCAGCCAGGTGCTGCTGAGGGACAGCGCCCACTGGGCGCCGAACGCACTGGAGATGCTGCCCAGGACGGTGCCGGTACGCAGGATCCTGCGGTACGGCAGCCGGGTCCCGCCCCGTGTTGGCTCGCCCTGTGCCGGGGGCGGCTGCGCCTGGCCGTAGGGGCCGTCGTGACCGACCCTCCACCACAGCAGGGACCACAGTGCGCTGGCGACCGCGAGCGCGGCGAAGGCCGACCGCCAGCCGTGGGCAGTGATGAGCCAGGTCACCACGGGTGCGGCGATGAGGGTGCCGAGGGCTGCGCCCCCGATGTGCAGGGCCGAGGGCAGACCGCGTCGCCCGGGCGGGAACCAGGTGTAAAGGGCGTGCATGGACATGGCGGCGGCCGGCCCCTCGGCAGCGCCCAGGAGCAGGCGGCCCACCACGAGGGCGGGCACCGTGGCGACGATCAGCACCGGGAGCTGGGCCACCGCCCACAGCAGGGTCATCGCGAACAGCAGCAGGCGGGTGGAGAAGCGCGCGGAGAGGAAGCCGACCACCAGGCCGGAGAGACTGAACAGCAGGAAGAAGCAGCTGGAGATCAGTCCGTAGGTGCTGTGGCTGAGGTGCAGCTCGTCCATGATCGGGAGAGCGGCGAGCCCGAGGACGGACTTGTCGGCGAAGTTGACGACCATGAACGCCACGATCATGGCAGTGATCAGCCAGGCTCGTCGGCGCCTGTCGGCGGGAGGCCCCGGAGGGCCGCCGCACGGGGCCGCAGCGGGCTGGGAACGCGGTGGTGACACGGGTGCCAAGGGTGACTCCTGCGGATTCGAGGGGGCAGGCAGGGCGTCGGGGCGGGGCGGAGCCCCGGTGAGCGGGTGCGCGACCCCCACGGCCTCGGGGTCCGCGCTACGGGGCGCGCCGCCGTCGCCCGTCCTCGACGACGTGCCGGTCAGCTCAGGGACTTGGCGATCGCGTTCTTGTGGATCTCGCTGGTGCCGGTGACGACCCGGAACATCCGCAGTGTGCGGAAGATCTGCTCGACCTCGTTGCCGCGGGTCAGGCCGGCCTTGCCGTGGATCTGCACGGCCTGGTCGGCGACCCGGAAGCAGGACTCCGCGGTGAGCAGTTTGCACATGTTGGCCTCGACGGCGATGTTCACGCCCCGGTCGGCCCGGGCCGCCGTGGCCAGCACCGTGGAGCGGGCGGCGTAGACGTCGGTCGCCATCTCGGCGAGTTTGTGCTGGATGGCCTGGAGGGCGAGCAGCGGCCGGCCGAAGGCGACGCGGTTCCTGGAGTAGGCCACGGACAGGTCCCAGGCGCGCCGGGCGGCGCCGATGAGGGACGGGCAGTGCAGCAGGCGGTTGAGGGTGATGCGTCCGATGCCGATGCGCAGGCCCTGACCGATCTCGCCTAGGAGGTTCGCGGCGGGGACCCGGCAGCCGTCGAAGACCAGGTCGCCCTCCATCTGCTGGCCCGACATGGGGACTTCACCGTCGAGTACGGAACAGCCCGGGCTGTCGAGGTCGACGAGGAACGCGCTGTACACCTCCTCGTCGGTGGCCTCGGGGGCCGGGGCCGTGCGGGCGACGACGATGGCGAAGTCGGCGAAGGGCGCGGCCGAACTGAAGACCTTCTTGCCGGTGAGCACGTAGGAGTCGCCGTCCGGCGTGGCCGTGGTGGTCATGCGGCGTACGTCGGAGCCCGCGTCCTCCTCCGTGATGGAGAAGCAGCAGGCGCGCTCACCCCGGATGACGGGGAGCAGGTACCGCTCCAACTGGTACTCCGTCGCGTACTTCACGATGGAGCCGGCCCGCAGGGGGCCACCCATGTCGCCGAGCACGGAGTGCGACAGTGCCGCGCCGGATGCGGTCAGCTCCTCTTTCAGCGCGCAGAGCTCGACCAGGTTCAGGCCCTGTCCGCCCAGCTCCGCCGGAAGGCTGATGCCGTAGAAGCCGAGTTCGTGGCTGCGCTTCCAGACGTGTTCGAGCGTCGGCCGGTCCAGTTTGCTCTCGGCGGTGATGCCGCGCTCGTGCTCGTAGGGGATGAGTTCCTCGTGGAGGTAGCGGCGCAGGTCGGTGACCAGTTCCTGCAGGCGCGGGTTGTCGTCGTAGGAGGGTTCGAGGGTGAAGGGCATGGCGGTGGCTCCCTGTGCGGTGCGGTGCGGGCGGGTTCTGCGGTCTCAGTTGACGCGGCGTGAGGCGGCGGCCCAGTAGGGCTCCCGGATGGCGCGGCGGTCGATCTTGCCGTTGGCGTTGTGCGGCAGCGCGGTCACGAAGTCGACCGAGCGGGGCTTCTTCATGCGGGCCAGGCGCTCGGCGCAGAAGGCGATGAGCTCCGCCTCGCCGAGCCTGGCCCCGGCACGCGGCACGACGACGGCCTTGACGGCCTCGCCCCACTGCGCGTCCGGGACGCCGACGACGGCTGCCTCGTACACCTGCGGGTGCTGGTGCAGGGCCGCCTCGACCTCGACGGCGTAGATGTTGAAGCCGCCGGAGATGATCATGTCCTTCTTGCGGTCGACGATGAAGACGTAGCCGTCGGCGCGGCGGCGCGCGAGGTCGCCGGTGAGGAACCACCCGTCGCGGAAGACCTGGCCGGTCAGCTCGGGCTCGTTGTGGTAGCCGGGGACGACGTCCGGGCCGCGCACGGCGATCTCGCCGACCTCCCCGTCGGGTACCGGAACCCCGTCCTCGTCGACGACGGCGACCTCGGCCTCGGCGCGCGGGCGCCCGCAGGACAGGAGCAGTTCCTCGTCGCCGTCCTCGATGGCCCGGCGGTGGTCCTCGGTCGAGAGGAACAGCACGCCCGAGGTGGTCTCCCCGCAGCCGTACCCCTGGGACAGCACCGGGCCGAAGAACCGCCACGCCTCGCGGATGCGGGCCGGGGACATGGGGGCCGCCCCGTAGATGAGCCGGCGCAGGCTGGAGAGGTCGTACTCGTGGGCGTGGGGCAGGGCAAGGACCGTGTTGACCATCGTCGGGACGAGGAACGCGTGGGTGGCGCGCTCTCGTTGGACGGTGGCGAGGAACTCCTCGGCGTCCCAGCGCGGCAGGACGATCGCGCACCCGCCGGCGAAGAAGATGCCCATCAGCGGCATGCCGGAGGCGTGGGTGACGGGCCCGGCCAGGATCTGCCTGTCGCCGGGGCCGATGCGGGTCTCCGGGCCCATCACCATCTTGCGCAGAACGGCGGCGCGGTTGCCGTGGGTCTGGATCGCCGCCTTGAGTTTTCCCGTCGAGCCGGACGTGAAGTGCAGCACCGCGATGTCGTCCTGCGCGCAGTCGACGTCGACGGCCTCGGGGGCGGTGGCCGCGAGGGTCTCGGTGTAGCCGGGACCCAGGTCGCTCGGGCCGTCGTAGCCGATCACCGTTTTCACCTCGCTGCCGGGTACCGCCTGCCGGGCCGCGTCGAGGTGGGAGGCGTCGGTGAGCAGGATGCGGGCGGAGGACTCACGCAGCAGGTGGGCCACCTCGTGCTCACCGAGCCGGGCGTTGACGGGGGCGCGCACCAACCCCGCCTTGTAGAGCGCCACTTCCGTCACCACGAGTTCGGCCCGGTTGGCGGCAAGGGTGGCCACGCAGTCTCCCCGGCGCAGCCCCAGGTCGAGCAGGGCGGTCGCGAGCCGGTCGCTGTCCTCGTCCAGCTCGCCGTACGTCAGCCGGGTCGGGCCGCAGACCACTGCTTCGGCCTCGGGCTGATGGCTACTGGTCCGGCGTACGTACCGTCCGAGGTTCACAACGACTCCCTGGAGTTTCTGAACACTGTGTCCGTTACCAATCTTGACGTCCAGGAACGTAAGGGCAGCGTTAGTGTCAGGTCAACGGCCCGAACGAAAGAGGGAACGATCTCGTGACCAAGTCCGCAGGAGGCCCGGCCGGCCCCCGGGAGACCGCCAGACCCGCCGAGGACCGCCGTGTTCGGCGCACCCGCTCAGCGTTGCGGTCGACCCTGGTCGAACTCGTCCTGAACAAGGGGTTCCACGCCGTCACGGTGGAGGAGATCACCGAGGGCGCGGACGTCGCGCGTGCCACGTTCTACGCGCACTACCGCGACAAGGAGGACCTGCTCGTCGATGTCGTCCGGGAGCTGGCGGTGGACCGCGAGCGGCTGCTCCCCGCCGTGGAGCAGGCCCGGGCAGAGGGTTTCACCGGCCTTCCGGTCCTCTACATCTTCCAGCACGCCGCGCAGGAGAAGCCCGTCTACCAGGTCATCCTCCGGGGCGAGGGCGACGGCCGGGCGCTGCGGGAGTTCACCGAGCTCATCTGCGAGCGGGTCGAGCTCCTCTTCCGGGAGCGTGCCGAACAGCTCGGGGTCACCCCGCGCGTCCCCTTCGACGTGATCGCACGGGCCTGGACGGGCGAACTGGTCGGCGTGCTGACGTGGTGGGTGGAGAACGACACCGGCTACAGCGCCGCCGAGGTCACAGGCCATCTGCGCGATCTGTCGGTGTACGGACGCGTGTGGGCCTCGGGATTGACCCCGTCCGACGCGCCGGGCGCCCTGGATGCCGGATCACGCTGAGCCCTGACCGCACTGACTGGACAGTCTGTACGCCGAGCGGCGGCGCCACGTTCGCCGGCCACCTCCCGGCGCCGGCCTGCGGAGCGCGTGCCCGCACCCGTGGCTTCGGTGCGGAGCGGCGGAGCCACGGGTGCCGCCCTGCGTTCAGCGCGCCGTCCAGCCCCCGTCGACGTACATCTCGGAGCCGGTGACGAAGCTCGCGTCCTCGGAGGCGAGGAAGGCCACCGCGCCGGCGACCTCAGCCGGCCGGCCCAGTCGCTGCATGGGGGTGCCCTCGACCATCGCCCTGTGGCGGGGTGTGCCCCGCCACAGGTGGCGGGAGCGCGGGGTCTCGATGAAGCCGGGGTGGAGGGAGTTGACGCGCACTCCGCGCGTGGCCCAGTGCAGAGCCGCGTTCTTCGTCATCAGCCGTACCGCGCCCTTCGCCGCGTGGTAGGAGAACTGACTGCCGAAACCGCCCACCGTGCCGAAGATCGAGGCGATGTTGACGACCGAGCCGCCGCCGGAGTCCTCGATGGCCGGGCCGCCGTACTTCATGCCCAGCCAGACGCCGGTCTGGGTTACCGCGATGACCTTGTCCCAGGACTCCTGCGTCTCCGTCTCCACGGTCCGCGTCTCCGCGATGCCCGCGTTGTTGACGAGCACGGTCAGCCCACCGTACGTGTCGAGCACCCGTTGCACCGCGGTGCGCCAGGCCTGCTCGTCGGTCACGTCCAGCGCGAGTCCGAGGGCTCTCGCGCCGTGGTCCGACAGTTCCTTCGCCAGTTCCGCACAGCGGGTGGCGTCCACGTCGGTCACCACCACCGCGGCTCCTTCGGCCGCCAGCCGCCGTGCCACTGCGTCCCCTATCCCACCGGTCGCCCCGGTGATCAGAGCGGTCCGCCCCCGCAGTCGGTCATGCACGGTTCCTCCTCCTCCGGCCGGCGGCCCGGCCCTGCTCGTCGCCTGCTCCGTCTGCACCGGGGGCGACCTTCGCCGCGCCCGTTTCAGCGGGTCCGTGTGTACTGGTTCACACCGTTCGCGAAGGCCACCTCGGCCCGTCCGCGCAGGACGAGGACGTCCAGGTGAGCGGCCGTCTCGTTGACCGCGAGCATCCGGTTGAAGGCGCTGAGTTCCTCGAACGGCACCTCCCGGCGCGTCCAGCCGAGCCTGCGTGCCACTCCGTGGGCGTCGAGCGTGCCCTGGTCCAGTGCCGACAGGCTCTTGGCCAGCCGGTCGTCGTGGTGGGCGAGCAACTCGGCGACCCGGGTGTGGGCGCTGTCCGTGACGGGCCCGTGCGCGGGCAGCAGCCGGGCATCGGCATACCGCGTCATGAGGTGGAGCGAGTCCAGGTAGTCGGCGAGCGGCCGGCCGCCGGGCTCGGCCAGTTCGAAGCCGATGGACGGGGTGATGTGCGGCAGGACGTGGTCCCCGGAGAAGAGCAGGCCGCGCTGCTCGTCCAGGTAGACCACATGTCCCCTGGTGTGTCCGGGGGTCGGGACGACCCGCAGCCCGCGGTCGCCGAAACGCAGCGTCCCGGCGCCCAGCCACCGGTCGGGAGCCTCCCACACGCTCGGGTCGTACCCCCCGTGGTCCATCCTCGCCACCTCGTCGGCCAGTTCCGCCGCGCCGGCCCTGCGCAGGGTCTCCAATGAGCCGGCCGGCTCGTCGCTGCGGAGCAGGCCGAGCATCTCCAGTCCCGGGCGCTCGCCGGCGCCGAGGTACACGCGGCAACCGAGCAGGCGGCGCAGCTCGACGGCGTTGGTGTAGTGGTCGCGGTGGATGTGGGTGACCAGGATGTGGCTGATCTCGCCGAGGTCCCGGCCGATGACCGCCAGCGCCGCCTCCAGCGCCTTGCGCGCCTCGGGGACGGCCCATCCGCCGTCGATCATGACCAGGCCGTCCGCTGCCAGGTCCTCCAGGAGGTAGACGTTGACGGCGTGCAGCCCGTCGTTCGGCAGCGGCAGGGGGACGCGGTGCACCCCGGGTTGTACGGTCTGGACTCCGGCTGCCGCCCAGGGCCCCTGGTCGAACCGCTGCGTCATGGCACTCCCTTGCTGGTACCCCGCTGTGGAGCGGTGCGTGTGCGCGTGTGGTGCTGTGGACCGTCAGGGGCGACGAGGTCTGCCCGGTGGTCCGGGTCAGGCCGGCCCCGGGCTGCGTTCGCGCAGCCTGCCGGCCAGTTCGCGGGCGGTACGGCGGTCGGTCTTGCCCACTTTGGTCTGCGGCAGCTCCTCGACCCTGAACACGAACTCGGGCCACTTGGTCTTGGACAGGCCCAGGCGCTCCAGGTGTCCGGTGACCTCGTCCAGGCCGATGTCACCGCCGTCCTCGGTGACGACGAGGAGCGCCACCCGTTCGCCGAGCACCTCGTCGGGTACCGCGGCGACGCAGGCCCGGGACACGCGCGGACAGCCGGCGACCGCGCGCTCTATCTCGGTGATGTCGATGTTCCGGCCGCCCCGGATGACGACGTCCTTCTCACGCCCCATGATGCTGACGGTGCCGTCCTGGTGGACCATCAGCAGGTCCCCGGTGACGAGGTAGCCGTCCGGCGTCAGTGCCGGCCGTGCGAGGCTGCCGTCGTGGGCGTAACCCAGGAAGAGGGACGGGCCGCGCACCTGGGCCCGCCCGGTCACGCCGGGGCCGGCCGGGCGGCCGTCGGGGGTGAGGGCGCGCAGGTCGGTGCCGGGGAAGGGCCGCCCGTCGCGGCCGAGCCGGATCTCCTCGGGGTCCTCGGGGCTCGGTGAGGTGTGGCCGAGGCACTCGGACATGCCGAAGACCCGAAGGATCTTCGTGCCCAGCGACCGCTCTGCGCGCGCGAGGGCGCCACGGTCCATGGGGCCGCCGCCGACGGTGATCGAGCGTACCGAGCCGAGAATGCCGGAGCCCGCTGCCTCGGTGGACATCTGGAGTGCCATCGTCGGCACGCACATGGTCCACCGGACACCTGCCTCGGCCATCCGCCGCAGCGCGACGGCACGGTCCCACTTCGCCGTCATCACCAGCGGCCCGCGCAGCAGGAGGGAGAGGTAGACCCCGAAGCAGTACGCCGCGGTCGAGGACAGCGGCACAAGTGCGGCGACGGCGTCACCCGCCGAGAGGCCGTTGAGGGTGATGGTGTGCCTCGCCGCGTAACGCAGGGCCTCTTCCGACTGGACGACGCCCTTGGGCCGCCCGGTGGAGCCTGAGGTGAGGCCGATCAGTGCGCCGCCCGACCACCTCCTGACGTCCGGCCGCCACGGGCCCACCAGGCACTGCCACCCGTCGAGCACCGAGCCGGCGAGACCCGGCAGCAGGTCGTGCACGCCCCATTCGTCCATGGCGGAGGGCTCGGCGACGACGGCGTCCGGGCGGATGTCCTCCCAGGCCGCGGCGAACTCGGCACGCGTGGTGTGCCTGTTGACGACCGCGAGAGTGCCGCCGTCCAGACCCACGGCGAGGGTGGCGGCGACGGTGCGCCAGGAGTTGTCCGCCTGGAGCAGGACCGTGCGGCCCGCACCGTCCTGCGCACCGGAGGACAGCGTCACGGCCGAACCTGCCGCCTTCTTGCACAGTTCCCGGGCCGTGTGCTCACCCGTGTCGTCGATGACGGCGACGAAGTCGGCTTCGGCCGCACTCCGGTGGAACTCCCGCACTACCTGTCGCATACCGTCCCTCGCTGCGCTGTGCCGAACTCCGTCTGCTGCACCTTGTTCTGCCCGCCGCGCCGTACCGGCTCAGCCGCTGAACAACTCGGCCTCGTGGCCCATCACCGCGATCCGGCGGCCCCTCATGTCGCCGACCTGGGCCACGGCAGCCGCCCACTCGGTGCTCGCGAGGGCCTTCTGCAGGTCCTCGGGGGAGTCGAAGCCGAGCACGGAGATGCCGTCCCAGCCCTCGGAGCGCCGCTCCAGAGCGGCGTCGATCTCCGTGTGCCGCCAGGCACGCAGTCCGGGCAGGCGGCAGGTGAGCTCCGCGTGGTCGCCGCGCCACCAGTCGATGAACCGCTCGTGGGTCCACTCCGGGGGGCGGGCGGCGAGCAGGACGAGGTTGTACATGGGGGCCTTTCGCAACGGTCGGTGGTGCACGGGATCGGTGGTGCCGGGGGCCGGCTGCGTCCGGGATCAGGTGAAGCGGACCTGCGAGGACCGGCCGATCAGCAGGCGCTCCAGGCGGCCTTCACCGTTCAGCCGGCCGGCGGCGACGAAGCTGGCCTCGGGGACGCCGGTGCGCCGCACCTCTCCGAGGAAGACCTCGTCCCGGCCGAGGGTGGCCGCGGAGAGAAGGTGGTGGGTGCGGGTGCCCTTCTCCCGTTGGTCCAGGTAGCCCACGAGGGCGGCGCGGTCTCCGGAGAAGTCGGTGGCCTCCCCGTCGCCGGTGGAGAAGAGGATGGAGAGGAAGAAGTCGTCGCTGATCAGGTCGAGGACCCTGGCCGGCTCCTCACCGTCGAGGATCTCGAACCAGGCGGTGAGGAAGGGGGCAGTGGCGGTGTCACTCATGCGCGGCTCCCGTCGGCTGTGCTCGGCCGGGCAGCCGCCACGGGGCCGTCCCCCGGCTCGGGCCGTTCCTCCCCGGGCCGGTCGACCAGTGCGAAGGAGGTGGTGAAGAAGGACTGGTAGCGCGCCAGGAGGCCGTCCGGCGAGACCACTGCCGCCGAGAGGAAGGAGCCGGAGTACCGCCCGTTCTCCGTCACCACTCCGTAGACGGTCTCGACATCGCCGTCCTGGCTGTGACGCAGCACCTCGTGTGCCCGGTCGACCGGGTTGCGGCCGGCGATGTACGCGGCGAAGTCCTCCCGGGAGCTGCCGCTGACCTCCTTTCCGGGGAGTGCGAGGAGGAACCGGAAGCCGGGTTCGAGGAGGTCCAGTGTCCGCTCGGGGTGCGGACTGTCCATGCTGGTCAGGTATGCGCGCAAGGTCATGGGTGCCCCTTCGGCCGACGGCTGCCCGACAGGCCGTTGTCAATCAACCTGAGTTCAGTTCAATTCAGTGGGGATCGTAATGCCGGTGAAACAGGGCTGGCAAGGGGGCGTTGCCCACTGCTGCGTCCACCGCACGGGCCGGCCGCGCGAGGGGGTCGCGACGGCACCGTGGAGGTGCGGGACAGCAACCAGCCCCCTGGCACGGGGCGTCAGGGGGCTGGGAGCGTCAGGGGCTGGGAGCGCCGGCGGGCGGGGCCTGGCGGATGCCGGGCGTCACATGGCGGCCATCCGCACGCAGGCACCTTCGATCAGGTCGCTGATCTCCGAAAGCGGCGTGGGCCCCGACGGCCGGTACCACCGCCACACGCTGACGATGAGCCCCAGCACACCGGCACCGAGCAGTTGCGCGTCCCGCAGCGGGAAAGCACCCTGCGACATGCCGCGCACCAGGAGGTTCGTCCAGTCCCGCTCGACCAGTTGGACGAGCTGCCGGGCGGCCACGCGCTCAGCCTCCTCCCGCTTGGACTTGCGGGGCCCGGAGAGCAGGTCCATGTGGTTGTGGAGGATGCGCATCTGCAGCACCTCACGGTCGGAGACGTCGTACGCCGCGCGCACCGCGGCCCGCAGCGCCTCGACGGGGTCGGCCACGCCCTCGGTCGCCTCGGTGAACTTCTCGTGCGAGCGCTGGAGTTCGAGCCGCATGATGGTGAGCAGGCAGTGGGTCTTGGACTCGAAGTAGTGGTACAGCGCGGTCTGCCCGATGCCCACCCGCTCCGAGACGGCGGCCCACTTGGTGGATTCGAAGCTCGTCTCACCGAAGCAGTCGACGGCGGCGGTCAGGATGGCCGCGCGCTTGGACCTCGGTCCCGCTTCCGGTTCAACGTTCCTGGTGGCCATGTTCCGCTCTCCCGGCTGTCACCGACCCTGTCGGCATCCGAGACTAGCCCCAACCTGAACTCAGTTGCCAGCCGGGCCTCGGTCACTGGCGCTCGAGCACGGTCGCGTTGGCCATGCCCCCGCCCTCGCACATGGTCTGCAGGCCGTAGCGCCCGCCGGTCCTGCGCAGCTGGTGGACGAGAGTGGTCATCAGCCGGGCGCCCGTGGCGCCGAGCGGATGGCCGAGCGCGATGGCACCGCCGAAGGCGTTGACGCGTTCCCCGACCGCGCCGGTCTCCTTCTGCCAGGCCAGGACCACCGAGACGAAGGCCTCGTTGATCTCGATCAGGTCGATGTCGTCGAGCGAGAGGCGGGCCCTGTCCAGGACTCTCTGCGTGGCCGGGATCGGTCCGGTCAGCATGTGCACGGGGTCCGAGCCGACCACGGTCATGGTGTGCACCCGGGCCAGCGGCGTCAGCGCGTGCCGGTGCACCGCCTCACCGGAGGCGATGAGCAGCGCGGCGGCACCGTCGGAGATCTGGCTCGACACTGCGGCGGTCAGCCTGCCGTCCTCCGTCAGGGGCTTGAGGGCCGCCATCTTCTGCAGCGTGGTGTCGGCTCGGGGGCCCTCGTCGGCGGTGAGTCCGAAGGACGGCACGATCTCGTCGTCGAAGGCGCCTTCGGCCTGGGCGGCCAGGGCCCGCTGATGGCTGCTGAGCGCGAACCGCTCCATGTCCGCTCGGGAGACGTCCCACTTCTCGGCGATCAGCTCGGCACCGCGGAACTGCGAGACCTCCTGGTCGCCGAAGTTCCCGCGCCATCCCTCGCCCCCGTAGGGGCTGCCCAGGCCGGCCTGTTGCCCGAGCGTCGCGGGACTGGCGAGGGGCACCAGGCTCATGACCTCCACCCCGCCGGCGACCACCAGGTCGGCGGCGCCGGACCCGACGGCCTGGGCGGCGAAGTGCACGGCCTGCTGGGAGGAGCCGCACTGCCGGTCGACGGTGGTACCGGGCACGTGCTGCGGCAGTCCCGCCGAGAGCCAGGAGGTCCGTGCGAGGTTCCCGGTCTGTGCGCCGATCTGGCTCACGCACCCGAAGTACACGTCGTCGACGGCGTCCGGGTCCGCGCCCGTACGGTCCAGGAGGGCACGCAGCACATGGGCGCCCAGGTCAGCCGGGTGCACCGCGCTGAGTGCGCCCCTGCGGCGTCCGACGGGGGTACGGACGGCTCCGACGACGAATGCTTCCGGCACGGTGGGCTCCACGGGTTCGGGTTGCGGGTCAGGGGGCGGGCGCAGGCGGGAGCGGGACGCCCGTGAAGTCGGGTGCCCGCTTGGCGAGGAAGGCCGCGACGCCCTCGCGGCCTTCCTCGGATGCCGCCGCGGTGGCGAGCGCGCCCGCCTCGCGGTCCAGGTGCGGGCCGAGCTCGCCGGTCAGCCCGGAGCGGACGAGCCGGCGCGTGGCGCCGAAGGCCGCGGTGGGTCCCCGGAGCAGCGACTCGGCCGTGCGGACGGCCTCGACGGGCAGCCGGTCGGCGGCGACCACCCGGCTCACCAGCCCGATCCTCTCGGCCTCCGCCGCAGGTACCCGCCGGTTGGTCAGCAGCAGGTCCAGCGCCCGCTTGGGTCCGATGAGGCGGGGCAGGAACCAGCTCACCCCGGCGTCGGGCGAGTACCCGATGCCGGTGTACGCGGCGGTGAACGAGGCGTCGTCGGCCGCGAGGGTTACGTCGGCCGCCGCAGCGAGGCCTGTTCCGGCGCCCGCGACGGGTCCCTGGACCGCGGCCACCATGGGCGCGTCGATCGCGGCGAACGTGCGCAGGGCCTCGTGCAGCGCGCCCGTCACCGCGAGGAGGTGTCGCTCCAGTGCCCGGCCCGAGAGCGCTGAGAACTCACGGAGGTCGCCGCCTACGCAGAAGGACCGTCCCTGGGCGGTGAGCAGCACGGCCCGCGCCTTCCCTGCCGCGCAGGCGCGTGCCGCGTCCAGCAGGCCGCGTGCCGTTGCCAGGTCGATGGCGTTGCCCGCCTCGGGCCGGCACAGCGTGACCCGGGCCAGGCCCTCGTCGCCGAGTGCGCAGCCGACGCTCATCGCGCGGTCCAGCCGCCGTCGACCGTCATGACCTGCCCGGTGCAGTACGAGGAGGCGTCCGAGGCGAGGAAGAGGAGCGCCCCGTCCAGTTCGTGGTCGTGGCCGCCGCGGCCCAGAAGTGTGTTGCGGTCGACCCAGCGGCTGGAGCGTTCGTCGCTGAAGAGCTCCGCGGTCATCTCGGTGCGGAACCAGCCGGGGGCGAGTGCGTTGACCCGGGTGCCCGTACCGCCCCACTGTCCGGCGAGCTCGCGGGTCAGGCCGATCAGTCCGGCCTTGGAGGCCGAGTAGCTCGCCCCGCCCAGAGGCGTGGCGCTGACCAGGCCGAGGATGGAGGAGACGTTCACGATGCTCCGGCCGGCGGTCGGGGGGCCGGCGGGAGCCGGCGCCTCGGCGGTCAGCCTGGCCAGGTGGAACGGCGTGGTGAGGTTCACGTCCAGGACGCCGGCGAAGGCTTCCGGGGACTCGTCCGCGGCGCGGGTCTCACCGGAGGTGGCGGCGTTGTTGACCAGGATGTCGATGCGGCCGGTGGTGGCAAGTGCCGTGCCGACCAGGCCGGCGCGCTCCCTCTCCTGCACGACGTCGCAGGCCACCGGGTGGATGCGCGCGTCGCTGTCCGCGAGTTCCCGCAGCCGGTCGATGCGGCGGGCGGCGGCGAACACGGTGGCGCCGGCCTGCGCCAGGACGGCGGCGAAGCGGGCGCCGAGCCCCGCGGACGCACCGGTGACGATCGCTGTGCGGCCCTGGAGCGAGAACAGGTCGGTGGCGGCTCGTGGTGCGTTCACTCCGCCACCCCGATCGGCAGGGCGGTGGCCCCGCCGTCGAGCACCAGCGCCTGGCCGGTCATCCAGGAGGACGCCTCCGAGGCGAGGAACAGCGCAGCCTGGGCCACGTCCTCCACGGTGCCCAGGCGCCGCAGCGGCAGTCGGGCGGTGAGAACCGGCTCGCGGACCTCCCACACCGCACGCGCCAGCTCGGTCTTGATCAGGCCGGGGGCCACGGCGTTGACGCGGACGCGGGGGCCGAGCTCGTAGGCGAGCTGCCGGGTCATGTGCAGCATGGCGGCCTTGGTGGCGTTGTAGTAGCCGATGTGCGGGTCGACGACCAGGCCGCCGACGGAAGCGATGTTGACGACCGCTCCCCCGTGTTCGGCCATCCAGGCCCGCCATGCGCAGCGGGTCCAGGCGATCATGCCGTACTGGTTGACGCGTACGGTCTTCTCGGCGCGCGGCAGATCCAGGTCCAGGAGGTCCCCGTGGTACGGGTTGGTCGCCGCGTTGTTGACGAGGACGTCGAGGCGTCCGAAGCGGGCCATGGTGTCGTCGACGCAGCTCTGTGCCTGATCCGGTTCACCGGCGTTGGCGAGGACCGTGTGCACCTCGCCGTCGCCCTTGCCGCCCAGCAGCTCCTCGCGGGCCGCCGCGAGCCCGGCCGCCTTGCGGGCGGCGATCACCACGTGGGCGCCGGCGGCCCGGTAGGCGGTGGCGATGCCGAGGCCTATGCCACGGGAGCCACCCGTGATGACGGCCACCTTGTCCTGGAGGGTGTCGGTACTCACGCTGCCCCTGCCTTCCTGTCGTGCTTCCCGTACCGGGCGAGTTCCTGGCGGGCCACCGTCCGCAGGTGCACTTCGTCGGGGCCGTCGGCGATGCGCAGTGCCCGCGTGATGGAGAACAGCCGGGCCAGCACGGTGTCGTCACTGACGCCGGCAGCCCCGTGCGCCTGGACCGCGCGGTCGACGACCTTGTGGGCGACTTCGAGCGCCGCCACCTTGATGGCCGCGACCTCCGTCCGGGCGGCGGCGTTGCCGACGGTGTCCATCAGCCAGGCAGACTTCAGCACCAGGAGGCGCACCTGCTCGATCTCGATGCGGCTGCGGGCGATCCACTCGCGCACCACGCCCTGGTCGGCGAGCGGCCCGCCGAAGGCGGTGCGTGCGGTGACGCGTTCGCACATCATCTGCAGGGCGCGTTCGGCGAAGCCGACGGCACGCATCGCGTAGTGCATGCGGCCGGGCCCGAGCCGCCCCTGGGCGAGCGCGAATCCCTCCCCTTCCCCGCCCAGGATGTTCTCCACCGGTACGCGGACGTCCTCGAAGAGCACGTCGCCGTGGCCGAGCCGGTCGGTGTAGCCGAACATCGGCAGGTCGCGCAGGACGGTGACGCCGGGGGTGTCGCGGGGGACGAGCAGCATGCTCTGCTGCCGGTAGGCGGGTGCGTCCGGGTCGGTCCTGCCCATGACGATGATCAGTTTGCAGTCGGGGTCGAGGATGCCGGAGGTGTACCACTTGCGGCCGTTGACGACGTAGCCGGCGCCGTCGCGGGTGATGCGGGTGCGGATGTTGCGGGCGTCGGAGCTGGCGACCTCGGGCTCGGTCATGGCGAAGCAGGAGCGGATCTCCGCCCTCAGGAGGGGCCGCAGCCACTGCTCCTGCTGCCGGGGCGTGCCGAACAGCGCCAGCAGCTCCATGTTGCCGGTGTCCGGCGCCGAGCAGTTGAACACCTCGGGGCCGATGACGGAACGGCCTGCCAGTTCGGCGAGCGGGGCGTAGTCGAGGTGGGTCAGTCCCGCGCCCCACTCCCCGTGGGCCAGGAAGAGGTTCCACAGGCCTTCGGCGCGTGCCTTCTCCTTGAGTCCGGCCATCACCGGCGGCAGCGCGTGCGGGTCGTCGGCCTCGGCCAGCTGCCGGTCGTGGACGGCCTCCGCGGGCAGGACGTGCTCTTCCATGAACGACCGCATGCGGTCCTGGAGTTCACTCGCCCGTGGCGAGAATCCGAAATCCACGATTGCTCCTGTTCAGCCAAGGATGTCGCGTGCCGTGCGGATCATCGCGGCGATGGTCGGTGGCAGCCGCTCCTGGTCCGGGTCGTGGTGCCTGCCCTCGCGGTGCCGGCGCAGGTTGTGGCCCATGATCGCGGCCATCTTCATGCGGCCGAGCGCCCGGAACCACTCCATCGCGGGCGGCGCCGGGCAACCGTCGAGGTAGGCGTCCAGCAGCTCGGCCTCGGTGGGCAGGCCCGGCACGGCGTGCCCGAGCCGGGGGAAGTTGCGATGGTCGGCGAAGAGCAGGAACCAGCCGAGGTCGATGCGCGGGTCGCCGACGCTCCAGATCTCCCAGTCGACGACGGCCACCGGGCGCTCACCGGTGCACAGCACGTTGCCGAGCCGGAAGTCACCGTGCAGCAGTACCGGCTGCCCCGTCTCCGGGATGCCTGCTGCCAGCCGGGCGAGCAGGGCCTCGCCTCCCGGGCGCAGTTCCTCGGGGACGGCGTGCAGGGTGCGGCTCCACCGCTCCAGTTCGCCCGCCGCGTCGAGGGGCTCGGGGGCGTCGAGGACGGGTGAGCGGACATCGGTGTCGTGCAGCCGGCGCAGCAGGCGGGCGGCCGCCACCATCCGGGCCCGTGCCGTCACGCCGGGCACCCGGTGGTCGTCGAGAACGGGCTCGAGCGCCTCTCCGGTGACGAACTCCATGGCGAACCAGGCCGGTTGCTCCTCCTCCACGCAGACGACACCTGGTACCGGTACCGTCGACCCGGCGAGTGAGCGCAGCACCCTGGCCTGGCGGAGCACGTCGTTGCGTCCGACGGGTCGCTGTCCCGGCGGCACCGCCTTGACCACGTACCTTCCCTCGCCCGCGGTGACCGCGTACGTCAGTCCGGAGTGGCCGCCCGGCAGGGTGCGCAACTCGCCGACGGGCGCGCCGGGGCGGAGGCGGCCCAACCGGTCGCGGACCCGTTCGGTCAGTTCCCGGTCCTGTGCGGCCGTGCTCATCGGACGGGCTCCTTGGGCAGGCCGAGCACGCGCTCGGCGAGGATGTTGCGCTGGATCTCGTCGGTGCCGCCCGCGATGCTGTAGCCGGGTGCGCCGAGCAGGTGCTCCGTCCAGGCGTAGGTGCCCCACTCCCCCGTGTCCGCGGCCAGGCGTGGTCCGAGCAGTTCGGAGACCAGCTCGCTGGTGTGCCTCATGGTCGCGGTGGCGTACAGCTTGCCCACCGAGGCTTCGGCTCCGGGCTCCCGGCCGGCGACCAGAGCCGCGGTCACCCTCAGTCCGATGAGCCGCTGGACCAGGACGCGGACGGCGAGGTCGGCGGCGCGTTGCTGTTCGGCGCCGGTGAGCGGGCGGCCCAGGTGCCGTGCGAGGTCCAGCGCCCGGTCGGCGTTGTCCAGGCCGAGACTGCCGGAGTCGAGCCGTTCGGCGGCCAGCACGCTGAGAGTGACCCGCCAGCCCTCGCCGACCGGCCCGAGCCGGTCGGTGTCGGGCACTGCCACTCCGTCGAGATAGACCTCGTTGAAACTGGAGCCCCCGGTCATCTGCCGGATGGGGCGGACGGTCACCCCGGGTGCGTCCATGCGCACCAGGAAGACGGTGAGGCCGGCGTGCTTGCGCACCTCCGGGTCGGTGCGGCACACGGCGACGCCCCAGGTCGCCACCCGGGCGCCGGAGGTCCACACCTTGTGCCCCTGCAGCACCCAGCCCTCGCCCTGGCGCACGGCCCTGGTCCGCACCGCGGCGAGGTCGGAGCCGGCCTCGGTCTCCGAGAAGAGCTGGCAGGCGAGCTCGTCCGTGCGCAGCATGGGACGCAGCCAGCGCTGCTTCTGCTCCTCGGTGCCCCAGATGTCGACGGCGGGAGCGACGAGCTGCTGTGTCACCGGGAAGATCTCGCCGCGCTGCGGCACCTCGAAGGCCGCTTCCTCGGCGCGGTAGAGCTGCTCGTAGTAGGCCGGCAGGCCGCGTCCGCCGTACGCCTCCTGCCAGGCGAGTGCGCCCCACCCCTGGTCGTAGCGGGTGCGTTCCCACTCCCGGGTGCGGGCGGTGTGTTCCTGCTCCTCCTGCTCGGTCCGGTTCTCGAACACGGCGACGGAGTCGGAGCCGCTGCCCCACTCCCCGCCGGCGGCGCGCGGCCGGGCGACCGTGGCGAGCCACTGCCGGGCCTCGGCGCGGAACGCCGACGGTTGCGGGATGCCGTTCATCTCTTCCTCCGTCTCGGGGACAGCGGGACAGTCGGCCCAGGGCAGCCGGACGGTCAGCGGGACAGCACCGTGCACGCGCTGACGCCCGGGGCGCCGTACACATGGGTGAAGCCGACTCTGGGCTCGCCTGGCACCTGGCGGTCGCCTGCCCGGCCGCGCAGCTGCTGGACCACTTCGTAGACCTGTCGCAGGCCGGACGCTCCGACGGGTTCTCCGTTGGCGATGCAGCCGCCGTCCGTGTTGACCGGTAGCGCACCACCGATCTCCGTGGCCCCGGCGGCGAGCAGGTGTTGCTGTTCGCCGTCCTCGCAGAAGCCGCACTCGGCCATGTGCATGACCTCGGCACCGCACTCGGTGTCCTGGAGCTGGCAGACGTCGACCTCGCCGGGGGCGATTCCCGCCTCCTCGAAGGCGGCGGCCGAGGCGTCCCGGCTGACGCTGGTCAGCGGGCCTGCGGGAATCCACGGGCTGAACACCTCGAACGAGCCGAAGCGCCGGGTCCGTACGGCGGCTGCGCGCAGCGTGACCCGGGGCCGGTCCAGGATGCGGGCGACCTGCGGCGAGCACAGGACGAGCGCGACGGCGCCCGCGCCGGGCGAGCAGAACATGTAGCGGGTCAGCGGATCGCTGACCATGCCGGAATCCAGGATCTGCGCGGCGGACAGCGGTGTGCGGCGCCACGCCCCGGGCGTCAGGGCCCCGTTGCGGTAGGCCTTCTCGGCGACCCGTGCCAGGGTGTGCGGGGTGATCCCGTGGTCGTGCAGGTAGCGCTGGGTCTTCATGCCGAAGAACTGGGTCGTCACCATCAGGCCGTCGGTTCCGTACTCCGTTCCCAGCCCCCAGTCCTCGGGCCTGGGGTCGAAGGCGCCGCGGGGGTGTTTGTCGAAGCCGACGGCGAGGACGACGTCGGCCGTGCCGGAGCGGATCGCGTTCACGGCGGAGACCAGCGCGCTGCCGCCGGTGGCGCAGCCGTTCCTGACGTTGACGAACGGCAGCCCGGTCAGGCCGAGTCGGGAGACCAGGGTGTCGGCGAGCCCGGCGCTGTCGCTGCCGCCGAACGCGGCGCGTACCCGCGGCCACGCGATTCCGGCGTCCGCGAGCGCGGCGTGCACCGCGGTGACGGCAAGCTGCCGTCCGCTCGCCTCACTCCGGCCGAAGGCGGTACGCCCCGCTCCGCAGACGACGACCTCGGTGCTCAAGGCCCCTCCTCTCCTGGTCCGGCGGGCCTGGCCCGGGGGACTCCTCCTCCGCCGGTCACCCGGAGCGGCATGCCGATGTGCACGTCCGCCAGGTCGTCGACGTCCAGCACGGCAGCCACCCGCACGCCCTCCGGCAGTTCGACGTAGCCGACTGCGAAGGGCACGAAGCCCCCGGGCGGGGCCTGGTAGGGCGGGGACTTGGGGGCGTGGCGCTGCACCGTCCAGGTCCACAGCGTGCCCGTGCCGCGCAGGACCGCCGGCTCGGCCGTCCCCCCGCAGCGCGGGCAGGTGTCCTCCGCGGGGTAGGCCGTCACCGCGCACCCGGTGCAGCGTGAGCCCTGGAGCCCGGGGCCCGGACTCCGCGGAACGGACGTCATCCGGATCAGCACCCCTGCCACTTGGGCTCGCGCTTCTCCAGGAACGCCGAGACGCCCTCGTTCGCGTCCTCGGAGTTGAGCGCGACGCCGACGGCGAGGTGCTCCATGACCATCAGGGACTGGGTGTCGGCGTCCAGGCTCCGGTCGATCGTCATCTTGGTGAGCCACATCGTGAACGGGCTCTTGTCGACGAGGTCGCCGATGAAGTCCTCGACCGTGGCGTCGAGTTCCTCGCCGGGGGCCGACTTGTTGACGAGGCCGAACTCGGCGGCCTCCGTGCCGGAGAGGAGCTTGCCGGTGAGCATCAGCTCCTTGGTCTTGCGGATGCCGATCATGCGCGGCACCCGGTAGATGGGGCCGGCCCCGCCGAACAGCGCCCGGCGGATGTGGAAGTCGCCGATCCTGGCGTCGTCGGCCGCGACGGCGAAGTCGCACGAGATCATGATTTCGAAGCCGCCGGCGGTGACGTGGCCCTCCAGGACCGCGACGGACGGCGTCTTCATCGAGTAGAGCCGGTCGCACACCTTGGCCGACTTCACCGCCACGTCGATGGCGTTGGACTTCCCTACGTACTCCTCCTTGAGGCTGTCGAGGTCGAAGCCGGAGCAGAAGGTGCCGCCCCGGCCCCGGACCACCAGCACCCGGAGTTCGGGGTCCTCGTCGACCTCGGTGACGATCTCGTCGAGCCTGTCCAGGATCGGGACGGTGACGCAGTTCTTCTTCCACGGGCGGTTGAGCCAGACCCGCGCCACATGGCCGTCGCGCTCGAACTGGATCTCGTCGTCCACTGCCATTGTCCGGCCTCCCAGTTGCGCCGCATTGCTGTAACTGAACTGAATTCACTACGAGTTTGGACTTCGCCCGATCCACTGTCAACCCCCGGTCCGGCATCACCCGGACGGCACTCCCGAAGCGAGCCCGAATCGGCCTATCAGCAGGGCAGATGGACACGGGGGCCTCCCGTCATCCCTCGCGCGCCCCCAGCCCACGGCACTCACAACAACCGGGGGCTACTCTGTCGGGGGCTACTCTGTTTGAATCGAGTTCACTTTTTGACTGCGGGCAGGGCGGGACCGGGCCCCGGGCGCACGACGAGTCCCGCGAGTCGGGCCCGATACCGGTCCGGGGTGCCGAACAGCGCCTCACCGCTGCGCGCCCGGCGTACGTACAGATGCGCCGGATGCTCCCAGGTGAAGCCGATACCGCCGTGCAGCTGCACGTATTCAGCCGTGGCCAGGCGGAAGGTCTCGGAGCAGACCAGGGCGGCGGCGCACGCGGCGACCGGCAGCTGCGGGGACGCGGCGGCCGTGCAGGCGGTGGCGTAGGCGGACGCCGAACGGGCCGCTTCCAGCGCGACCAGCACCTCGGCCAGCCGGTGCTTGACGGCCTGGAAGGAACCGATGGGGCGTCCGAACTGGTGGCGCCGGCTGACGAAGTCGACGGTCGCGTCCAGCGCATGGCCGCCACCGCCGACCTGCTCGGCCGCCAGGGCGGCCCGCCCGGCGTCCAGCGTCATCTCGACCACCCCCTCGGCGCCTTCCGCAGCGCCCACGGCAGTGGCCGGTGCACCGCGGAACTCCACCAGGGCCTGGCGGCGCGTCTCGTCGAGAACGCGGCGCGGTGTCCGCTGGCAGGTGGCGTCCCCAGCCGGTTCGCAGGCGAACAGCCGGGGGCCGTCAGCGGTCCCCGCCCTGACCAGGAGCAGGTCCGCGTCGGCACCGTCGAGCACGAAGTCCACCCGGCCGCGCAGCACCCAGCCCGCACCCTCCCGTTCCGCCGTGACCCCGAGCTCGCCGGCGAGTCCGGGTTCGACCGCGGAGAAGCCGGCCACGGTCGCGGTGAGCGTGCCGTCGGCGATCCGCGGCAGATAGCGCTCACCGGCCCTGCGGTCGCCGCTGCACTGCAGAGCGTGCCCGGCAAGGACCACGGTGGGCAGCAGCGGCCCGCAGTACAGCGCACGCCCGGCCTCCTCCAGGACCACCGCGAGTTCGGCGAACGTGAAGCCCGACCCGCCGTACTCCTCGGGGATCGCCATCCCGTGCACTCCGATCTCGCCGGCGAGGCGCACCCAGAGCGCCTCGTCGTGGCCGCGTGGCGCGGCCGCCTGCGCGCGGACGTCCTCGGCGCCGCCGACCTCGGTGAAGAAGTCCCGCAAGACGTTGCGCAACTCCCGCCGTTCGTCGGTCTCGGACAGCAGCTGGGGGTCGATGACGGGGTGGTGACGCTGCATGGGGTCTCCATCGTGCTCGTGAGCGGGAGCGGAGGTCGGGGCACGGAGTGGCGGAACCGGAAGCAAGTAGTCGACAGAAAACTGAACTCGATTCGAGACCATAGGCGGATTCGGGAGGGTCGACAACGCCCGCATGGCAACAGGGTATGACTTGGGGGCGGAACGACCCCAGGAGACTATATTGAACTCACTTCACCTCTGTTATGGTGACCGCCCGGGGGTCCGTGGGTTTCGGGACCGTGGAGACGAGCACCCCCTGCGGCTGACCGGGCGGGGCTGCCCGCCGGGGCAGGCCGCGGCTGAACAACCCGTCTCCCGGGGCGACGAGGTGCTGTCACCGGTGGCAGCTGCCGCGCTCCGCCCACCCGATCCGCAGGGGGTGGGCAGCGTCGCCCCCGCGCCCCGTCAACCACCGCTCACCGTCTGCGTCACAGAAGGGAAGTGCAGGATGCGCTTCGACGGAAAGGTCGCACTCGTCACCGGCGGCGCCGGCGGCATGGGTGCCTCGCACGTGCGCGGGCTGGCCGCGGAAGGCGCCCGGATCGTCATCGGGGACGTACGCGACGACGAGGGCAGGTCGCTGGCCGCAGAACTCCCCCGTGCGACGTACTGCCGGCTCGACGTCACCGAGGAGGAGGCGTGGAAGTCCGCCGTGCGCACTGCCGAGGAGGCCTTCGGTCCGGTGGACGTCCTGGTCAACAACGCGGGGATCGTCCACTTCGGCGGTGTCGAGGAGCAGTCGCCCGAGCACTTCCGCCGCGTCCTCGAGGTGAACCTGGTCGGCACCTTCCTCGGGATGCACACCGTCCTGCCCGGCATGCGTGCCCGCGGCCACGGGAGCGTCGTCAACATCTCCTCCGCCGCCGGACTCATCGGCTTTGCCGACGGCATCGGCTATGTCGCGAGCAAGTGGGGTGTACGGGGCATGACCAAGGCTGCGGCACTGGACATGGCGGGCACCGGTGTCCGCGTCAACTCCGTGCACCCTGGCGTCATCCGCACCGCCATGGGCGAGAACGCCTCACCCGGTCTCTTCGCCCGTCAGCCCGTGCCGCGCATCGGGGAGCCGGAGGAGGTCACCCGCATGGTGCTCTTCCTGGCCGGTGACGACGCCTCCTACACCACCGGTGGCGAGTTCCTCATCGACGGCGGCCAGACCGTCGGCCACCTCGGCCACGCCCGACCCTGAGCGGAGTACGACACCGGCGAGGGCCGCCGTTCGCCACGGCGGCCCCGCCTGCCGCCCCGCTACACGTCCTTGCGGACGGTGAGGAGGGCGCCGATCCCGATCACACAGACCGCCATGACGAAGAAGGCCGGGGAGAGCGGGTTCCCCGTGCGCTGCACCAGGAAGGCCGCGATGTACGGCGCCGTTCCACCGGCGAGGACGGTACCGACGTTGTAGCCGATGGCCATGCCCGTGTAGCGGACCCTCCGTTCGAAGAGGCGCGGCCACAGGCTTGCTGCGGGAACCTGGACGAAGGCGCTGCTCAGCATGAACAGCAGGTAGGCCACGCCGGCCAGGGCCAGACTGCCCCGGCCCATCAGCACCATCGCGGGGTAGGCGGTGACCAGGAACCCCAGCAGCCCGGCGAGCAGGACGCGACGGCACCCGAACCGTGCCGAGAGCCGGCCGGCCGGCACCATGAGCACTACGGTGGCGCCCACGACCGCCGCGGACAGCCAGAACACCTGCGTCGAGTCGTAACCGAGGTCGGTGGACAGGTGGATGCCGATGTAGGTCAGGCCGAGGAAGATGGCACCGCCCTGCGCCATGGCCAGACCGACGGACTGCAACAGCGCCGCACGGTGTGTCGACAGCGCCTCTCGGACGGGCGCTCTGGGGATGTCGGCGCTGCGCACGGCCTCCGCGAACTCCGGGGTGTCCGCTATCCGCAACCGCGCCCAGAGGCAGAACAGGGTGAGCGGCACAGCCATCAGGAAGGGCAGCCGCCACCCCCAGGAGGCCATCTGGGCGTCGGTGGTGAGAGCGGAGATCGTCCCGGCCGTCGCGGCGGCGAGCATGAACCCGATGTTGGAGCCGACGGGCGTGACAGCGCCGAGGAGGGCTCTGCGCCTTTCAGGTGCCGACTCGTAGATGTAGGTGTAGGCACCGACGGACTCGCCACCCGAGGAGACGCCCTGCACCAGCCGGGTGAGGAACAGCAGTACCGCGGCCGTCACCCCGATCCGGCCGTAGGTCGGCAGCAGCCCTGTGACGCTGCTGGCGACGCCCATGCACAACACCGAGGACACCAGCGCCCTGCGGCGGCCCCACCGGTCGCCGAGCCAGCCGAAGAAGAGGCCACCGACCGGGCGGACCACCAACCCGGTGGCGAACACCCCGAGTGCCGCCAGCAACGAGGCCGCCGGGTCCCCGCCCGGAAAGAACTGCGGGGCGATCGCCACGGCGAGGTAGCCGTAGATGCTGAAGTCGTAGTACTCGATCAGTGTTCCCAGGCTGCCGGCCAGCATCGCGCGGCGCACCGACCGCGGTTCCTGGTCCGCCTCCGCCTCCGGTCCGGCGGATTGTTGCGTGGCACTCATGATCCGGTTCTCCTCCCTGCGGAACGCACCGTTCGGTCGCCCGGCCCCTCCGGCCTGGAGCGGCTCGGCAGGGCCCGGAGGGGTGGCGTGGTGCGAGGCGGCAACAGGAAGGCCACGCCGACGCCGGAGCAACCGGTCCGGTGGTGGCCCCGACGCGTCTTCGGCCGGGCCGCGTTGGCGCCTGCCGCAGCCACCGCGCTCGCAGTGGTGAGCCGGTCGGCGGCGGCAACGGGCGTGCCGGACCCCGGCCGTGTGGGAACGGAAGCGGGCCCTCTTCCCACACTCGGTTCACGGGCGGGGGCCCGCAGAACGACAGGGAGGTACATCACGTCTTCTCCTGTTCGGAGGCCTTGGGCGGCGCCCCGGTACCTGCCGGGGCCGGAGCGGTACGTGCGGAACGGAGCAGTCGCCTCGCCGCACCGGCCCCGCGGTCAGGTGCTGGACGGCCGACGGACGGCTGCAAGGACGAAGCGCTGTCGGCCCGGGTGCCTCGACCCGCGGTGACAGCAACAGCGAACCGAGGTCGTAGGGACGGGAGTTGCGCTCGCCCCGGTATCGCTTCACCCGAAGTTGAACAAAATTGAAGTCAGGTCAAAGCTAGCCACGGGGACGGGGAGCCTGTCAACGGGTGAGCCCTCTCACTCTCGGTGCCACACGGCTTCGTCGACCGTCCGGTTGCCGGCGCCAAGCCGCTGACAAGGAAGCATAGTTGAAGTAGGTTCACACGCGAGCGATCGGCACGTCACCCCCTCCCCCGGGCGCCGCCCGGTCGACCGGAGCGAGGTCCGATGCGGCGCGTCGTGTCACCGGCGCGGCTCCACTCCTTCATCGAGACCGTCGGCCGCCCGGGTGTCCACCTCCGAAGGGCCGGCCTCAGCACGCGCCGCCGGAGGACCGTGCCGGCGCGAGGGCCTCACCGCCGAGAAGCCCGAACCGTCGCGCGGGGTGCCCCAGACACAGACCCGCGAGCCCGAGCAGGAGGCTGCCGGGCCCGGCCCGCGTCCCGACCTGCACACACCGGAGCTCGACGAACTCCCGGTCGTCGTCGCGGAGGGCGCTTCCGACCAGGACGTTCGACGCCTCGCGCTCGGGCGCCCGCCCCCAGGGCCTGCTCCAACGCCTCGACCACCACGTGATGCGGCAGGACAGGAGGGGGTGAAGCGTCGATAGGAGTGCACCCCTGTGAGGTCACGGAACCGGCGCCCTCCGCCCCGCTCACCGGCTGCAACGCCCCCCTTGACACCCCCTGGCCCTTGCTGGATTACTTGGCCTGCCGCATGCTGAACGAATGGTCGGTCGGTGCCCGAGGTGGATGAGATGCCACAGATCAGGCAGAGGGTGGACCGCGGACGCCTCGGGGGCGTCGCCGGAACCGGCGCCGCGCGGAAGCGGTGGCGGCCCACCGGAGCGACACCGGGGCCGAGGGCTTCCGTGGCCGTAGCGATGTCCGAGGAGTCGCCGTGATCAGTGAGCCGAAGTCCCCGTCCACCGCCGCCCGTCGGCGCGGTGAGGCGCCGCCGCCGGATCTGCTCGACGAGGCCGAGCGGCTCACCCGTGACGAGGTGCGCGCCCTGCAACTCACCCGCCTGCGGGCGACCTTGCGCCACGCCTACGACAACGTCGAGGTGCACCGCAGGAGGTTCGACCGGGCCGGGCTCAGGCCGGAGGACTGCCGTTCCCTCGCGGACCTGGCGCGGTTCCCCTTCACCACCAAGGCCGACCTGCGCGAGACCTACCCCTTCGGCATGTTCGCCGTTCCCATGGCCGACGTCCGGCGCCTGCACGCCTCCAGTGGCACCACCGGGCGCCCCACCGTGGTCGGGTACACCGAGAAGGACCTGTCGACCTGGGCGGACCTCGTCGCCCGTTCGCTACGGGCCGCGGGCGGGCGTCCGGGGCACAGGGTGCACATCAGTTACGGCTACGGCCTGTTCACCGGCGGGCTGGGCGCCCACTACGGGGCTGAGCGGGCCGGGTGCACGGTGATCCCCGCCTCGGGAGGCATGACCGCACGCCAGGTCCAGGTCATCCGGGACTTCGAACCCGAGGTCATCATGGTCACCCCGTCCTACATGCTCACCCTCCTCGACGAGTTCGAACGACAGGGCGTCGACCCCCGTTCGACCTCGCTGCGGACCGGCATCTTCGGCGCGGAACCCTGGACCGAGGAGATGCGCCGCGAGATCGAGGAGCGCATGGACATCCATGCGGTCGACATCTACGGGCTCTCCGAGGTGATGGGTCCGGGCGTCGCGCAGGAGTGCGTGGAGACCAAGGACGGCGCGCACGTGTGGGAGGACCACTTCTACCCGGAGGTGGTGGACCCGGTCACCGGCGAGGTACTGCCCGACGGTGAGCTCGGTGAACTCGTCCTGACCTCCCTGACCAAGGAGGCGCTGCCCGTCATCCGCTACCGCACACGGGACCTGACGCGCCTGCTGCCGGGCACCGCCCGGGCCGGGTTCCGGCGCATCGAGAAGATCACGGGGCGTTGCGACGACATGATCAACCTCCGCGGGGTGAACGTCTTCCCGACCCAGATCGAGGAGGTGGTGCTCCGCACCCCGGGCGTCGCCCCGCACTTTAGGATCGAACTCGGCACGCGCGGCAGACTGGACCACATGACCGTCCGCGTGGAGGCCAGGGCGGGTGCCGGCCCCGAACAGCGCGAGGCTGCCGCGCGGACCATCGCCCGGGGGGTGAAGGACGGCGTCGGGGTGAGCGTGGAGGTGGAGATCGTGGAGCCGGCCACCCTGGAGCGTTCCCTCGGCAAGTCGCACAGGGTGGAGGACCTGCGGCAACGATGAGGTGCTCGACACCGGGCGGCTCGGGTGGCTTCACGGTCACGGCGATGTCCCGAGCGGCGTCCCGCCGGACCGCACGGTCGCCGTCCTGGGCGCGGGGAGGCCACCGGGCGGGCGCCCGCACCACTGGGGAGACCCGTTTGCGGCGCCCCGGCACGCGGTCGCGTGCCGGGGCGCCGCCCGCTCACCGTCGCGGTGCGTGCGGGGCTTGGGCGGGTGTGGCCTCTCGTCAGTGGTTCACCTGGTCCGAGAAGTCCTCGGCGCACTGTTTGCGGTCCGCCTGGGACTGGGCGTGCTGCACGCAGTCCTGGTAGCTGTGGAACTCGTCGGAGTTCAGCAGCGAGACGCCGGCGGCCAGGATGACGGCGCTGCCGACGAGTCCCAGTGCGCTGAGCACCGTTCCTGCGATCGCCATGCCACGGTGCGGCGCCCGCCCGGCCCTCGCCTTACGGATGCCGACGATGCCGAGGACAAGCCCGACCAGTCCCAGGACGAGCCCGCCGAACACGGTCCAGAAGCTGATCAGGGCGAGGATGCCCAGCACCAGGGAGGCCACCGCCAGCCCGTTGCCGGCGGCCGGTGACGGCGTGTTCGCGCCCTGCGGGTACGGCTCGTGCCCCTGGGCCTGCGGGTACCCGGGGTACTGCGGCTGCTCTTGGTGTCTGCCGGGTGTTGCCACGGTGGTCCCCTCCCGATTCTCGGCCGCGGCCGGTTGCCGCGCCGCATGAACCACCGCTTGCCCGGAGCTTTCATGTCCATGCCGGTGCGGCGCGGGGCTCCCGCAGGCCTCGCAGGCGCGGGCCCGGCGGACCGGGCGGGCCCTTCGGCTGCAATAGGACCGTGTCCTACGTGGTGAGTCGAGCGTGCCGTTTGTAGCAGCAGAGGGCGGCAGCGAGGCCGAGAAAAGCCAGGTAGTTGCGGGGATGGCGTTCGTAGCGGTGGTTGAGTCTGCGGTAGCCGGTCAGCCAGGGCATGGTGCGCTCGATGACCCATCTGCGACGTCCTAACCGTTCGCTGGACTCGACTCCCTTACGGGCGATGCGCACGCCGATGTGCTTTCCCCAGAGCCATTCCCGCAGGTGAGGAACGCCGTACGCCTTGTCCGCATGCAGGCGTTGGGGTTTGAAGCAGCGGTCGCGGTGGGGGGCGCGTCTTTTTGGTGACCCTCGACCATCGGCTTCAGCGCGAGGCTGTCGTGGGTGTTGGCCGCGGAGAGGCCGACGACGAGGGGCAGCCCCGTTCGCGTCCTACAGGACGTGCATCCTGGAGCCCGGCTTGCCCCGGTCCACGGGGCTCGGACCTGTGAGTTCGCCCCTTTTTCAGCCCTGCCGTGGGCGGAGTCGAGGAGGGCCCCCGGGAGAGGTCGAGGAGGTCGGCGTCGTCCGGGCGGTGCAGGATCTCCTCGTGCAGCCGGCCCCAGACGCCGGCCCTGCACCAGATCAGGAGCCTGCGGTGGGCCGTTGACTTCGACATCCCGAAACACGGTGGCAAGGCCCGCCAGGCGCATCCGCTGACCAGAACGTAGGTGATCGCGGCGAACAGCGTTGCATCAGGCGTGTCCTGCGTCCCGCCGCCCTGCGACCGCACCCTCGATGGAGGGATCAGCGGCTCCGCGATCTCCCACAACCCGTCCGGCTTGCAGCAGTCAGCGGATGGTGAGCCCGCCGTCGACGGTGAGGATGGTGCCGGTGGTCCACTGGGCCGAGGCCAAGTAGGCGGCCGCGGTGGCGATGTCTTGGGCAGTGCCCAGGCGTCCCAGAGGGTAGGAGTGCTCGATCTGCTCGTCGTGTGCGGTGCGTTCCTCTGGGGTCATGGGGGCGAGATAGGAGCGTTCGTACTGGGGAGTGCGGACGGCGCCCGGCGCGATGGCATTGACACGAACTCCTTGGGGGCCGAGTTCACTGGCCAGCGCCCGGGTCATGGAGTTGAGCGCTCCGCGGGTGGCGGAATAGGCGGCTGAATGACGGCCGGCGACCATTTTGCGGGCCCAGTAGCTGCTGATGTTAACGATGCTTCCCCGAGCGTTCACGAGGGCGGGCAGGAGTTGCTGGCTCAGCAGCAGTGGCACCTGGACGTTGAGGTGCCACATGGTGTTCATCTCGTCGACCGTGGTGTCGGCAAGGGAGGCGAAGTGTGCGGTGCCGACGTTGTTGACGAGGGTGTCGACCCGGTCGGTCAGGTTTCCGACGTGCGCCGCGATCCGGGCGAGGGCATCAGGCGCGGAGAGATCCGCGGGGACGGTGTGCACGACGGTGCCGTGCCGGCCGAGTTCCTTGGCGGCGGTCTCGAGCTTGTCGCGCTTGCGGGCGACGAGAATCAGGTCCACTCCGTCCCGGGCCAGGGCATCGGCGATGGCCAGGCCCAGGCCCTCGCTGCCGCCGGTGATGACGGCGAAACGGCTGGTGGTGCGGTGCTCGGACATGTCAGATCGCCTTTGCGTGGTCGGAGGAAGCACTCAGGGTCGCGAAGCGGCCTAGCTCTTCGAGTTGGTCGCTGCGGGCGTTCTCGATGCCGGCGAGGGCGTCGCTGCCGAGAGGAAGGCGCAGCGGTGGGCTCGGCATATCGGCGAGGATGACGAGGGCCTCGGCCACACGGGCGGAGTCGCCGGCCTGGCGGCCCACGGCGCCGGCGGAGCGCGCCAGCGCTCCGTGCACGGGGAGGTTCTCGGGGAGGGCAGCGCTACGGGAAAGCCGGCTCGCCCAGTTGGCGCGGAAGCCGGTGCGGATCGCTCCGGGCACCACGATCGTCGTCCGGATGCCCAGCGGGGGGAGTTCGGCGGCCAGTGAGACGCTCAGACCTTCGAGGGCGTGCTTGCCGGCCGTGTAGGCACTCATCCCGGGGCACCGATCTGCCCTGCCAGCGAGCTGATCTGCAGCACACGGCCCGCTTTCGCCACGCGCAGGTGGGGCAGAGCGGCACGCAGGGCATTGGCGGCGGCGAAGAAGTTCACGTCGAACTGGGCGCGTAACTCCGTGTCGTCCAGTTCCTCGAAGGGGCCCGCCTGCGCGTAGCCGGCGTCGTTGACGACGATGTCGAGGCGGCCGAACCCGGTGATCGCGTCATCCAGTACCGGACGCAGCGTACCGGCGTCGGTGATGTCCACGCCCACGGTGCGCAGACGCCCGGGAAAAGCGGCGGTCAGCGGTTGCAGCGGCTTGCCGTCACGCGTGATAGCGATCACTCGCTCACCTGCATTCAGAACCCCACTGAGCAGGGCCTGGCCCAACCCGCCGGACGCGCCGGACACGCCGGTGACCAGCCACACGCGGGATCCCATGCGTTGCACCTTCCCAGTCAAGCAAACGGACCATTGCTGTCCGTTTCTGTAGGCTAGAGTAGGCGGACAGAGGTTGTCCACTTATGGCTAGGGTGAACTGATGAAATCGGAGCGGCCTGCGGCGACGCAGGGCACGGCGAAGCCCGTGCGCGCCGACGCCCAGCGCAATGCCGAGCGGGTCCTCGCGGCGGCGCGTCGCGCCGTCGCCTCTGCCGGGCTGGACGTGAGTTATCACGAGATCGCGCGGGAGGCCGGCGTCGGCGTGGGCACCGTCTACCGGCGTTATCCCGAACGGGACCAACTCATGGCGGCGGTATTGAGCGACATCCTCGCCGAACTGATCGACACCGCACGCCGGGCTCTGGACTGCGATGACACCTGGGAGGGGTTCTCGTTGCTGTTCACGGACCTGGCCCTGCGCACCACGCAGAACGCAGGGCTGTCCGGCTCCCTGGACCAGTATGGCGGGCCCGCTGTCGCCGAGCAGCGCCACGAACTCCTCGGCCTCGCCCGGAGGGTCATCGAACGCGCCCAGGACCAGGGACGTCTCCGCCGGGATCTGGCCTGGCAGGACGTACTGCGGCTGACCGGCGCCCCAGCGACACAGGGATGCGTGCTGGGGCTTGAACCTGGTCTCACCCGCGGTCACCGCTCCGTACTGGCCGTTCTTCTCGACGGTCTGCAAACCGGCCCACACCGGCGACGTGCCGAAACCCTCAGAAGCGGATGACATCGCCCGGGAGTGCGCGACATCGCCCGGACGATTCCTGACTCTCCGGCTGCCGGCGGTTGCACCGAAGCCACGAGCGCAGGCCTGAGCACTTCCTCGCCTCACCGCCATAGCCACCAGCCTCATCAACTACCGCCGACTCACCAAGTGAAACGACGTCTGGCAGGTACCCGACGCCAGGGTCGGGAGGCGCGCCAGCGGTGCCGGCGATGTCGCTCAGGGCGCCGGACCGCGGGGTCGCTCCGTCCGGGCCGGCGAGCGGCGAGCGGCGAGCGGCGAGCGGCGAGCGGCGAGGGACCGTGCACACCTCGGGCCTGCCAGGGCCAGGCGAGGCCCTCAGACGTTCGGTCCGGTCGCCGGCTGCTCGCCCCTCCGCAGCAGGTAGGTGTCCATGATCCAGCCGTGCCGGGCGCGGGCCTCGGCCCGGAGCTGCCGGATGCGGTCGGCGACCTCGCCCAGGGGGCCGGCGACCAGCAGCTCGTCCGGGGTGCCGAGGTAGGCGCCCCAGTAGATCCAGACGTCCTCGCCCTCGAAGTGGCTGAAGGACTCGTGCGCGTCGAGCATGACGACGATGTCCCCGTCGTCGTTCCGCCCCACCTCGCCGACCCGGCGGGCCGGTGTGATGTGCACCGGCCGGCTGACCTGGTTGAGCGGGATGCGGTGCCGGGCGGCGAGGGAGGAGACACTGCTGATGCCCGGGACGACCTCGACGGCGGTGGAGACGGTGCCGCGGTCCTCGATGTCGGCGAGGATGCCGAGGGTGCTGTCGTAGAGCGACGGGTCCCCCCACACCAGGAAGGCACCGGTCTCGCCGTCCGTCATCTCCTCCCGCAGCAGCCGCTCGAAGACGTCCCCGCGACGGGCGCGCCAGTCCTGGACGGCGGAGGTGTAGTCCGAGCGGTCCATCGGCCGGCGGTCGCGGCTCGGGTCCTCGACCTCCACGACGCGGTACGGGGCCTGCGCGTGGTCCTCGATCATGCGGTGCCGCAGGTCCGTCAGTGAGGCCTTGTCCGGCCCCTTGCCCACGACGAAGAAGACGTCGGCCCGGCGCAGGGCCTTCACCGCCCCGAGGGTCAGGTGGTCCGGGTCACCGGCTCCGATGCCGATGACGAGGACCCGGCGCTGCTCCGTGCTCATGGGCCCATTCTCGCAGCCGGGCCCGGTGTCCCGAGGTCGGGCCCCGGCTCCCGCCCCGGCAGGGGCGGGCGGAAGTGTCGGCGTTGTCGGCACCCGGCTCGTAGACGGCTCCGAACGGCCGCACGCCCGTTGCCACGCCGTCCGGCAGGCATGTCGGCAGGAACGGCGGCAGAAGTCGCTTTGCGGGGTCAACGGCATGTACAGTGGCGGAACCGACGCGGGGTGGAGCAGCTCGGTAGCTCGCTGGGCTCATAACCCAGAGGTCGCAGGTTCAAATCCTGTCCCCGCTACTCACACAGACGGTCCCTCGACTTCAGTCGAGGGACCGTCTGCTTGTGTGTGGTACCGGCCGGAGAGCGCCGCCGCCGAAAACGTCCCCCGAGGCGCCTCGGGCGCCGGCGGGCGGTGACTGTCTCCCCCGGAGCGCGGTTCGCGGGCAGCGGCCGGACGAGTCGGGTTCGGCTCGCCCGGGCGTCCGCGGCCGTCAGTCCGTGGAGAGGGCCTCGACGAGTTTTCCGGCGTCCGGTGACTTCAGGGCACGGGCCGCGTCGGCAAGGGCCACCATGCCGACGAGCTGTTTGCCGTCGATGACCGGCAGCCGGCGGACCTTGTGGGAGGTCATGGTGGCGAAGACCTCGTCCACGTCGTCGTCGGCGCCGATGGTCACCGCCTCGCCCTGGGCCAGCGAACCGGCCTCCACCTCAGCGGGGTTCAGCCCCGTACCGAGGACCTTGACCACGATGTCGCGGTCGGTGATCACTCCCGTGAGGCGGTTGTTCTCCCCGCAGATCGGCAGCGCGCCGACGCCGAGTTCCTTCAGTTTGCGGGCGGCCTCCAGCGCGGAGTCGTGTGCGCCGACGCATTCCGCGCCGCCGCTCATGATCTCTCGGGCCGTGGTCATCGACTTCCTCCTCGCTGTGTACGGCGATCCGTACCCGGCCTCCCGTCCGCGCGGACGGGCAAGCCCGGGCTCGGCAGACGCGTTCCCGCGCGCGAAGCCCCCACACCCTCGCGGCCTCGGCGCACGTCCTCTTCGGCCCCACCGACCCGGCTGCCTGAAGACGCGCCCGAACCGGTGCGCCGGCTGCTTCGGGGCGTGGGCGCGAGTGGTGGAGCCCGACGTCACCAGTCGGCGGGGTGGCGGTCCCGCCAGGGGCAGGCGGCCTCCAACTGCGCGCTCAGCGCGAGCAGGGTGGCCTCGTCCGCGGGGCGTCCGACCAGGCTCACTCCTACCGGGAGGCCGCTTTCGTCCCAGTACAGGGGGAGGTTGACCGCCGGCTGGCCGGTCATGTTGGAGACGCTGGTGAAGGCCGAAAAGGCGCTCTGGCGGTGGAGGTTGGTCAGGGGGTCCCCCGACTCGTCGAAGTGGTGCAGTGGTCGGGGCAGGGTGGCGAGGGTCGGGACGAGCACGGCGTCGTAAGCGGCGGTCGCCTGCACCGCCTGCCGGGCTGCTCGCTCCATCCCGGCGAGGGCGGCAGCGAACTGCTCGGCGGTGATGGTCCGGCCGTGCTCGCGCCAGGCCCGGGTGACCGGCCGGAGCTTCTCCTCGTCGGCCGGGGCCACCGCGTGGCTGAGGGACTTCACCCCCCAGACGGTGGTGAAGAGGTCGGTGACCTCGGGCCCGAACGGGCAGGGTACGTCCTCCACCTCGTGACCGAGCCCGAGCAGCACTTCGCCGGCGTGCTCCCACGCCGCAAGGCACTCGGGGGCGACCTCCGTGCCGGCGGCGGGACGCGCGTAGCGGGCCACTCGAAGGCGGCCGGGGGTGCGCGCGGTGCTTGCCAGGTAGGTCTCGCCCGGCGGGAGCGGCGGGACGCAGGGGAGCTCGCCGGGCATCGGTCGGGCGAGCACGTCGAGAGCGGCTGCGGCATCCCGTACGGTCCGGGCGAGGGGCCCCTGCACGGCCAGGCCGGTGATGTCGTGGGCGGTCGGGCCGCCGCTGACCCGTCCGCGGGAGGGCTTGATGCCGAAGAGGCCGCAGGCGCTCGCGGGGATGCGGATGGAGCCTCCGCCGTCGCTGGCGTGGGCGAAGGCCACGAGTCCCAGGGCGACCGCGACGGCCGCGCCACCGCTGGAGCCCCCGGCGGTCAGCTCCGGGTTCCAGGGGTTGCGGGCAGGGCCGACCAGGTCGTTGTCGGTGTAGCAACAGAGCCCGAACTCCGGGGTGTTGGTCTTGCCTATGCTGACGGTTCCGGCTCGACGCAGCAGGGTGACGGTGTGGGCGTCCTCGGCGGGCAGGTGGTGCGCGAAGACGCGGGAGCCGAAGGAGGTGGGTGCGTCCGCGGTCGGGGTGAGGTCCTTGATGGCGGTGACGGACCCGAGGAGCGGTGAGGCCGGCGTTCCGGTGGCGAGGCGGCGGCGGGCATCGGCTGCCTGCCGCAGGGCCCGCTCCGCCGTGACGGTCACGAAGGCTCCGTAGCGCGGGCCCAGACGTCCGGCGCGCTCCAGGTGGTGCCGGACGATCTCCACGGGGTCGGTCTCCCCGCGCCGCACCGCCTCGGCCTGTTCGAGTGCGGTCAGTTCGTGGAGTTCGGTCACGCCGGCTCCTCCTGGGGTCCCGGGGGTCCGCGGACCGCCCTCACCGGCTCACCGAGGCCGGCCGGTCACGCGGGGACCAGCGTAGACCGACCAGTCGGTATGGCCAAGGGGGCGGCACTGCCCGGCCCCCGGGAGGCGGGGGGCCGGTGGCCGGGAGCCGGCGCCCGGTCAGTTCCGTGGGCAGTCCGGTGCCTTGTTCTTCGCCGGCCCTCGCGCGTACCAGCGGCCGTCCGCCGTCGTCCACCCGCGGCTGCCCAGCTCCGCGGAGTTCGGGCAGATGAAGCGGGGCAGGTAGACGACCCGGTAGTCACCCGGGTCCGGCAGTTCCGCGGTGAGCTCGAAGGGTCTGCCGTGCGGGGCGGTCAGGTTCTCCTCCGCGGTACGGCCCCCCACCTGGTAGTGGATGCGGTAGTGCCAGCGGCAGTGGCCCGTCGTCGCGCTCGCCCGCAACAGGAAGGACCAGCTCTCGCCTTGGTCGAAGGTGAACTCCCGCGCCTTGGGGCCGGTGAAGAAGGGACCTTTGGCGCCGTCCTCGTGCAGCCGCGGGACCGGCGCGTCGATCGCCGCGTCCAGCGCGAGGACGTCCTCCCCGCCCTGGGAGGGGGAGTAGACGAGGCTGCCGCCCGTGGGCGCGTCACAGCCTCCCCCCTCGACGACGGGGACGATGTCGGTGACGCGTACCTGCTGGGTGGCGTTGCCGCGCAGGGTGACCAGCCACGCGGCGTCCCCCACGTCCATCAGGTCGGTACGGTCCACCAGCGAGGCGGCGTTCAGCCCCTTGAGGAAACCCGCGCCGTCCCTGCCCCGGTACAGGTACCGGCCGTTGTCCTTGACGTCGCGCACCTCCACCGTCTGGAGGGCGTCCTGCGGCGAGAGGCTGTCGTGGAGCCCGTCGAGCGGGAGAACCGCCTTCACCGCCGTCGTCAGGGCGTCCTGGAAGGTGACGGTCGCGACGCCCAGGACGATGGTGGCCAGCCAGGTCACCGGGCTCCTGAGGTGGCGCAGGCGCCCACCGGGGACCGGTGGTGCGGTGCGCGGCGGACGCGCTCCCCTGCGCAGGCTGCTGCGGGCGAGCGCTCCTGCGCCCCGTCTCCTAGGTCGCCTGTCCGGCATGCGCCGACTCCCCCTCCGGTTCCGCGAACTCTTCCCGCACCACGCCGCGCCGGGCCGCCCTCAGCGCCCACAGCACGGCCAGCCCCACCGCCCACCCCCAGACGGTCCCGAAACGTACGGCACCCGCGAGCTGTTCGCCCAGGGTGTCTCGCGCGGCCTGGTAGTCCTGGCCGGCGACCCACGCGAGGCCGATCCCCTTCGCCGCAGCGGCCAGTGCGGCGGCGACGGCCGTCGCCGACCAGCACTCCAGCAGCACGGGGAGATGTGACGCGTCCTGCGCTCTTGCCGCCACCCGGTGGAGCAGCACCGCCAGGAGCAGGAGGAAGAGCAGACAGGAGGCGAGAGTGAGGAGCCACCCACCGGTCTCCTCCGTCGGCAGCGGACGCAGCCGCAGTGCCGGGTGGAGGACGCCCTTCCACACCTCGACCAGGTCCGGCGGCTGGTAGGGCTGCCAGAGCTCCGGGGCGAAGGTGACCTGCCTCCCGAGGGTGCGCACCAGGGTGTGCCTCATCACCAGCCCGCCGGCGATCGACAGCAGCAGCACGGGGAGCAGCCCGGCGGCCGTGACGTTCCGGCGGCCGGACCGGGCGAGTCCTGCGGCCTCGGCTCCGCGCTCCTCGGTCTGCGGCAGCAGCACCCGGAACGGCTTCCACCGCCGGGCGCTCCACAGGCACACCCACAGGCCCACCGAGACCTCCCAGCCGCACCACAGGGCGTACCCGACCGGAGCGGGCAGCGCCCGGTTGAGCGCGTACTGCAGGTACCGCCGCGGCCATCCCACCTCGCTCGGTGACGGGTCGACGTCGAGGGCCCGCGCCACCAGTTCCGCCAGGCCGCTCGCCAGCAGGACCGTCCCCCACAGCATGACCAGCGCCCGCACACCCGGCCGTCCACCGGGGACGGAGCGCAGCACGAGGTAGAACAGCACGCTGCTCGCGGCCACGAAGACGGCCTGGGGAAGGTACCCGGCAGGGTCCGGGGCCCCGGTCGCGAGGAAGCCGCCGGGCACGAATTCGTCCGACCCGGGGGTCACCCGCAGGCAGCGCGTCGCGTCCAGGAGGCGGGGGCAGAGGGAGTGGAAGGAGAAGAGGACCACGGCCTGCGCCAGGGCGTTGTAGAACGCGAGTGACGCTGCGGTCAACCGGTGCACCGCTCCCCTCCCCCGAGGTCTGCCGGCGCACGGAACACGCCGGGTAGGAAGAGTGTGCCGCACGGGACGCACCCGGCAGGCCCCGACGAGCAGATTCAGCCGGGGCCGGCCCGGTCCGCACCGGATTCGCACGGCTCTTCCTCCCGCAGCCCCACCCGGTCCAGTCGGCCACCAGTGTCGCGAACACCCCCCAGCTTCGCCCGGAGTTCGCCGGCCGGCAGGCCACCGCCCTGCGCGAGGGTGCGCGAGCCGCCGCCACGCCCGTTCAGGAGCCGTCCGGCCAGGACGCCTGCATCCTGTCCGGCAGCCACCACCGCGTCGTTGGCGGCGGTCGAGCACGTCGACGTCAGCGCCTCCTGCTCCCTGCTGCACGTCCCGCTCGACGCCGCCGCCGAACGCGACGTCGAGCCGCAGATCCTGCGCCGGCTCGCCTTCACCCGTCAGAAGACCGCGGAGGTCGTCACCCTCGCCAGGGGCCTGACCCGCGGCGCCGGGGCCATCGCCGCCGAACTGGCCGCCAACCGCGCCGATCTCGCCTCACGGGCACACTCCGCCCTGGCCAACGACCCGGCCGTCCGCGCCCGCGCCGCGGCCGTGACCGAGGCCGACACCCGCCGGCCCCAGCCCTACACCGAGCGGACCGTCGCCCAACGTGCCGCCTCGCCCTGCCGTTGCTGCCGACCACCACCATCGGTTCCCTCCCGCAGACCGGTGACCTGCGCAGTGCCCGCGCCGACCTGCGCGCCGGACGGATCAGCACCACCGGCTACGAGGACCGCATCAAGGCGGCGGTCCAGGAGGTGCTCTCCTTCCAGGAGGAGGCCGGTCTGGACGTCCTGGTGCACGGCGAGCCCGAACGTGTACGACATCCACTCCCCGCGGGTACCGGGCACCGAGGAGGCCGCCACCCTGCTCCGTGCCGGGCTCGAGGCCATCCCGGCGGAGCGGCTCCGGGTCAACCCCGACCGCGGCCTGAAGACCCGTGGCCGGCCCGAGACGTGAGCCTCCCTGGCCAACCTGGTCGCGGCGGCCCCCTCCGTCCGCGGCGAGTTGTCCGCCCCCTGAGGAACGCGCGCGGGCCGGGGCCTTCCGCAGCCCCGGCCCGGGCGCGGCCTCGCGGTGCCGCATCGCGGCACCGGCGCGGCTGCGGCGGGGCGGGGCGGAGTACGCCGCCGGCGGTGGGACCCCGTCCTCAGACGGTCTCGACGGCCGAGCCGAGGCCGAGGGCGACCAGCACCCCGGCGGAGGCCCACTCCAACGCCCGGTTGACCCGCGGCCGGCGCAGCCAGGTCATCATGCGGCTCGCGAACACCGTGACGAGCGTCAGCCACCCGGCGGCGATCACAGCGTCGATCGCGCCGAAGGCCAGGATCACCGGGAGCGTGGAGTGGTCGTGCGGCAGGAACTGGGGGACGACGGCCACGAAGAAGGTGCCCACCTTCGGGTTGAGCAGGCAGCTCAACAGGCCCTGGCGGAAGGCCGGCCCGCCGGGCAGGGCCGCCTCGGACGGCTGCGCGGGCGACGGCGGACCGCCCGCGGAGCCGCCGCGGTACGCCCACAGGCTCTGCACCCCGAGGACGACCAGGTAGACGGCGCCGGCCAGACGTACCGCGGTGTAGGCCGCGTCCCACCGCTGCAGGACCGCTGCCAGGCCGATCGCGGCTGCGGCCGCCCAGGCGAGGGAGCCCGCCGCCGCCCCGAGGGCGGTCGCGACACCCGGGAGACGGCCGCCCCGCGTGCAGTTGCGGACCACGAGGAGGGTGTCCGGGCCGGGGGCCATCGTCACCAGGAGGGCGAAGAGCGCGAAGCCGGCGAGGGTACTCGTCACAGCGGGATCCTATGCCGCCGCACGGTCCACCCGGGAGGCAGGACGCCGCCGCCCGGCCCCCGCGCCCCTCGCTCCCCGGCCACCCGGACACACCCCCTTCCACGGCTAGTAAGGTTCGCCTTACCTAAGTAACCGTGTGGCAGGGTGTGCGCTCCGACGCCTCGGTGACGTGTCAGCCGTCATGTCTAGCGCCGGGACCACACCCGCCCCCACCACCCACCCGGACAGGAAGAGACAGTGACGGACACTCCTCGCTCGGAGCCCACCCCCGCCGAACGCGCCCGCTCCATCCTGGTGGTCGCCGGCTCCCTCACCCTCACCACGGCTGGGTCGCGCACCACCGTCCACGACGCGCACACCGTCGACCACGCGGGCCGGCTGACCCTCACCGGCCTGCCGGACGCGCACCGCCCGGAGTTCGCCGAGGCCCCGCGCGCGGAGACCTCGCCACCGTCCTGGAGTTCACCGACGTTGCCCCCACCCCGGTCCGCGACCGGGTCCGGGCCCGCCTCACCCTGGCGGGGTACCTCACGGAGACGGCCTCCCGGGGCAGCTTCACCAGTTGCACCCGGGCCGCGCTGACCGGGGACGGCCTCACCCGTGCCGTGGGGCTCGACGAGCTCTCCGCCGCGCGCCCCGACCCGCTGGCCGTCCACGAGGCGGACCTGCTCTCGCACCTCGGCGCCGCGCGCACCGACATCGCCACCCGGCTGGCCCCCCTTCTGCCGGCTCGGCTGCTGTCCGGGGCGGTGCGGATCCACCCGGTGCGCGTGGACCGGTACGGTCTGGCGCTCCGCCTCGAACACGCCCGCAGCGCCTATGACGCCCGGCTGCCCTGCGCCGGCCCGGTCCACCGCTGCGGCCAGGTCATCCAGGAGGTCCGCGCCATGCTGGCCCGCGCCGCGACCCGCTGCCCCCGCCTGACCGGCGCCGCGATGGACGACGCGGCCGCCCCTTCGCCGGACGGGACCCGACTGGCCTTCGTCTCCACCCGTGGGGACCACCGCGCCCACACCTGGCTGCTCGACCTGCGCACCAGGAAGCTCACCAACCTGACCGGCGGAAAGGACGTCGCGGGTGATCCCGAGAGCCCCGACGGCCACTTCCACCCCTCCTGGTCGCCGGACGGCCAGTGGATCGCGTTCGGGCTGGGCGGCTGGTTCCAGGAACGCGCGGTGAGCAAGGCCGCGGTGCTGCGGGTGCGCAGCGACGGCTCGCAGTGGGAGGCGCTCACGGACGACACCGCCAACGCCGGCTTCCCCAGCTACTCCGCCGACGGCAACGAGCTGGTGTACCGCGTGTGGGGCCAGGACGACAAGGGGCCGCGCGTCCTCGACCTCACGACCGGGGCGATGCGGGTACTCACCGAGGAGTTCGACAACCTGCCCGACTGGTCGCCCGACGGCGAACTCATCCTGTTCACCCGCAAAACGAGTGCGACCAACTTCGACGTCTGCACGATCCGGCCCGACGGGACCGGCCTGCGTGCCCTGACCAGCAGTGGCGCGAACGACGGCCACGCGTGTGGAACAGGGACGGACGCATCCTCTACAACAGCGGGATGTACGGGTTCCGGCAGGAGGCGGCCCTGTACGACGACACCTTCCAGCCCTACGGCCAGATCTTCAGCATGAACGCCGACGGGTCCGACAAGAAGATGCTGACCGACAGCCAGTGGGAGAACTCCATGCCGCTCTTCCTGCCCAGGAGGTCTTCAGCTCGTGAGGTGAGGGGGCTTCCCGGTGTTCCCCGGCCGGCGTTGCGGGCGGCGGAACACCGGGAGCGCGACGGGAGGGGCGGTCACTTGGCCCCGGCGCTGCGTACCGCCCCCACGCTGGCCGCGACGACCAGCGCGATGGCGACCACCTCCGCCCAGCCCAGCGCCTGGTGCAGTACGAGGAACCCGGCCGTCGCCGCGGCAGCGGGCTCCAGGCTCATCATGATCGCGAAGCCCGCGGCGGGCAGCTTCTTCAGCGCCAGCAGCTCCAGGGTGTAGGGCAGCACCGAGGACATCAGCGCGACGGCGGCGCCCAGCCCCACGGTCACCGGGTCCAGCAGTGCGGAGCCGGCGGTGGCGACACCCAGCGGCAGGCTGAGCACCGCGGCGACCGTCATGGCGAAGGCCAGCCCGTCGGCCTGCGGGAAGCGGCTGCCCGTCCGCGCGGAGAGCAGGATGTAGGCCGCCCACAGTGCGCCGGCGGCGAGCGCGAAACCGGCGCCGACCGGGTTGAGTCCGTCGAAGCCCTCGCGCCCCAGCAGCACCACACCGCCCAGTGCGAGCGCCGCCCAGACCAGGCTGACCAGCCGGCGCGAGGTGATCACGGACAGCGCCAGCGGGCCCAGGAACTCCAGGGTGACCGCCGCGCCCAGCGGGATGCGGTCGATGGCCTGGTAGAACAGCGTGTTCATGCCGCCGAGTGCGACGCCGAAACCGACCACCGTGGCCCAGTCGACCCGCCGGTACCCGCGGAACCGTGGGCGGCAGGCCACCAGCAGCACCACCGACGCGACCACCAGCCGCAGGGTGACGACACCGGCCGCACCGGCCCGGTCGAAGAGGGTCGCCGCCACCGCCGACCCGAACTGGAGCGAGACGATGCCGCCCACCACCAGCGCCACGGAGACCGCCCTGCCGCGACCCTGGGAGGTCGCGGCCCGCTCCGAGGCCCTGACCTCGGGCGAGGCGGGAACGGCCGCCTCCTCGGGGACGGCGACGGGCGGGGTCTCGAAGTGGGGGCTCGACGGGGTGTGCGCGTGGGCGTCCGCGGGGCTGCCGGCGTGGGGGTGCGACTCGTTCACAGGGCCACCGTACGGGGTGGTGGTAGGGGGCCGTCCAGCCGTTCGCCCCTGACAGCCGGTTCGCCGAGCGCGCCTGGGAGCAGCCGCGACACGCGGCAGGACTCAGCCGGCACCCTCGACGGGCCCGGGCGGCCTCTCCCCTCAGCACCGGCGGACCGCACCGGCCGCCGGGTCCCCTCCGTACCGGAGGCCGCCGGCGGGAGGACTACCGCTGCGCCTTCGGGCGCAGGGCGTCGACGACCAGGTCGAGGAGACGCCCGGTCTGCTCGGGGGTGCCACTGCTCGCCGTGGACAGGAACACCCCGAGCAGGATCGCGGTGACGTCCTCGGGGTCGACGTCCGACCGGAGCGAACCGGCCTCCGCCCCGGCGGCGAGGTACGCCCCGATCTCGGCGGTGATGCGCTCGCGGGTGGGTGGCGTGATCCGCCCCGAGGCCCAGCCGGCACGGAGGCTGTCGATCATCCCGTGCTTCGCCGCGCTGAACTGCGCGTAACGGTCCATCCACGCGCGCAGCGCCTCGTCCGGAGGGAGTTGGCCGAGCAGTGCGGAGGAGCACGAGGTCACCTCGTCGAGCTCGGCGGCGTAGACGGTCTCCACCAGCGCCTCGCGGGTGGGGAAGTGACGGTAGAGCGTACCGATGCCGACTCCGGCCTCGCGGGCGATGTCCTCCAGCGGGACGGTGACGGCCGTGGCGAACGCGGCCCGCGCCGCGGCGACCAGCTTCTCGCGGTTGCGCAGCGCGTCCTTGCGCAGCGGGCGTTCGGCAGCGGGCGTGGCGGGCTGGGCGCCGGCGGGCTTCGGTTTCGGGGAACTCAAAACGGAGGCTCCTCCGGTAGTGCTACAGTCAGGTCAGAGCGGAGGTCCCTCCGCTTTCCTCATCCTCTCACAGGACGGGTGTTCCGCGATGTCCGCTGACGTTCCCTCTCCTCACACCACCGCCGCCCTCGACACCACCGCCACCGGCGCCTCCCGCGCCGGTGGCCCCGGCCGTCTCGGCGTCCACACCGTCTCCCGTATCGGCTACGGAGCGATGCAGCTCCCGCGGCTGCGCGAGGACCGCGGCACCGCCGTCGCGCTGCTGCGCCGCGCCGTCGAGCTCGGTGTCGACCACGTCGACACCGCCCAGTTCTACG
Source organism: Streptomyces sp. NPDC059740 (assembly GCF_042733155.1). Classification (NCBI taxonomy): domain Bacteria; kingdom Bacillati; phylum Actinomycetota; class Actinomycetes; order Kitasatosporales; family Streptomycetaceae; genus Streptomyces; species Streptomyces sp. NPDC059740. The sequence continues at coordinate 7,528 of NZ_JBHWGP010000041.1, read as the reverse complement.
GCGACGGCCTCGTCAACGACCTGATCCGCGAGGCACTCCGCCCCGAGGACGGCGTCCTCGTCGTGAGCAAGGTCGGCGCCGACCCCGACTCCGGCGGCCCCCACCCGCTCCGCGCGGCGCAGCGCCCGGAGCAGCTGCGGGCGAGCGTCGAGGACAACCTCCGGTCCCTGGGCGTGGACCAGGTCCCGGTGGTGAACCTGCGGCGCATGGACACCGGACCGGGACTGCGCGCCGAAGGCGACCAGGTGGTGGACCTCGACGACCAGCTCGCGGTGATGACCGCGATGCGCGACGAGGGCAAGATCGGCGCGATCGGGCTGAGCAGCGTGACCCCGGACACGCTGCGCCAGGCGCTCCCCGCGGGCATCGTCTGCGTCCAGAACGCCTACAGCCTGGTGGCCCGTGACGACGAGGAGATGCTCGCGCTCTGCGCCGCCGAGGGCATCGCCTGGGTCCCCTACTTCCCGCTCGGCAGCGCGTTCCCCGGCTTCCCGAAGGCGACCGACGAACCGGCGGTCCGCGCCGCGGCCGAATCCCTCGGCTGCACCCCCGCGCAGGTGGGCCTGGCCTGGCTGCTCCGGCACGCCCCCAACGTCCTCCTCATCCCGGGCACCGCCGGCCTCGAGCACCTGGAGGCGAACATCGCCTCGGGTGGGATCACGCTCGACGACGCGACGCTCGCCGCGCTGGACGCCGTCCCCTCCCGTCCGGTGGACGTCCCCCTCGGCTGAGGCGCCCCGGCGGCAGCCCGGACACGGCAGACCACCCCCGTCGGACGGCAGGCGGACACATGATGAAGTCACCCACCCCGCTGCCCGCAGCGACCGACCCGGAGGGAGGGGACGTCGGTGGCGTCAGGGCCGACGCCGAGGGCCTGCCGAGCAACTGGGGCCGGTGGGGCCCGGAGGACCGGCTGGGCACGCTCAACCTGATCACCGGGGAGGTGCGGACCAGGGCGGCCGCCGAGGTCCGTACACACCCGGAGTTGGCCCCCTCCTGCCCTTCGCCGCTGCACCGGGCCGGCCTCGGCATGCTGGGGATGCCGCTGGTCGACGTGGCGGAGGTCGGCGAACTCGCCTCCGTTTGCGTCGAGTTGGTCCGCCACACCTTCCTGCTCGCCCTTGCGCCGCCCCGGATACACGGACTGACCGGGGTGCCCGTCAAGCCGCTCGCCCTCTTCTGAGTCCGGCGCGCCGGTGCCCCCCACGGGGGGCGGGCGTCCGGTGACTGGGGCAGGTGCCGAGGATTGCACCTGCCCCAGTCACCCGTCAGAATGGTGACAATGAACACCGATCACGTCTTCGTGTGCGGCAATCCGGCCCTCGACTTCGCCGCCACGCTCCGGGCGCGTCGCACGGTGCGCTTCGAGATGTTCACGACACCGGACCGACTGGACGCCTGGTACCTGGAGTGCGGGCTGTTCGATGCCGTCACCCCCGGAGGGCCTGCCGACGTGGAGCGCGCGGTGGCCGCACGGGAGGCGGTGTACGACCTGATCACGGCCCGCCGCCTCGGCGAGGAGTTCACCGAGGCGGCCCTCAGGGACCTGAACGACGCGGCGCGCAGGCCGTCCGCGGTCCCGCAGCTCACACCGGCGGGGCGGAGGACCGAGGCGACCCCCGAGGAGGCGCTGGCCACCGTGGCCCGCACGGCGGTCGAGTTGCTGAGCGGCCCGGACGTGCCACTGCTCAAGGAGTGCGGCAATCCCGAGTGCACCCGGGTCTACATCGACCGCTCCCGGGGCATGCGGCGGCAGTGGTGCGGCATGGAGTCCTGCGGCAACAAGATCAAGGCAGCGGCCTACCGCGCCCGCAAGAAGAACTCCCCGGCCGCAGCGGCCCGCTGACGACCACATCCACCCCCCGCCAGCCGCCCCGGCCCGCGCCCCTCGCCGTCAGAAACGGTCCGCAGCCTCGCACCACGGCCGCAGGAACAGCCCTGCCCTGCAACGGCGTTCCCCCCGGCCCCTTCGCACCTCCCCTCACGGTCCCGGCGCTCCGCACCGGCGCCCACCGCAGCGGGCGGCGCCATGCAGGAGAGACGGAGCCCGTCCTCCAGCGACCGCCGGGCCGCCCGTTCCGCCGCCCGCCAAGGCCCCGCCCCTCGGCCGCTTCCGGCCCTCCCCCGCCGCACCGGCTTCCGCAGCTCCCGGCCGAGAACGACCGGACGCGAACGGGCGGAGTGCGTCACCTGTTTGACAGGTGACGCACGGCGTGGAAAAGTCACCGCGCAGACACACCGCAACCTTGCGCGCCCCGGCCCCGCACGATCGATGGGCCAGCAACTCCCGGGAAATACCGCCTGGGTGGGTCTTCGTCGTCGCGCACGTGCAGCCGCACACCGAGAACCTCCCGGAGGCTTCGATGATCGACAGGCGCACTTTCACCAGGACCGTGGGCATCGCAGGCATCACCGCCTCTTCGCTGGGCGGCCTCGACGTCTCCTCAGCCGCCGCCGGCACCCCGGGCCACGGCACGACGACTCCGGCCCTGCCGGCGGTCGTCACCCCCGGCACCCACACCTCCCCGGGGGAACTGAAGCGCGTCAAGGCCGGCCTGCTGGAGGTCGGTTACGCCGAAGCAGGCCCCGCTCACGGTCCGGTGGTCCTCTGCCTGCACGGCTGGCCCTACGACATCCACAGCTTCGTCGACGTCGCCCCACTGCTGGCCGCCGAGGGGTACCGCGTGATCGTCCCCTACCTGCGCGGCCACGGCACGACCCGCTTCCTTTCCTCCCGGACGTTCCGCAACGCGCAGCAGTCGGCCATCGCGCTGGACATCGTCGCCCTGATGGACGCGCTCCGGATCGAGACGGCCGTACTGGCCGGCTTCGACTGGGGAACGCGGACCGCGGACGTCATCGCTGCCCTGTGGCCGCACCGCGTCAAGGCACTGGTGTCGGTGAGCGGCTACCTCATCACCGACGTCGCTGCGCAACAGGAGCCACTGTCACCACAGGCCGAGTACTCCTGGTGGTACCAGTACTACTTCGCCACCGAGCGGGGCCGGCGCGCCATGCAGGACAGCACCAAGCGGCCCGAGTTGTGCCGGCTCGTCTGGGACACCGTCTCCCCCACCTGGGACTTCGACGACGCGACCTTCGCGCGGACGGCCACGGCCTTCGAGAACCCCGACTACGCCGACATCGTGGTCCACAACTACCGCTGGCGGCTGGGCCTCGCCGACGGTGAGCGCCACTACGACCGGTACGAGAAGCTGCTCGCTGCCCGGCCCGCCATCCGGGTACCGACCCTCACCCTCGACCCCGAGCGCGACCCGTTCACCGCTCCGGGCGACGGCTCCTCCTACCGGGACCGGTTCGTCGGCGCCTACGAGCACCGCACCCTGCCCGGCGTCGGCCACAACGTGCCGCAGGAGGCGCCGACGGACTTCGCCCAGGCCGTCGTGGACGCGGACCACCTCTGAGGCAGCTGACCGGCCCCCGCACCGGCTCGGCGGCGACAGCCCTCGCGGTGGACGTCCCCGGCACTGCCGCCACCGGCACGCCGATGCACCCGGCGGCCCTGCGGGAGTACCGACCGAGGCCGGCCGCACTGCGGTGCGCACCCTGCCGATCGACACCCGGTACCGGCCTCTCCACGTGACCACGGGCTGAGGCCGGCGCGCGGGGCGGGCTCCTCGTCAGGTACGCAGGTGGCGGCTGACATCCCCCACGAGGTGGATGCGCACCTGCCGTTCGGTGAACCGCCACCGGCCGTCGCGGCACGCGAAGCGGTCGAGGTAGCGCCCTGCGGCCACGGGTTGCAGCGGAAAGCCGGGGAGGGCCTGGAACACGGTGACGTAGGACCGTGCGGTGCCGGTCCCCGCCTCCTCGTCGACGTCGACGTGGAGGTTGGTCGTGGCGTGGTGGGTGCGCGGAGTGCCGTCCTCGTGGAGGATCACCGTGTCCCGCAGCATCTGCTCGACTTCCCGGCCTCTTACCGGCGCCCCGCTTCCGATGAACACCGCGTCGGCGAACAGCGCGCCGACGCCGGCGAAGTCCCCGGTGTCCACCAGTTCGGCGTACTCGGCGATCAGCCGGAAAATGGCGGCAGTTCCCGCAGGTGTGCTCATCGCCCGATGCTACGACTTCCGCGACGGACGGGCGGCGGGCCCCTGTGCACCGGCCGCCGGCTCCTTGGGCTGCCACTGCGCACGGTGCGGGTGGTTCACGCGGGAGCGTTCGGGAGACGGTGTCCTGCGCACACGTCACGGGGTGCGTCCTCGGGCCGGGGCGTCGTCGACCGGAGCATCCCCCGGTGCAGCACGCGCCTCGCTTCGTACTCTGCTCCAACGGATCGGTGATGGCCTTCCTGTCACAAATCTCCGAAGCCGCGCAGAATTTGATGCCATCACCCATGCGTGAGGCCCTGGCAACGCGTCGACCAGCCGGTCTACATTCGAGCGATGTTCAAAAGCTTGGTTCTCACCGGTCTCACCGGCCTCACCGGCGCGGCTCTCCTCGGCGCCGCCGTGTCCCCCGCTGACGCCGCACCCCCCGCACCGCCCCGGCCAGCCGTCCACTGGCAGCAGGTGGGTGAGGGCATCACCTCGGGTGTCAGCGGCATGGCCGTCGTCAGGCTCCGGCACGGCGCGGTGGACGCCCTCCTCGTCCGGGACAACAAGGAGCCCGGCCAGAACCGGCTCGCCCTCCTGCACCGGACGGGGACGGGTGACGACGCGAGGGTCTCGGTGCGTCCGCTGTCCTGGCCCGGTACCGAGCCGGTGGACCTGGAGTCGGTCTCCGCCGTGCCCGGCCACCGGGGACAGTACGTCGCACTCAGCAGCGACGGCCACGCCTACTGGTTCTCACTCGCCGGCAACACCGTCTCCCTGCGGGGCACCTTCGCGCTTCCCGCGCACCCGACGAAGGCCAACTACGAGGGCTTCGCGCTGACCCGCGGGCACGACGGAGAACTGGTCGCGGTGTGGGCCGACCGCGGCCAGGACGAGCGCCCCGGCACACTGAACGCCGCCACCCTGGACCTCGGCTCCGGATCCTTCGGCCGTCCGGTCTCCCGCGAGGTCAGGGCGCCCTACCCGACGAAGGACGTCCGGCACGTCTCGGATCTCGCGGTCTCCTCCGACGGTTCCCTGACCGTCTCCGCCGCCTCCGACCCGGGCGACGACGGTCCGTTCACCTCCGCGCTGTACCGGGCCGGGCACCTCACCACCGGCCGGCACGGCGCCGTCCACCTGTCGGTCACCTCGGCCCCGCAGGTGCTCGCCGCCTTCACCGGGCACAAGATCGAGGCTCTCGCCTGCGCACCGGGCTCACGCCAGGGCCTGCTCGGGACCGACGACGAGAACGCCGGTGGTGCGGTCGCGGCGTACGGGTTCTGCCGGTCCTGACCAGCACGGGCCCGGGTGCGCCCCGGCCGTCCCGCCGGCCGGGGCGGCCACCGTCGCGCGTCGTGGCGGCGGTGACGTCCGGGGGCGGCGCGAGAACGCCGGTCGGGGCGGGCCCGGGTCAGTAGTACTGGACCAGGCAGAACTCGTGGTCCTCGGGGTCGGCCATCACCATGACGACCCCCTCGTCGTAGTCGTGCCGCTCGCCGGTGGGCCGGCCGCCGAGGGCGACGACCTGCGCCATGCCCTGGTCGATGTCCTCCACCAGGACGTCGAGGTGCAGGCGCACCTTGCCGTGCTGTGGCTCGGCCACCGGCTGGAAGACCAGGCGCGGCTGCGGGTCGTCCGGGTGGCCGAGGTAGACCCATCCCGGGCGGGACGGCCCCCGGGACCGGTTCAGCACCGCACTCCAGAAGTCCGCCACCCGTTCCACGTCGACGCAGTCGACGGTCACCCCCACCCAGCGGTTCGTCATGTGCCAGCTCCCCCTCCGGTGCGGGCTTCCCCCCGCCTCGCGGTCCGCCCTCCTGGCGAGAAAGTACCAAGGGACCCTCGCGCCCCCCGCGACGCACGCCTGGGTCCGCGGCGACCCGCACACGGCGCGCTCCCCGCCACCGCTGCGGTGCCCTGCCCGGTGGCCCGCCGCATCCCTCGCCCCGGCGCCCTGACCCACCAGCCGGGCACATCACGGATGATGGACGTCCCAGCGGAACGGAGACCGAGCACGTGAAGGACGACACTCAGCGGGAGCCGACGCCCGAACTGCCCGCCGAAGCCCGGGACACCGCCTGCCCGGTACGCGCCGTCCGCAGCGGCTCGTCCGGGCGGACCGGCTACCTCGTCACCGGTTACGCGGCGGCCAGGCAGGCGCTCGGCGACCCCCGCCTGTCGAAGGACACGGCTGCCTACTTCGCCGGCAAGGACTCAGGGCGCCGACTGCACCCGGCGGTGACGCGGACCATGCTGGCCAGCGACCCCCCGCACCACACCCGCCTTCGCGCGCTGGTGACCAGGGCGTTCACCACGGGCGCCGTCACCGCGATGCGTCCGTTCATCAGTCAGGTGACCGACACGCTGCTGGACCGGTGGCCCGCGCAGGGCCAGGTCGACGTGGTGGCCGACCTGGCCCTGCCCCTTCCCGTCACCGTGATCTGCGGGCTGCTCGGAGTGCCCGAGGCCGACCGGCCCGAGGTCGCACGCTGGTCCGCCGAGCTGTTCGCAGCAGGCCGGCCCGAGCTGATCGACGACGCCTCCCACGCGATGGCCGCGTACATGACCGACCTCATCGCCGACAAGCGGAGCCGGCCGGGCGACGCGCTCCTGGACCGGCTCGTGTCGGTCCGCGACGGTGAGGACCGGCTCAGCGAGGACGAACTGGTCTCCCTCGCCGTCCTGCTCCTCGTCGCCGGACACGAGACCACCACCCACTTCATCGGCTCCGCGCTCCTCGCGCTCCTCCAACAGCCGTCGGAAATGGCCGGATTGCGGCGCGATCCGGGTCGGGTGCCGGGCGCGTTGGAGGAGTTGCTCCGCCACAGCTCTCCCGTCAGCACCGCCACCTTCCGGTACGCCACCGAGACCTTCACCCTCGGCGGCACCGAAATTCCCGCCGGTGCTCCGGTCCAGGTGGCCATCAAAGCCGCCGACCATGATCCCGACCGGTGGTCCCCCTGCCCCGGACGACTCGACCTGGAGCGGAACGCCGCCGGGCACCTCGCCTTCGGCCACGGCATCCACCGCTGCCTCGGCGCCCCGCTGGCCCGCGCCGAGGCCGAGATCGCCCTGCGCGCAATCCTCACCCGCTTCCCGGAGCTCCGGCTGGCGGTGCCCCCGGAGCAACTGGCCTGGCGTCCGACCCGCCTGGTCCGCGGGCTGGTCGCGCTGCCCGTCCTCGTCCGGGCCGGCTCCCCCGATCGTCCTTAGGGGTCCTTGCCATATGAGCGTCCGATGAGGTCGCGTGGTCTGGTGCCGTGCATCGCAAGGCGCCGGAGAGGTCTCGTAGCGGAGCTACCAGGGCTTTTCGGCAACGCCGCGAGGTGCGGTGCCAGACCACGCGGCCCGGGCGGGCATATGGCAAGGACCCCTTAGTACTGCAACGGTGCTTACCGTGACGGTTGTTGGGTTCACTCGTTGGACCGTTCATGGGTGGGGATATATCCGAGGTCGATGCTCGTCGCTGG
>NZ_JBHWGP010000040.1:49437-52671 GCF_042733155.1 Streptomyces sp. NPDC059740 | reverse complement strand
GTCCCCGGGAGCCTCCCGGGGACCGCGCCCGCAGCCGTGTCAGGTCCGGCGGGCTGCCGCTGCTCTCCGTCTCCTTGCGCCGCCGGCGATGCGGACCGGACCGCGGATGCGGGTGCGGGGGCCACGACCGGGCGCGGGAGAGGAGAGGCGACGACCACGGGGCGCTGCGAAGGACACGTGAGGGAGCCCCGGCAGCCGCAGGAACGGCTGCCGGGGCTCGTCGCCGGGGTCCGGGGCCTTCCGGACAGGGGCCGGGCTCACGCCCCGTACAGGTCGGGGCGGCGGTCGGCGAAGAGGTCGGCGTGCTCGGTCAGGGCCTTGGCCCGTCCGGCGGTCAGGTCCACGTCCGCCCACACCCCGTCCTCGGCCGAGCCCGGGCCGCCGGACGCCAGGACCCAGCCGTCGGCTCCGATGACGGTCGTCCCCTCCGTCCACTCCTGCCCGCGCTCGGTGCCGACCCGGTCGCAGCAGGCGACGACCATCCGGTTGACGCGGGCGGCGGCCTGCCCGATGACGACCTCGGGGGGCCGCTCACCGGTGGGGCGGGGCACCAGCGGCCAGTTGACGGGCACGGCCAGCATGTCGGCCCCGGCGAGCGCGGCCTGCCGGGTGTACTCCGGGAACTCCAGGTCGTAGCAGATCATCACGGCCAGCCGCCCGAAGGCCGTCTCCACCACCGGCGCCGGGTGGGAACCGGGGGCGAAGAAGAGCTTCTCGCGGTCCCAGAGGTGCGCCTTGCGGTGCACCGCCCGGACCCCTCCGGCGTCCACCAGGGCCGCGCTGTTGAACAGCCGGCCGTCGGGGGCGCGCTCGGCGAAACCGGCCACCGCGACGGTGTCCCCGGTCAGCGCCGCACTCCACTGGGCCAGCTCCGGCCCGTCCGCGGCGAGTGCGCAGGACGCCGCCTCGCGCTGGGAGGTGAAGACGTAACCCGAGGTGACGAGTTCGGGCAGGACGATGACGTCGGCCCCGGCGGTCGAGAGGGTGGCCAGGGTCTCCAGCACCCGGCGCTGGTTGCCCGCGAGGTCTCCCACGACCGGCGCCAGCGGGCGGCACACCAGGCGCGTCATACGGACACCTCCGAGACCGCCGGGTCCTGCTCCGCCTCCGCCGCCTGGGCCTCGGGCTCCGCACCGACCTGCTGCCTCACCCGGGCGGGCAGCCCGGGGACGACGGCGGCCAGCACGGTCGTCACCACCGCCACGGCCGCCACCACCCACGGCTGCCACCGGGCGGCACCCTCGGCGTCGGTGATGTTGCTGTACAGGGTGAAGACCACGAACGCGGTGGCCAGCACCGGCACCACGATCTGCCAGCGCGGGGCGCGGGCCGGACCGCTCAGAAAGAGGAAGCGCAGCGCCCCGACCGTCGCGAGCCCGTAGGCCACCAGCAGCGCGAGGGAGCCCAGGCCCAGCCAGAAGAAGGTGCCGTCGAGCGCCGAGGTGCCCACCAGCCGCGCGCCCGTCACGCAGACGGCGATGATCGCGGTGGCGAGCACCACGGTCCCCACCGGCGCGCCGCGCCGGGTCAGGCGGGTGAGCGGCCCGTTCACCCCCGCACCGCGGAAGAGGGCGAGCCCGACCCGGGCCGCGCCACCCACGGTTCCCAGGGTGATCGCGAAGACGCTCAGGGAGGCGATGAGTTCGAGGAGGACGGCGGCGGGGGCGCCCACGTAGCGGTCGGCGAGGAAGGAGTACGGCGAGTCGGCGGCGGCGAAGGCCCTGGCCCCGGCCCCGTCGGTGCCGTAGCCGACCGACTGCCCGACGATGGTGAGCAGGAAGAACGCGCCGACCACGACCACCGTCACCTTGATGGCCTTGGGTATCAGCCGGCGCGGGTTCACGGTCTCCTCGCCGAGGGCGGCGGCGCCCTCGAACCCGGCGAACGCCAGGAAGCCGAACACCGCCGCCGCCGCGATCGTCCCGGCGTCCGTCCCCGCGGGCAGGTCCAGGAAGTGCCAGCTCAGCCCGGAGCCGTGGGGCGCGTCGCCCATGGCCGCGCGGACCAGTACCACGACGCTGAGCAGACTGACGAGCACGGCCCCGATCAGCTCGCAGGCCAGCAGGGTGCGGGTGATGACGCGGGTCTCGCTGAGCGAGAGCAGGACCGTCACCACCAGACCCACCAGTGCCGTCCAGTACCACTCTGTGGCGCCGTCCAGCAGGTGGAGGCCGCCCAGTACCCGGTTGGAGAACAGGGCGATCTCGACGGTCGAGCCGGTGCCGATGGTCACGTAGGCGGTGAAGAGCAGACAGCCTGCGACGAAGCCGGTGCGCGGCCCCAGTGTCCTGCCCACCAGGGCGAAGACGGAACCGGTGTGGGAGATGTGTCCCGCCAGTTTCACGAAGCCGTACGCGACGAGGCAGACACCGAGGATGGCGAAGACGAACGCCCAGGTGGCGCCCCGGCCCAGCAGGCCGGCGGCACCCACCCCGAGGAGCGCCATCGCGCCGACGGGGCCGATGAGCCCCACGGAGAACGCCGCGGCGTCGGTGAGTTTCAGGTCGCGGCGCAGCGCGCCGTTACCGGGTGGCTGGTGGGGCGGTCGTTGAGTGCTGGACACCGTCGCGCGGCCTCCTCGGTCGTCCGGTGGCGCGGACGCGGTGGGCCGCGCACGCTCTGGAGGGCGGGCCTCGTCGTCTGCGGCCGGCGGTGGGCCGCCCGGCGGGGACCAGTCCGCCGAGGGCCCGCGCGACCTGCGGCGAACGCCCTGTGCGGTGACCCTAGGAACGCCTTCGCCGCAGGTCAACCCTCAGTTCGCCTGGGTGCTCCACAGGATTTCCCTGTGGGGTGGGGGAGGGGGAGGTGCGATTGTGGCCACCGCAACGCGACAGGGGGGAGTCTGCCGCAGCCGGCGCGGCCCCAACTGGGCGGCGGTCCGGGCGAGTCGGCGGGAGCAGTGGCCGGCGGCCGCCGACGGGCTCCTCGGGCGGGCTGCCCTGCGAGGCCGCCGGCAGCCCGTCGCCGACACTGAGGGGTCCTTGCCATATGAGCGTCCGATGAGGTCGCGTGGTCTGGTGCCGTGCATCGCAAGGCGCCCGGAGGGTCCTCGTAGCGGAGCTACCAGGGCTTTTCGGCAACGCCCGAGGTGCGGTGCCAGACCACGCGGCCCGGGCGGGCATATGGCAAGGACCCCTGAACAAGGGAGGCGGTGGCGAGGTCGCAGAGGTGCCCGCAGGCGCTGCGAGGTCCCGCCACCGGCCCGCCGGTCACGGCTGCACCCGGGCGCAGCCG
>NZ_JBHWGP010000040.1:0-49427 GCF_042733155.1 Streptomyces sp. NPDC059740 | reverse complement strand
GCCCCCTTCCCCCGGGGGGGGGGGGGCGCGGCCGCTGGGGGCCCCGCGGGCGCTGGCGGGCCCCCCCCCCGCCCCCCGGGCCCCGGCGCCACCCGGCCCCACCGGTGCCCGGCGGCTCCACCGCTACCAGGGCAAAGCTCTCGTAAGGGGCGAAGAGGGCGACGGTAGGGTGCCCGCCAGGAGCCCGGGGACCTCCCCGCCCGGTGCCCGGTGGAGGTGCCGGCCGGGTGTGGTGAGCTCGGTCGTGCGCCCGGCCGGGACGGACCTGAGTGGCCCGTTCGCCCAGGTGGCGCGGATGTCCGGCGGACGGCTCCGGCGCTGTCGCCGTGCAGGGACCCCTCGCTCTGTGACCGTACGGGGGCCGTCCGGGGGCGGCCGTCCCGGAGGCGGTCGGCCCCGGCGGAGCCGGGCCGCACCGCCTGCCGAGGCCGGGAGGAGCGGCGTGCGACCCGCGTCCCGTCTATTGACGCCCATGGCTGCCCTCTCTAGGGTTCGGCAGATACGCAGATACATACGTATGCATCACCTCCCCTCCATCCGCCGTGTGAACGGAGAAGCCATGTCCGCTGTGGCGCCACCCGCAACCGCCGACGGCACCACTGCCGCCGACCCCGAGAAGCGGAAGGCGATACGCCGAGCCATCGGCGCCGGAAGTATCGGCAATTTCGTGGAGCAGTTCGACTACGGTCTCTACGGCTACATGGCGCCCGTCCTCGCTCCCACCTTCTTCCCCGGCAGTGACCCGGCCGTCGCGGTGCTGAGCACCTATGCGATCGTCGCCATCGCCTGCCTGTTCCGCCCCCTGGGTGGCACGCTGGTCGGCCGGTGGGGAGACCGGGTCGGCCGCAAGAAGACACTGCTGTGGACCATCGTGATCATGGGCGTGACGACCGCCCTGATCGGCGCGCTGCCCACCTACCACCAGGTGGGCTTCTTCGGTCCCGTGCTGCTCCTGCTGCTGCGCGTGGTCCAGGGCATGGTCTCCGGCGGTGAGTACGTGGGGGCCGTGGCCTTCATCGTGGAGTGGGCGGAGCCCAAGCGGCGTGCCTACTACGCCTCCTACGCCTCCAACAGCTGCTTCTTCGGCATCCTTGCCGGGGCCGGTACCGCGGCCCTGGCGAGTGCGGTCTTCAGCGAGCCCGCACTGAGCTCCTGGGGGTGGCGGATCCCGTTCCTCCTCGTCCTGCCGCTGAGCGTGGTCGGGATCTGGCTGCGCCGGCGTATCGACGAGACGCCCGAGTTCGTCCGTGCCACGGAGGACGGTGCGGCCGTCGTCAAGGCGCCGATCCGCGAAGCCTTCCGCTCGCAGTGGAAGCCGATACTCGTCTACTGCGGCGTGTCGGTGATGCTGGCGATCCTGTCCTACAGCTGGGTCACCTTCTATCCCGAGTACCTGACCGGGACGCTGGGGCTGCCCCGCTGGATGGCGCTGGCCTCCAACGCGATCTCGGTGGCGGTCCTCATCCCGCTGCTGCCGCTGGCCGGCATGCTCTCGGACCGGATCGGGCGCAAACCGATGCTGATCACCGGCGCCGTCGGCTGCATCGTCCTGGTCCCGCTCGCCTTCTACGTCGGCGAACAGGGCACGTTCGGTGCGGCGATCGCGAGCCAGTTGATCTACATCGTCCCGGAGTTCTTCCTGACCGGGATCGTCACGGTCTGCATGGCGGAACTCTTCGCCACGCGCACCCGGTTCAGCGCCGGCGCCATCGCGTACAACAGCTCGTTCTCCATCTTCATGGGCATCACGCCGTTCGTCGCCTCCCTCCTGGTCACCAGCTTCCACTCGATCTACGCCGTGTGGGTCTACCTGGCCGTGGCGGCCGTGCTGGCCCTGGTCGTGGTCAGCACGTTCATGACGGAGACGTACCGCAGCCACCTGGGCGCGGACAAGTTCGCGCGATGAGTTCCGGGAGAGCGGGGGCCGCTTCGCACGGCCCCGTCCGGCGTCAGGGACGCACTGCGCCTGCGCCGACCCGTCACGCACGCCCGTGGGGGCTTCCGGTCGCCGGGAGCCCCCACGGGCGTGCGGAGCCGCAGTCGGTGTGCGGGTGCCGGTGCGGAGAGCCGGGGCGAGGCGGCCTGCGCGCAGCCTCCGCACGGCAGGCCCGGCGCCCCACCGCTTCTCCTCGTCCTGGTGCAGCCGGGGCGGTCAGCGGGCGAGGCGGGGCAGGAGCCGCGCGGCGTTGCCCCGGTCGATCGCCGCGCGGAGCGCCCCGTCGAGCGGCTGGGCGTCGTACTGCTCGATGAAGTACGAGGACATCTGCGGCGAGGCATAGGGGAAGTCGCTGCCGAACAGCACCCGTTCGGGCCCGGCGAAGGAGAGGAGGGCCGCCAGCGTCTGCGGGGTGGTGCTCAGGGCGGTGTCGAAGTGGAAGCTTTGCAGGCCGGCCAGGACGGCGTCGTGGTCCATGCCTTCCCTCGCCCCCAAGACCTGCTGGTGGTGCTGGAGCGACTGGCTGATGCGGTGCGCCGCGTAGGGCAGGAAGCCGCCTCCGTGGGAGAGGACGAACCGGATCGAGGGGTGGCGGCGGACCGTGCCCGAGACGGTCAGGTTCATCGCCGCCCGGACGGTGTCCAGCAGGAAGTCCGCGGCGTAGGGCGGGAGGCCGGGCACGGGCTGCGCCGGCAGCTGGGAGGGGTGGACGAAGACGGTCGCACCCCGGCGGTCGAGCTCGGCCATCAGCGGCTCGAAGGCTGCGTCGCCCAGGTAGGTGTCCCGGTGGTTGGTCAGCAGGACGATGCCGTCCGCGCCGAGTTCGTCCAGCGCCCGCGCGGTCTCCGAAAGGGCTCCGTCGAGGTGGGGCAGCGGGAGCGTGGCGAAGAAACCGAAGCGGTCGGGGCGGTCCTTGACGGTCTCGGCGCAGTGGTCGTTGACCTTCCGGGCCCAGGTGAGGGCCTCCTCGTCGTCCCCCAGGTGCGTGCCGGGGGTGGAGAGGGACAGGACGCCGGTCGCGATGCCGTGGCGGTCCATGAAGGCGATGTCGGTCGCCGCGTCCCAGGCCGGGATCGGCATCCCGCCCGCGGCGACCCCGCGCCGCGCCAGCCAGTCACGGTACGCCGGGGGGACCACGTGGTGGTGGGTGTCGATACGGCCCTGCTCGGACATGGTGTCCACCTCGTTCAGCAACATTTAGCAAGCTAACTATTAGCTCCACTGTAAGCTACGGTCATGACCTCGGCAGCGAAGGACCCGTGCGATCCCCACCACGCAGCGGGGGAGGACCAGGCGTTCGGTGAGTTCACGCAGGCCTTCGGGGAGATGCTGGTCGCCGTGCGGCGGTCACGGGGGCGCCTTGCCGGGGAGGTCGACCGGTCCCTCTCGCTCTCCCGCATCCACCTGCTGGAGGCCCTGGCCGACCACGGCCCCCAGGGGGTCGGGGACATCGCCCTGCACGCCGGGGTCTCGGCCCCCACGGCCACGCGCATGCTCAAGAACCTGGAACGGGACGGCATCGTCACCCGGACCCGCACCGCCGGCAACGAGCGGCGTGTCGAGGTCGCCCTGACCGACCACGGCGCGGCCCTCCTCCACGACCACCGGGACCGCCTGCGCGCCCGTCAGCAGCGCGCCTACCGGGAACTCACGCCCGAGGAGCGTTCCGTCATCACCGACGTCACCCGCAGGCTCACCGAACTCATCGACGACATCTGAAACCGGCGCCCGGCTCCCTCCCCGGCCGGCGCCGGGCCCGCAGGCTGCCCGCCCCGGCTCGGGTGCCTTTCCCCGCAGCGGGCAGGACGGGCCCTTCGGGGTGCCGAGCCGCAGGAGGCGTGTGCCCCGCCGCGCGCCGGGCACCCGCCTGCCATGACGCGAGGCAGGAGTTACCAGGTGGCGGCCTCAGGGAGCCGGCGGGACGAGGAGAGCGGCGTCCGGGCGCCGGCCGGCGAGGTGCACGCCTGGCAGCCGGGACGCAACGAGACGGTGTGCGGCCTCTCCCTGAGCCGCTCCCGCCTCGCCCGGCTGCCGCACGTGCGGTGGGTCGACGCCCTCCCCGAGTCCGGTGGCGCCGCCGACCGGGTGCAGCGGGTCTGCCCCCGGTGCGCCGCCGTGGCAGGACGCCGCGGCGAGGACGCACGCCCGAGGTGGACCAGGACCGACCCGCGGCCCTGAAGCAGGGACGGCCGCGGCCGGCGGCGCCGTCCTCACAGGCAGCGCGGCCAGGCCGTCACCGGGACATGGCCGACGGCGCGCCCGCGACGGTCCAGGAGCCGGCCCATCCGCTTGGCGGTGTACAGGGTGATGTCCCGTTCCACGACCTCGGCCTCCGGACACCGCGCGGCAATCCGGTCCTCCAGCGAACGGCAGCCGTCCGGGCTGCGCAGCCAGAGGATCAGGCGCAGGTTGGCCGTCCCGGTGACCGCCGCGCACAGCCGGGACTCGGGCATCGCCGCCAGGGTCCGCGCCACCTCCTCCACCCGGTGCGAGGGCACCCGCAGCCGGTAGGTGGCCGCCACCGGCCAACCGGCGTGCAGGGGCGCGAAATCGCAGCGGAAGAGGATCTCGTGGTGCCGTTCCATCCGCCGCAGCCGCCGCCGGACGGTGGTCTCGCCCAGCCCGCAACGCCGCGCCAGTTCCGCGCAGCTGCTGCGGGCGTCGGCACCCAGGGCCAGCAGGAGCTGCCGGTCCGCCTCGCGCAGTGCGACCGGCCCGCCGCCCTCGCCCGTCCTCCCGTCCGCCGCCAGCAGTGACCGCTGGTCCGCGGCGAGGCTGCCGGCTGTCCAGTCGCTGCCCTCGCGGTACACCCGCAACGCGACGCCGGACCGCAGCGAGCGCACACCGTCCAGGCGTCCGAGTCCCCGGGTCAGGAAGGCGTCGAGAGCCGGCAGGGAGGCCGCGGCCACGCCGAGCAGCAACTGGTGCTCCCCCGAGGAGCGTCCCAGGTCGAAGACGCACGACCAGCGTCGCAGCTGCTCGGTGAGGACTTCGACCCGGTCCGGGCGGCAGGCCACGTCCACATAGCAGACCGTGGCCACCTGGTGGACGGGGTAGGCGGTCAGCCAGGCCAGACCGCTGCCGGACAGCCGCCGCCAGCGCCGGGCCGCGGTGGTGGCGTCCACCCCGACGGCGGCCCCCACCCGAGAGGGCGCACGCGGCCCTGTCTGCAGGGCCTCCACCAGCGCGAGGTCGGCCTCGCTCAGACCGTCCTCGTCCGGCGCGGCGGACAGCCGTCCGGGCGGAGCGGCGACGGGGAGGTGGCAGCGGACACGGCGTCATCGTGGCAGGAGCCGGCCGCCGCGGGAAGCCCCTCACTTCGCGGCCTGGACGGAGGGTTGCGGTACCCCCACCGGGTCGGAGGGCGGCCGCGGGCACGCCGCACGGCGGAAAGCGGCACATCCGGGCCGCGGATGCCGGAATGCTGCGATGCCGGTGCACCGACCGGGGCCGGGCGCATCGTGTCCGGATCACCCACCCGGACGGGAGGACGGCCCTGATGCACAGGACGACCAGGACCACCGTGCTGCTGCTGTTCGCGGCGTGGACGGTCGACTACGTCGACCGCCAGGTCATCAACCTCGCGCTGCCCTCCATCGGCACCACCTTCGGGCTGAGCCACGGTGAACGGGGCCTGCTCGTCTCGGCGTTCTTCCTGGCCTACGCCGCCATGCAGATCCCCGGCGGGCTGCACGGCTCTCGGCGCGTGCGCCGCCGCGTCGAGGTGGGGCGGCGCACGCACCCGTGGGCGCCGGCGTCCCGCGGGCCAGGGGGCTTTCGCCCGCAGCCGACCGGTCGTCACCCACCTCCGCCATGCCGGGCCGACTCGCCCGGCGACCGGGTCGGTGGTAGACGCGCACGGTTTCAAGTCCGCCCAGCGAGGTAACCGGACTGCCGTCATCCACCAGCCAGGAGGAAGCATGGACAAGCCCAACCCGGTGAAGGCGGCGGCCGACAAGGTCGGCGAGGCGGTGCGGGGCGCCCGCGGCGACGGCGACGGCATTCCCGGTGGCCCCTCGCCCGTGCCGCCGACGTTCGAGGAGCCGGTCGAGCCCCGCGAACCCCTGCCGCCCAAGCCCGACCAGAGTGGCCCTGAGGTCCACTCGCCCACCGGTCACCGCACCGGGCTGGACCAGGACGCCGTCGCCCAGCAGGGCGCCTACCTGACCGACGCCCAGGGCACCCGGCTGTACGAGACCGACCACTCCCTCAAGGCGGGCCCGCGCGGTCCGGTGCTGCTGCGCGACCACCACCTGCGCGAGAAGGTCATGCACTTCGACCACGAGCGCATCCCGGAGCGGGTGGTGCACGCCCGCGGAGCGGCCGCTCACGGCGTCTTCCAGGGCTACGGCAGCGCCACCGCCCTCACCAAGGCCGCCTTCCTCGCCAAGGACGTCGAGACACCGGTGTTCGTGCGCTTCTCCACCGTCCTCGGTTCGCGCGGCTCGGCGGACACCGTGCGCGACACCCGCGGTTTCGCGACGAAGTTCTACACCACCGACGGCGTCTTCGACCTGGTCGGCAACAACATGCCGGTCTTCTTCATCCAGGACGGCATCAAGTTCCCCGACGTCATCCACGCCGGCAAGCCCCACCCCGACCGGGAGATCCCGCAGGCCCAGAGCGCCCACGACACCTTCTGGGACTTCGTCACCCTGCACACCGAGGCCACCCACCACACGCTGTGGAACATGTCCGACCGCGGCATCGCCCGCTCCTACCGGATGATGGAGGGCTTCGGCGTCCACACCTTCCGCCTCGTCAACGCCGAGGGCGGCACGACGCTGGTGAAGTTCCACTGGAAGCCCAAGCTCGGCGTCCACTCGCTGACCTGGGAGGAGGCGCAGATCACCGGCGGCGTCGACCCCGACTTCCACCGCCGTGACCTCGCCGACGCCATCGAGGCCGGCGCCTACCCGCAGTGGGAACTGGGGCTGCAGACCTTCCCCGACACCCCGGACCAGATGTTCGAGGGCATCGACCTGCTGGACCCGACGAACCTGGTGCCGGAGGAGCTCGCCCCCGTCCACCCGGTCGGGCTGCTCACCCTCAACCGCAACCCGTCCAACTTCTTCGCCGAGACCGAGCAGGTCGCCTTCCACACCGGCCACCTCGTCCCCGGCATCGACATCACCGACGACCCGCTGCTCGCCGGCCGCATGTTCTCCTACCTCGACACCCAGATCACCCGCCTGGGCGGCCCCAACTTCCCGCAGCTGCCCATCAACCGCCCCCACTCGCCGGTCAACGACATGACCCGCGACGGCATGCACCAGACGGCGGTGCACAAGGGAGTGGCCCCCTACCGGCCCAACTCCCTGGACGGCGGCTGCCCGTTCCTGGCCGGCGCGGACACCGGTGCCTACATCGAGTTCCCGCAGGAGCTGCCCGCCGCCAGGAAGGTGCGGGAGGCCCCGGAGAGCTTCGACGACCACTTCAGCCAGCCCCGCCGCTTCTGGCTGAGCATGACGCCGGTCGAGAAGGAACACATCATCAACGCCTACAGCTTCGAGCTGGGCAAGTGCTACGAGCAGGCGATCAAGGAGCGCGGCCTCCAGGTGCTCGCCAACATCGACCCGGTGCTGTGCGCGCGGGTGGCGACCGCCCTGGGCCTGCCCGCCCCCGAGCCCACCGTGCCGCTGGCCGATGTCGAGCCGAGCCCCGCCCTCTCGCAGGTCGGCAAGGTCTGGCCGATCGAGGGGCGCCTCGTCGGCATCGTCGCCGACGACTCCAGCGACCTGGCGGCGCTGCGCGCCCTGCGGCAGGCCGTCTTCGACGCCGACATGGTCCCCCTGGTCATCGCCCCGGCCGGCGGCAAGCTGGGTGCGGACAGCGAGGACCCGATCGCCGTGCAGCGCACCTACGCCACCGCCCGTTCCATCGAGTTCGACACCGTCCTGGTGGCGGGCACCCCGGGGGTCGGCGCCGACGACTTCGGCGCCCGGGACGCCAAGACGTCCGAGGCCTCCCCGACCTCACCGGCGGCACTGGACTCGCGGGTGCTGCTCCTGCTCTCCGAGGCCTTCCGGCACGCCAAGGCACTCGGCGGCTGGGGCGGCGCCGACGCGGTCTTCCAGGCCGCCGGCATCCCCGCCGACGCCCCCGGCGTCGTGGTGGGGGACGACCCGCAGTCCGTGCTCGGCGAGGTCATGGGACTGCTGGGCAAGCACCGGGTCTGGGACCGGTTCCCGGCGAGCGTGTGACCACCCCCGGTCGGAGCGGCGCCCCGCGCCCTCCGGCCGGGCCACCCCGCGCCTGAGTGGCCGGGGCTGCCGGCCGCTCAGCCCTGCGCGGCGGGGGCCCGTGGCCCCGGGGAGGTGCGGCCCTCCACCACGGCGCTCAGGCGCCTGAGCAGCGTCCGGTGCCTGAGCTGGGTGAAGGTCTCCAGCACCGGGTTGTGCAGCCGCGCCCCCGGGCCGCGCAACGGATGCTCGTCCAGGACGACCAGGCACTCCTCACCCCATTCCAGCAGCTCGAAGGCGATACGGGCGCTGCCCAGGCGGCCGGCCTGCGCCTCCAGTTCCAGGCGCCGGCCGCTCTCGCACCGCCTGACCACCGTGCTGCCCTGCACCGACCACCGCCCCAGCCGCACCTGGTAGCGCAGCGAGGCCCCCACCGCGGGCCACGCCGGATCCGCCTCCTCGGTGCGCCGGGTACCGGGCACCCAGCTCCCGTAGGTGTCCCCGTCCGCCAGGACCTCCCAGACGCGGGCGGGCGGGGCGGCGATCAGCATGTGACGGACTGCCATGAGCTCTCCTCTGCGGACGGACCGCGGGCTGTGCCCCGGGCGGTGGCGGAAACGGCGGACGAGTGGGCAGCGGTCGCGGGTCCGGTGGGCCCGGCCCGTCCACGGACGGCACCCGCGGCCCGCCGCCCGACCCGGTGGACGCTCACAGCCGGCCCGCCCCGGCGCCCGCGTCCCCGGTGTCGGCGACCAGGCGGCGCTGGACCTTCGACGCGGCCCCGCCCAGCAGCCGGCGCAGCCCCCCGCCCCGCCCCCGCAGCGCCGCCCGGGCCGCGTTCGCACCGCACGCCCCGTGCACGCCGCCGCCCGGGTGGGCCGAGGACGAGGCGAGGTACAGGCCCGGCACCGGTGTCTCGGGACGGCCGCTGCCCGGCACCGGCCGGAAGACCAGCTGCTGGTGGACTGCGGACGTACCGCCGTTGAGCGCCCCGCCCACCAGGCTCTCGTCGCGTGCCTCGAAGTCGGGCGGGGCCAGCACCCGGCGGGCCACGACGAGGTCGCGGAACCCCGGCGCCCAGCGCTCGACCTCCGCCTCCAGCCGGGCCGCCATCACCTCGCGCTGGGCCGGCCCCCACCGCCCGTCCAGGCCGCCGCCGCCCGCGTCCTCCTTGATGTGCCGCGGCAGGTGGGTGTAGGCCCACGCCGACTCGGTACCCGCAGGGGACCTGCCCGGGTCCGCGGTGGTCATCTGCCCGAGCAGGGCGAACGGCCGGTCGGGGACGGTGGAGGTGGCCAGTTGGGCGGCCTGGCGGGTCAGGTGGTCCACCCCGTCGGCCAGGTGGACGGTGCCGGCGAGCGCCGCCTGGGGGGCGGACCACGGGATGGGGCCGCGCAGCGCCCAGTCGACCTTGAACGTGGCGTGGTCCCACACGAAGCGCCGCATGTCCTCCCGCAGCCGCGCCGGCAGCTCCTCCCAGCCGACCATCCCGCCGTACAGCGCGGTGGCCGGCACGTCGGCCAGCACGGCCCGGCGGGCCGCCAGGTGCTCACCGTCCGCGGTGAGAACCCCCGTCGCCCGGCCGCCACCCACCGTCACCTCCACCACCCGGCTGCCGCACCGCAGCGTTGCGCCCCGGTCCTGGAGCCGGGCGACGAGCGCCTCGGTCAGCGCCGCCGCCCCACCTGCCGGCACCGGCCAGCCCAGCTGCTGACCGATCATCGCCAGGAGCCAGCCGAACGCCGTGGAACCGGGTGCCTCCGGTGTCAGGTCCGCGTGCAGCGCGCAACCGGACAGCAGCACCCCGGCCGCCTCGCCGGTGAAGTTCTCCTGGGCGAACCTGCGGACCGGCAGCAGCAGACTGCGCAGCAGCCGCAGCCCGCCGGCCCCGTGGACCGCGCCCGCCAGCCGGGCCCCGGCCAGCACGGGCGGAAAGGGCGTGAACAGCGCCTGCATGAGGTCACCGCCGAGCCGCCGCCACAGCTCCACCATCCGCAGGTAGGCCTCGCCGTCACCGGCGGCGAACTCCTCCAGCCCGGCGGCGGTGCGCTCGGCGTCCCGGTGCATGACCGCGCACCGCCCGTCGGGCAGCGGGTTGGCCAGGACGGCGGGGGCGTGGCTCCAGCGCAACCCCCACCGCTCCAGGCCGAGCGCCGCCAGAGCAGGCGAGGCCACCGCCAACGGGTAGAAGGAGCTGAAGACGTCGTTGACGTAGTCGGGATGCACGCCGCGGTCGCTGCGCACCGCCCCTCCCGGGGTGTCCTGGGACTCCAGCACCACCACCCGCCAGCCCGCGTCGGCGAGGATGTTCGCGGCGACCAGCCCGTTGGGACCGGCCCCGACCACCACGGCGTCCGCGGCTGACTCCGGCACGACGGCCATCGCGCTCCCTCCACCGGTCCGCACCGGCCGGTGCGGACGGGCCGGTGGGTGCCCGGGTGGAGGGCGCGGAAAACCGGGGGAGGGGTGACCGGGCGGGACGGGCGGCCGGTAACCAGTAGGGCCAGGGACCACCGCTGTCCGTACCGGGGCCGGCCCGCCGCGGACTGCTACGCCGCCGGTTCGACCCCGTCCGGCTGCTGGAGGCGGCACAGCAGTGCCCCGAGGCCGCCGGGCGCGCGGGCATCGGTGCGTGCGGAGGTGACGACCGGGTGGGCCCGGCTCCGCAGCAGCGGCACGCCCGCGGCCTGGAGGGCGGTGACCAGTGCCCGGTCCTCGCCCGTCACCAGCGCGGGGAAACCCCCGCACCGCAGGTAGGCGTCGGCCCGGACCCCGAGGTTGGCGCCGTGGACGTGGCCGTGCCCGCCGTCCGGGCCGAGGCCGCGGGCGTAGTGCTCGGCGTACCGCAGGATCGCCGCCGCCGGGTAGCCGGCGGGCCAGGAGCCCACCACGACGGTCCCGGCCACCGCGTCCCACCCCGACCGGGCACACCGGAGCTGGTGGGCGAGCCACTGCGGGTCGGGGACGCTGTCGGCGTCCGTGGTGGCCACCCACACCTCGCCCGCCGGCAGCCCCAGCACGTGCAACCCGTGCCGCACGGCGGCAGCCCGGGCCGCTCCCGCGCTGCGCACGGCGACCTCGACCACCTCCGCGCCGAGGCTGCGCGCCAGGTCCGCCGTCCCGTCCCGGCAGGAGTCCGCCGCCACCGCCACCACGACCGGCACCTGCGCCAGTTCGCGGTGGGCCGCGGCCCGCCGCACCCCGGCCAGGGCGTCGGCCAGCGTCTCCGCCTCGTCGTGCGCCGGCACGGCGACCACCACACCCGCGACCGTGCTGCGGCCCGCCCCGGCGCCGCGCGCCTCAACCACGGCCACCCCCGGCGGCTTCGGGCGCCAGCCCCTCGGCCTGCGCCGGTGTCGGCGGCACGGCGGTGCCGGGCAGCCGGCGCTGGTGGACCTGGAGGGTGAAGTCCGGCTCGCGGTGGTCGGCCAGCAGGACCAGGCCGTCGACCGCCGCGAGGCTGCGGGCGACCTCGTGCCCGGTGCCGCAGTGCTCGGCGACCGGATGGTTCCAGTGGACGGTGACCAGTGTGGCGTCCCGCGTCATCGATCGCACCGCACGCTCCAGCAGCGCCTGCCGCGGCTCCTCGTCGAAGTAGTAGAGCACCTCGGAGAGCACCACCAGGTCCCAGCTGCCGGGCGGCCACTGATCCGGAACGGTGCGCTGCTCCACCGTCACCCCCGGCAGGTCGGCGGTGCGCTCCCGGGCGGTCCGGGCCGCCGCGGCTGCCCGGTCGACGGCCAGCAGCCACTCGCAGCGCGGCGCGAGGAGCCGGGTCAGCCGGCCCACGGAGCACCCCACCTCGAGCGCGGCGCCGTAGCGCCGGCAGGGGAGGGCCGCCACGGTCAGGGCGTACTTGCGTTGTTCGTACCAGCGGTCCTCCAGCCGCCACGGGTCCTCGCTGCGGCGGTACATCTCCTCGAAGTAGCCGGCCCCGGTACTCACCGCAGCACCACCTCGAACGGCCGCAGGTGGTGGGCGAGTTCCCCGGGCGGCAGGATGACCTCGCCGGGGCTCCCGTCCCGTTGCTCCAGCGGACGGAGCTGGGTGACGAAGCGGTCCACCGCGGCCTTCTTGCGGCGCAGGACCTGCGGCTCCAGGTCGATCCGGGCGGCCCGGTCCCACGGCACGCGGGCGTCCCCCGGCCGCGCCCAGTGCCACGTCCACACCGGGTAGAAGAGGCACTCCACCCCGGCCGCACCGGCCGCCGCGGCCGCGGCCCGGCCCGCCGCCTCGTGGTCGGCGTGCACGTCACCCGTCCACGGCGCCACGCACAGCGAGGCCCCCTCGACCGCCGTGGTCAGCGCCTGCCGCACCGCAGCCTCGTGCTCGGCCACCCCGGTGTCGGGCACACCCAGCTGTACCGTCTCGGCCTCCGCTACGCCCAGTTCGGCCAGGGCCAGTTCGGTCTCCCGGCGCCGGCGGGCGGCGAGCGCCGCCGGGCCCATCGCGGCGTCCGGGTGCGAGGCCTCCCCGTCGGTGACGGCCACCAGGCGCAGGGGCACGCCGGCCGCAGCCAGCAGCGCCATGGCGCCGCCGAACCCCAGCACCTCGTCGTCGGGGTGGGCGGCCACCACGACGACGGGTCCACGGCGCGGCAGTGCCCGCTGCGGCAGGCTTCGCAGCCCGGGCCACTCCTGCCAGCAGGACTCCGGTGTGCCGGGCGCCTGGATCGGGTCGCTGACCGCCGCGCTCACCGGGCACCTCCCGTCACCGGCCGGCGGCCGACCAGGGCGCCCAGCTCCGCGAGGTTGCGCTCGGCGTGGTGCTGACGCACGTACACCTCCAGGTCCGCGACGCGCCGGGCGTGCGCCGCGTCGTGGCACAACGGCCCGGCGCCGGTGGCGCGACCGGTGTGGCGCAGGACCGCGGAGCAGACCTCCGCCACCAGCGCCCGCACCCGCAGGCTCCGCAGCCGGGCCTGTCCCCGCAGGTCGCGCGGGTCCTCGTCGATCTCCCGGGCGGCCTGCTCCAGCACCGCGCGGGCAGCGTGCAACTGCGTCTCGACCTCGCCCAGGTGTGCCGCGGCGTGCGGTTCGGGCGCCTCGGGGTCGACCGCCTCGTAGAGCGTGCGGGCGACCGCTTCGGCGCCGCCCCACCAGCAGGCCGCCACCCCGATCCCGCCGTGCTGGAAGCCGGGCCGGTCCAGGTAGGCGTCGACCCCGCCGACCGGCTCGGCGGACACGTCGGTGAAGTCCACGTCCGGGGTGTCGCTGCCCGCCATGCCGATCGCCTGCCAGGTCCCGGCCCGCGGGCGGCAGCCCGGCTCCTCGACGCGCACGGCGAACAGCCGGTTGCCGTCCGGCGCCGCGGCCGTCACCAGGGCGTGGGTGAGCGCGGAGGCGCCCGAGCAGTACGCCTTGAGGCCGTCGAGAACCCAGCCCCGCTCGGTCCGGCGGGCGCGCAGCCCCGTCCCCGGGGGCTGGGCGGCCCACACGCCCCAGCGTTCACCGGCCGCGGGCAGCCGCCCGGCGATCTCGTGGAGGACGGCCGCGGCGTCGGCGTGGCCCTCCGCGAGGCGGGCCAACGACAGATCGCGCCCCGCCACCTCGGCCAGCGCGGCGAAACGCTCCCAGGTCCGGCCGGCCCCCGGCAGCGGCGGGTCCCAGCCCCCGGCCACCAGGTCCGCGAACCCGGCTGCGACGCGGGCCCGCAACTCGGCGCCCTGCAGCTCCGGCACCGCCACCTCACTTCTCACCGGCGAAGCCACTCCGCACCTCTCCCGTTCCCGACGAAGACAACGCGCCCCCGGTACCCCGCAGGGGGCGGCGCAACCGTGCGACAGCTGCGGGAGGGGGAGCGGCGCGGGGCGTCGGCGAGGAGGGTCCGGGCGGTGCGGGGTCAGGCGGGCCAGGCGGCGAGTGCGGCGGTGACCACGGCCTGCAGACGTTCCCGGCTCACACCGTTGTTGGCCTGGTTCGACAGGCCCTGCCACAGCACCTGCACCCAGTCGGCGACCGCGGCCGCGTCGGTGTCCGCCGGGAGCAGGCCCCGGCTGGTGTCCGCCTCGACGCGCTCGCGCAGCATCCGGGCGTGCTCCTCCTGGAGGGAACGCAAGGTCTCCCGGACGTCGATGGTGTCGGAGCCGCCGACCATGGCGGCGCTCACCGTGAGGCAGCCGGTGGGGCGGTCGGCGTCGGTGAACTCCGCCACGCTCGTCCGCAGCAGCCGTTCGACCGCCTCCCGGGCGCTCGGCTCGGTCATGGCCTCCTGGTGGAGCACGGTGTAGCGGTGCGTGTATCCGAGGACCGCCTCGCGGAAGAGCGTCTTCTTGTCGCCGAAGGCCGCGTAGAGGCTGGAGGAGGAGATGCCCATCGCCTCGGTGAGGTCGGCGAGTGAGGAGCCCTCGTAGCCCCGTGTCCAGAACAGGTTCGTGGCCGCCACGAGTGCCTGCTCCCGGTCGAAGGCCCTGGGCCTGCCTCTTGTGCGCACACCGGGATCGTAGTGGACCTCCGCGGCAGCCCCGGCTACGATTTCGGGAACGATCAACCCAGAAATGAGGGTGGGGCATGGAGTCACGCACGATCGAACGCGACGGGGACCGCCTGCACGGACTGTGGCGGCCGGGCGAAGGGACGCCGGTCCTCCTGGTGCCGGGGGCGATGGCTGACGCACGCTCCTTCGGTCCGGTGGCCGAAGCGCTGGAGCACCCCGCCCCCGTGCTCGTCCTCAACCGGCGCGGCCGGGCGCCCAGCGGCGCGCTCGGCCCGGACTACGGCTTCGAGACCGAGGTGGCGGACCTGCTGGCGTGGGTGGCCCACCTCGGGAAGGTGCGACTGGCCGGCTGGAGCTACGGGGGCACGATCGCCCTGGAAACGGCGGCGCGCCCCGAGGCAGCCGCCCTCGTCGAGGGTCCGGTGGTCGCCTACGAGCCGGTGCTCGCGCCGTTCGGGCGCGACGTCCTGCCGGCGCTGAGCGCAGCGGATCCCGAGCGCGCCGTGGAGATCGTCAACGTCGACCTCTCCGGCTTCCCCCGGGAACGGGTCGAGGAGCTGCGGTCCTCCCCCGACTGGCCGGTGCTCTGCTCCCTGGCGGCGCCGCTGGCGGCCGAACTGGCCGCCATCGACACGTTCCGGCCGGACCCTGAGGCGTGGTCGCGGGTGCGGGCGGAGCTGATCCTGGGGGAGCGCAACCGGGGCGTGGAGCCCTACGGGCCGGCCTTCGACCGCGTCGCGGACCTCCTGCCGGACTCCCGGACCACCCTGCTGCCCGGTCAGGGCCACCTCGCGCACGCCGAGGACCCGGTGGCGCTCGGCCGGCTCATGGGCGAACTGCTCAGCCGGCCGGCGGTCGAGCGGCCGGTCCCGGCGGCGCGCTGACCACCTTCTCCGGCGCCCAGGGGCGGGTCACCGGTGCGGCAGCAGCGCCACCGCGCCCGGCCCGTCGCCGGCCCCGCCGGTGCCGGCGACCGCTTCCGCCGCCTCGGGCAGCCGGCCCCGCCGCAACCACCGCTCCCGGCGTACCGCCGCGCCGCGCCCCCGCGGCGAGAGGCACCACGACCACCACGCCCGCAGTGTCGCCGGTGACACCTCCTCGGGCAGCAGTGCCGCGGGCCACCGGCAGGCCCGGGCCTGGGCCCAGACCTTCGCCCCGCCGGCGACCGGGTCCACCGCCAGCGCCGGGACCCCGGCCCGCAGCGCCAGGACCAGGCCGTGCAGCCGCGTGGTGACCACCAGGTCGGTGCGCCGGACCACCGCCAGGTACTGCTCGGGCGTGGCGCACAGCCGCCAGTCGTCGGTGGCCAGCCGGGTGTCCAGCGGCAGCCGGGCGCAGTCCGTTCCGCGCAGCCATTCGGTCAACGCGTCGCTCACGTCGTCGTGGCGTCGCCGCCCCCGGTACTCGCCCTGCCCGGAGGTCAGCACCACGGCGACCACCGGGGGCGGGGCCTGCCCGGGGGCGTGGGCGGACAGGTCCACGCGGGGCGGAGCCCCGCCGCCGTCGCGGGTGAGCACCGCGTCGAAGCCGGCGACCGCGGGGTCCCGGCCTGAGACGACGCTGACGTCCACCGCGATCCGGCGGCAGCCGGCGAAACGCTCGTGCAGCCCCACCACCTGGGGGCCGTGCGCCGGTCCGCAGACGAACACCAGGTGGGAGAAGGCGCCGGGATCGACGGCGTCGAGCGAGAGGGCCTCGGGGGCGAAACCGGGGCTCCACGCGGTCTCGAACGGCACCCCGGCCCGCTCCAGCGCCTGCTCGACCCGCCGCAGCGCCAGCACGTCCCCGGCGGTGACCTCGCCGTCCCGGAAGCTGAACCAGCCGGTGAGCAGAGTGCGGCGCGGCGCACCGGGCGCCGGGGGAGAGGCCGCCAGCTCGGCCAGGAGTTCCTCGACGGGGTCCGACACGTGCGCTCCCTCGAACGGCTCAACGCCCCGGAACCGGCGCGGACCCCGTCAGTACGGGCTCCCCGCACCGCAGCAGGGGCTCTGCCCAGCACCCGAATTGTCGTCATTTGCTATCACATGAGTAGAGGTAGCCGGGTGAGGGCACCCCGCGGCGCGTCGCCCGGACCTCGCCCCGGCCACCGCGACGGGCCCCGAGACGCCGACGGGCCGCGGACCGAGAGGCGCCACCACTGCGAAGCGCGGAGACGGCCCGGCGGGGGAGGACCCGGCCGGGCGGCACCGCCGACCGGAGCGCGCACACGACGTCGACCCTGGGAGAGAGGCCGCGATGAACACCCCGAGCCCGATAACCGGCCGACGCCCCTGGCAGCGCGCGGTGGTCACCGGAGGAGCCGGCTTCCTCGGCTCCCACCTGTGCGAACGACTGCTCGACGAGGGCGTCGAGGTGGACTGCGTGGACAACCTGCTGTCCGGCTCCACCGCCAACATCGCCCACTTGCGGGACCGGCCGGGCTTCCGGTTCACCGAGTGCGACGTCTGCGACGCCGAACAGGTCCTGGCCCTCAGCGGCCCCTACGACCTCGTCCTGCACTTCGCCTGCCCCGCCTCACCGGTCGACTACCTGCGCTGGCCGCTGCAGACCCTCGACGTCGGCAGCACCGGCACGCGCAACGCCCTCCTGCTGGCCGCCCGCGACGACGCCCGCTTCCTGCTCGCCTCCACCTCCGAGGTCTACGGCGACCCCCTCGTCCACCCGCAGCGCGAGGACTACTGGGGCAACGTCAACCCCGTCGGGCCGCGCAGCGTCTACGACGAGTCCAAGCGCTTCTCCGAGGCGCTGGTGACCGCCCACGCCGCCCAACGCGGCGTCGACGCCGGCATCGTGCGCCTCTTCAACAGCTACGGCCCGCGGATGCGCGCCCACGACGGGCGGGCGGTGCCGACGTTCATCAGCCAGGCTCTGGCCGGGCTGCCCCTCACCGTGGCCGGCGACGGCGGCCAGACCCGGTCGCTGTGCTACGTCGACGACACGGTCGACGGCGTCCTCGCGGTCGCTGCCAGCAGGTCCCTGCGCCCCGTCAACATCGGCGGCACCGAGGAGACCACGGTCCTGGAGATCGCCCAACGCGTCCTCGAACTCACCGGCTCCTCCTCGGTGGTGGAGTTCGTCGAGCGCCCCGTCGACGACCCGGGACGGCGCCGGCCCGACACCGGCCTCGCCCGCGAACTCCTCGGCTGGCAGCCCCGGGTCGGCTGGGACGAGGGCCTCAAGCGCACCATCACCTACTTCACCAGCCAGTTCCCCGTGGACCGGCAGACCGGCTGAGGCCACGCGGCAGACGGACCAGCCGCCCCGCCGCCCCGCCACACCCCGCCGGCCCGAGCGAAAGGCAGCACATGCGTGTTCTAGGGGTCAACGCCCTCTTCCACGACCCGGCCGCAGCCCTCGTGGTCGACGGCCGGGTCGTCGCGGCGGCCGAGGAGGAGCGCTTCAGCCGCCGCAAGCACGGCAAGCGACCGGTGCCCTTCTCCGCCTGGGAACTGCCCGAACTGGCCGCCCGCTGGTGCCTGCGCCAGGCCGGCCTCACCCCGGCCGACCTCGACGCCGTCGCCTACTCCTACGACCCCGACCTCGCCCAGAGCGCCGAGGCCATGGGCCTCCACGACCCCTGGGACGGACTGCGCCAGGACTACGCCCGCCGCGCCCCCGACTTCCTCGTCGAGGCGCTGCCCGGCCTCACCCGCGAGAAGGTGCGCTTCGTCGCCCACCACGTCGCCCACGCCGCCTCCGCAGGCCTCGCCTCCCCGCACCCCGGCTGCGCCGTCATGGTTCTGGACGGACGCGGCGAGTGCGCCTCCCACCTCGCCGGACGCTACGTCGGCCAACGCCTGACGGTGCTCGCCGGCCAGAGCCTGCCCGACTCGCTCGGCCTGTTCTACGAGGACCTCACCGAACACCTCGGCTTCCTGCGCAGCAGCGACGAGTACAAGGTCATGGCGCTCGCCTCCTACGGCAAGCCGCGCTTCCGGGAGGAACTGCGGCAGTTCGTGCACGCCGCCGGCGAAGGCGGCTTCCGCGCCCGCAAGGTGCCCTGGGAGACCATCGTCCCCGCCAGGCAGGGCGACGCCCCCTGGAACCAGGACCACGCCGACCTCGCCTCCAGCGCCCAGGCATGCCTGGAGGACCTCCTCCTCGACCTGGCCGGGTGGCTGCACAGACGCACCGGCGAACGGGTCCTGGGCCTCGCCGGCGGCGTCGCCCTCAACTGCGTGGCCAACAGCCGCCTGCACCGGGAGAGCCCGTTCGAGGAGATCTGGGTCCAGCCCGCCGCCGGCGACGCCGGGACCGCCCTGGGCGCCGCCCTGCACGTGGCCGCCACCGGCGACACCGTCAGCCCGATGCCCGGCGCCGACCTCGGTCGCGGCTGGGACGACGAGGAACTCCGCGCCTGGCTGGAGCGGGCGGCCATCCCCTACGAGGAGAGCCCCGACATCGCCGAGACCGTCGCCGAGGAACTCGCCCGCGACGGCGTGGTCGCCTGGTTCCAGGGCCGGGCCGAGTTCGGGCCGCGCGCCCTGGGCCACCGCTCGCTGCTCGCCCACCCCGGTCGCGCCGAGAACCTCGACCGCCTCAACGCCGTCAAGGGCCGCGAGGAGTTCCGCCCCGTCGCCCCCATGGTCAGCGCCCACCGCGCCCCCGAACTCTTCTCCGGCGGGCCGCTGCCCAGCCCGTACATGCTCTTCGTCCACGACGTCGCAAAGGAGTGGCGCGAACGCATCCCCGCCGTGGTCCACGTCGACGGGACCGCCCGCGTGCAGACCGTCGACCCCGCCACCGAGCCGCTGGTGGCCCGCATGCTCGACGCCTTCGAACGCCGCACCGGCCTGCCCGTCGTCGTCAACACCAGCCTCAACACCGCAGGCCGGCCCATGGTCGACGACCCGCGTGGCGCCCTGGAGTGCTTCGCCTCGGCCCCCGTCGACCTCCTGGCCATCGGACCGTTCGCCGTCCGCCGAGCAAAGGCCTTCGCATGAGCAGGCGACACACCGGCCCCACCCGACCCGCCCTGAACCGGTCCGAGCGCCCCGAGGACACCGCGGTGCTCGACGCCGCCACCCACACCCCCGGCCCGGCCCCGCACGCCACCGGCCACGCCGAGCCTCCCGCCGGCGACGACACCCGCTACGCCGTCGTCATCCCCACCATCGGCCGGAGCTGCCTGGCCGACTGCCTCGCCACCCTGGCCGCCGCCACCGGACCGGCACCCCAGGAGGTCGTGGTCGTCGACGACCGGCCCGCCCCCACCGGCGACCTGCCGCTGGAAGCCGCCGGTGAACTCTGCGGCCGGGTACGGGTGGTCACCAGCGGCGGTCGCGGACCGGCCGCCGCCCGCAACGCGGGCCTGCGCACCACCACCGCCCCCTGGGTGGTCTTCCTCGACGACGACGTCCAGGTCATGCCGGACTGGCGCGAGCGCCTGACCGAGGACCTGGCCGCCGCCGACCCCCGCACCGGCGGCGTCCAGGGCCGGCTGCGCGTCCCGCTGCCGGGGCACCGCCGGGCCACCGACTGGGAGCGTGGCACCGCCGGCCTCCAGCACGCCGCCTGGGCCACCGCCGACATGGCCTACCGCGCCCGTGCACTGCGCGACACCGGCGGCTTCGACGAGAGGTTCCGCCGCGCCTTCCGCGAGGACGCCGACCTCGCCCTGCGCATGGGCTACGCCGGGTGGCATCTCACCCGCGGCACCCGCCTGACCCGCCACCCGGTCCGCCCCGTCGACCGCTGGGTCTCGGTACGCGCCCAGCGCGGCAACGCCGACGACGCCCTGATGACCCACCTGCACGGCCCCGACTGGTGGCTGCGCGCCCGCGCCCCCCGCGGCCGGCTGCCCCGCCACGCCGCCGTGACCACCGCCGCCCTCGTCGCACCGGTGCTCGCCCTCGCCGGCCGGCCCCGCGCCGCGGCCTGGGCGGCCGGCCTGTGGGCCCTGGGCACCGCCGAGTTCGCCGCCGCCCGCATCGCGCCCGGCCCGCGGACCGCCGAGGAGATCACCACCATGCTCCTCACCAGCCTGGTCATCCCCCCGCTGGCCGTCCACCACCGGCTGACGGGCCTGGTGCGCCACCGTGCCGCACTGCTGTGGGGAGGCGGTGCCGCGTGACCACGCCCACCGGCCGCCCCGACGCCACCTCCCACGCCCCCGCCGCCGTCCTCTTCGACCGCGACGGCACCCTCGTCGAGGACGTGCCCTACAACGCCGACCCGACCCGGGTGCGCGTACTGCCCGGCGTGCGCGAGGCGCTGGCGCTGCTGCGCCACCACGGCGTGGCCACCGGCGTGGTCAGCAACCAGTCCGGCGTCGGGCGGGGCCTGCTCACCGAGGACGACGTCCGGCGGGTCAACGCCCGCATCGACACGCTCCTGGGCCCCTTCGACGTCTGGTGCTACTGCCCCCACCACCCCGACGAGGGCTGCCCCTGCCGCAAACCCCGTCCGGGCCTGGTGCTGACGGCGGCCCGGACCCTCGGCGTGGCACCGCGGCGCTGTGCCGTCGTCGGCGACATCGGAGCCGACATGGCGGCGGCCCGCGCCGCCGGCGCACGCGCCGTCCTCGTCCCCACCGCCGTGACCCGACCCGAGGAGGTCCGCGCCCGCCCGCGCGTGGCCCCCGACGCCCTCACCGCCGTCCGCTGGCTGCTGGCCGGCACCGAGACGGCCTCCGACGGCGCCCCGCGCCCGGCCCGGCCCCAGAGGCCCGCCGCCACGACCACCAGCGACAACGGCCGAGCGACGCAACCGACGTCGAACACCGAAGGCGAAGAGGTGACTTGCCAGTGAAAGCGCTCGTAGTGCGCCTGGACAGCTTCGGAGACGTGCTGCTCGCCGGACCCGCGGTCCGTGCGGTGGCAGCCGGCTCCGACCACGTCACGATGGTCTGCGGCCCCCGCGGCGCACCCGCCGCCCGGCTGCTGCCCGGCATCGACGAGGTCCTGGTCTGGGACGCGCCCTGGGAGGGCGTGGACCCGCCGACGGTGGCCGACGCCGACCTGCCCCGCCTGGTGGAACGCCTGCGGGCCGGCGCCTACGACACGGCCGTCGTCCTCACCTCCTTCCACCAGTCGCCGCTGCCCACCGCGCTCGTGCTGCGCATGGCAGGCGTCGAGCGCATCACCGCCGACAGCGTGGACTACCCGGGCAGCCTGCTCGACGTACGCCACCACCGCGCCCCCGGCTGCCACGAGGTGACCGCCGCCCTCGCGGTGGCCGAGGCCGCCGGCTTCCCGCTGCCCGCCCACGACGACGGCCGGATGCGGGTCACCCCCGCGCCCGACACCGCCCCCCTCACCGGCAACGGCCCCTACGTGGTCGTCCACCCCGGCGCGACCGCCCCCTCCCGCGCCTGGAGCCCCGAACGCTGCGCCGAAGCAGTGGAGATGCTCGCCGACGCAGGCCACCGCGTCATCGTCACCGGCGGCCCGGACGAACGCGAGCTGACCCGCACCGTCGCCGGACGGCACGCCGTCGACCTGGGCGGACGCACCGAACCCCACCAGCTGGCGGGCGTCCTGGGCGCCGCCGACGTCGTGGTCTGCGGCAACACCGGGCCCGCCCACCTCGCCGCGGCCGTCGGCACCCCCGTCGTCTCACTGTTCGCCCCGGTGGTCCCCGCCGACCGCTGGGGCCCGCACGGCGTCCCCCACGTCCTGCTCGGCGACCAGTTCGCCCCCTGCGCCGACAGCCGCGCCCGCACCTGCCCCGTCTCCGGCCATCCCTGCCTCAACGAGGTCACCGCCGAGGACGTGCTGCGCGCGGTCGAGAAGCTCCTGGAGGTGGACGAGGCATGAGAATCCTCATCTGGCACGTCCACGGCTCCTGGACCACCGCCTTCGTACAGGGCCCGCACACCTACCTGCTCCCCGTCACCCCCGACCGCGGCCCCGACGGCCTGGGCAGGGCCCGCACCTGGGACTGGCCGCAGAACGTCACCGAGGTCCCCCACGACCGGCTCCGTGAGAGCGACATCGACCTGGTGGTGCTGCAACGCCCCCACGAGATCGAGCTCGCACACCGCTGGACCGGCCGCCGCCCCGGCCTCGACGTGCCCGCCCTCTACGTCGAGCACAACAGTCCCGACGGCTCACCCACCCACACCCGCCACCCGCTCGCCGACCGCGACGACGTGCCGATCGTCCACGTCACCCACTTCAACCGCCTCATGTGGGACAACGGCCGCGCCCCCACCGCCGTCGTCGAACACGGCATCATCGACCCCGGCCCGCTGTGGACGGGGGAGCGGGAGCGCGCCGCGGTGGTCGTCAACGAACCGGTGCGCCGCGGCCGCACCACCGGCACCGACCTGCTGCCGCTGCTGGCCAAGGCCGCGCCGCTGGACGTCTTCGGCATGCGCACCGAGCAACTCGCGGCCCACCTGGGCATGAGCGAGCAGGAGTGCCGCGCCCGCGACCTGCCCCAGGGCGAACTGCACCCGCAGATGGCCCGCTGCCGCGTCTACGTCCACCCCGTGCGCTGGACCTCCCTGGGGCTCTCCCTGCTGGAGGCCATGTTCCTCGGCATGCCCGTGGTCGCCCTGGACACCACCGAGGTCCGCGAGGCCGTGCCGCCCGGCGCCGGAGTCGTCTCCAACCGGCTCGACGCCCTCACCGACGCCGTCCGCGCCTTCCTCACCGACCGCGAACACGCCGCCGCGGTGGGCCGGGCCGCCCGCGAGGCCGCACTGGCCCGCTACGGACTGCCGCGCTTCCTGGACGACTGGGAGCACCTGCTGAAGGAGGTCCGGTGAGAAGCGACGCGACCGGAAGACCCCTGCGCATCGCGATGGTCTCCGAACACGCCAGCCCCCTGGCCGCACTCGGCGGAGCCGACGCCGGCGGGCAGAACGTCTACGTGGCCGAGCTCTCCGCCCACCTCGCCCGGCGCGGCCACCAGGTCACCGTCTACACCCGCCGCGACGACCCCGAGCTGCCGGAACGGGTCGTCACGGCCGAGGGGTTCGACGTCGTGCACGTCACCGCCGGCCCCGCGGCGCCCCTGCCCAAGGACGAACTCTGGCCCCTCATGCCCGCCTTCGGGGACCGACTGGCCACGCTCTGGGCCCAGCAGCCGCCCGACATCGCCCACGCCCACTTCTGGATGTCGGGCACCGCGGCCCTGCGCGGCGCACAGCACCTGCCCACCGCGGTCGTGCAGACCTACCACGCGCTGGGCACCGTCAAGCGACGCCATCAGGGAACCGAGGACACCAGCCCCGCCGCGCGGGTGGCCACCGAGACCCGCATCGCGCGCGAGAGCGACGCCGTCATCGCCACCTGCTCCGACGAGGTCGCCGAACTCGCCGCCATGGGCGTACCCACCGGCCACGTCACCGTCGTGCCCTGCGGAGTCGACGCCGACCACTTCGCCCCCGTGACCCCCGACGCCTCGACCGGCCCCGCCACCGGCGTGCGCCGCCGCCTGCTCGCCGTCGGCAGACTGGTGCCCCGCAAGGGCTTCGACCGCGCGGTACGGGCCCTCAAACACGTCCCCGACACCGAACTCCTCATCGCCGGCGGCCCCGCCCCGGACCGGCTCCCCGCCGACCCGGAGGCCGTCCGCCTGCTGAAGACAGCCGTCGAGCACGGCGTCGCCGACCGCGTCACCCTGCTCGGCGGCGTCGGCCACCAGGACATGCCCCGCCTGATGTCCGGCGCCGACCTCGTCCTGTCCATCCCCTGGTACGAACCCTTCGGCATCGTCCCGCTGGAGGCCATGGCCTGCCGCACCCCGGTCCTCGCCACCGCCGTCGGCGGCCAGCTCGACACCGTCACCGACGGAGTGACCGGCGTCCTCGTCCCCCCGGGCGACGAGCCGGCACTGGTCCGCGCCCTCACCCAACTGCTCACCGACCCCGACCGGTTGATCCGCCTCGGCGCTGCAGGCCGGCAACGGGTCCTGGAGCGCTACACCTGGGACCGGGTCACCGACGGCGTCACCCGCGTCTACCACCGCCTCGCCGCAGCCCCCACCCCCACGGGAGACCACCGATGACCGCCACCCCACCGGCCCGGCACTGCGAGGACCTGCTGGCGGCCCTCACCACCTTCCGCGACTCCGCAGACCTCGCCGCGCGGTGGGGCGAGCACCTGGCGGCCACCCTCTCCGCCGGCGCCCGGCTGCTGGCCGCCGGCAACGGTGGCAGCGCGGCCCAGGCCCAGCACCTGACCGCCGAACTCGTCGGCCGCTACCGCGAGGACCGGCCGCCCTACTCCGCGATAGCCCTGCACGCCGACACCTCCACCACCACCGCCATCGCCAACGACTACGGGGTCGAAGCGGTCTTCGCCCGCCAGGTCGGCGCCCACGGCCGCCCCGGCGACGTCCTGATGCTCCTGTCCACCAGCGGCGCCTCCGCCAACCTCCTGACCGCGGCGAGCGAGGCCCGCCGCGCGGGCCTGACGGTCTGGGCGCTCACCGGACCCGCCCCCAACCCCCTTCAGGCCGCCGCCGACGAGACGCTGTGCGTCGAGGCCGCCACCTCCGCCACCGTCCAGGAACTGCACCTGGTGGCCGTCCACATGATCTGCGAGTCCTTCGACCAGGCCGTGGCCGCCCGCCGGCAGGCCGCGCGGCTCCCCACCGCCGACACCGCCCCCGCCACCCCCCTCGCCCGCCACCGCCTCGCCCACCTGAGCGAGGACACCGCGCTGAGAAGGGACCAGGCATGAGCAACCCCGCGCCCCTGCTGGTGGTCGGCGACGCACTCCTCGACCACGACATCGACGGCCGCACCGAACGCCTCGCCCCCGACGCCCCCGTGCCCGTGGTCCACGGCGCCCACCGCGCCAGCCGCCCCGGCGGCGCCGCCCTCGCCGCCCACCTCGCCGCCGCCGACGGCCGCGAGGTCACCCTCGTCACCGCCCTCGGCGACGACGAGGCCAGCCACGCCCTGCGCAGCCTGCTGCGGGGCCGCGTCCACCTCGTCGAACTGCCGCTGCGCGGCGCCCTGTCGCAGAAGTCCCGCGTCATGGCCGCCGGCCACCCGCTGCTGCGCATCGACGACGGGGAGGGACACGCGGCCGGCGCCACCGACGAGGCCCGCAACGCGATCCGCGACGCCCGCGCGATCCTGGTGGCCGACTACGGACGCGGCACCGCCGAGGTCCTGCGCCCCGCCCTGGCCCGCGCCGCCGGACGCGTCCCACTGGTCTGGGACCCCCACCCGCGCGGCGCCGCACCCGTGCGCGGCGCCCGCCTGGTCACCCCCTCGGCCGCCGAGGCACGCCACTTCGCCGCGGCACTGCCCGACAACGCGACCCCGCCCCGCGAACCCGTCCGGCTGACCGCGGACGCCCCGGACGAGAACGCCCCCCGGCAGGCGGACGGGGCCGGCCCCGGCGAGGCGCTGCGCACCGCCGCCCGCGATGCCCGGGCCCTCGTCAAGGCCTGGCACGTCACCTCCGTCGCCGTCACCCTCGCCGACCGCGGCGCACTCCTCTCCCACGGCGAGGCCCCGCTGCTGCTGCCCGCACCCTGGCAGGCCGGCGGTGACCCCTGCGGCGCCGGCGACCGCTTCGCCGCCACCGCCGCCGGCCAGCTGGCCGACGGGGCACTGCCGGAGGACACCGTGCAGGCCGCCGTGCACGCCGCCACCCACTACGTGGCCCTGGGCGGCGCCCGCGCGCTCACCGCCGGCCTCGGCCGCGAGGACGGCCCCGCGGCGGACCTCACCGCCACCGACCTCGAACCCGGTGCCTCCGCCGCCGAGGTCGTCGCCCGGGTGAAGGCCGCCGGCGGCACCGTCGTGGCGGCCGGCGGCTGCTTCGACCTGGTCCACGCCGGACACGTCTCCCTCCTCCAAGCGGCCCGCCGCACCGGCGACTGCCTCGTGGTGTGCGTCAACTCCGACGCCTCCGTACGCCGCCGCAAGGGCGAGGGCCGCCCCATCGTGCCCGCCGCCGACCGGGTCCGGGTGCTGCGCGCCCTGGAATGCGTCGACGCCGTCGCAGTCTTCGACGAGGACACCCCCGAACGCCTCCTGGGCGACCTGCGCCCCCACATCTGGGTCAAGGGCGGCGACTACGCACTCGCCGAACTCCCC
The DNA here is from genome assembly GCF_042733155.1 of Streptomyces sp. NPDC059740. Classification (NCBI taxonomy): domain Bacteria; kingdom Bacillati; phylum Actinomycetota; class Actinomycetes; order Kitasatosporales; family Streptomycetaceae; genus Streptomyces; species Streptomyces sp. NPDC059740. The sequence continues at coordinate 22,867 of NZ_JBHWGP010000040.1, read as the reverse complement.
GAGGCCGCACTCCTGGAGAGCTGGGGCGGCCAGGTCGTCCTGCTGCCCTACCTCGACGGCCGCTCCAGCACCTCCCTGGTAACCCGTGCCACCGCCCACCGCCTCGCGGACACGGGCGAGGATCCCGAACGCCCCGGCGAAGCCCTCACCGCCCGCACCGGCAGGTGACGCCCGTGCCGTCCCGCCCCCGCCTGCTGGTGCTGCGCGCCCTGGGACTCGGCGACCTGCTCGCCGGCGTCCCCGCGCTGCGCGCCCTGCGCCGCGCCCACCCCGGACACACCCTCCACCTGGCCGCCCCCGCCGCCCTGGCCGAGGCGGTGCGGGCCACCGGCGCCGTCGACGTGCTGCTGCCCGCCGCCGCCCCCGCACGCGGCGTCCCCGACCTCGGCCACTGGCCGGGCGACCCGCCCGAACTCGCCGTCGACCTGCACGGCAACGGCCCCGAGAGCCACCGCGCACTCGCCGCGCTGCACCCCGGCCGCCTGTGGTCCTTCGCCCACCCCTCGCCCCCGCCCGGCCACCCCCGCTGGCGCGCCGACGAACACGAACGCGAGCGGTGGTGCCGCTTCCTGCGCGGCCACGGCATCCCCGCAGACCCCCTCGACCTGCGCCTGCCCCCACCCCAGACGCCCTCCCCGCGCCCCGGCGCGATCCTGGTGCACCCCGGCGCCGACGCCGCCGCCCGCCGCTGGCCCGCCGACCGCTACGCCGCCGTCGCCGCCCGGTTGCGCGCCGAGGGCCACCGCGTCGTCCTCACCGGCGGCCCCGGCGAGGAGCCCCTGCTGGCGGGCATCGCGTCGGCAGCCGGCCTGCCCGCCGCCGACCTGTACGCCGGCGGCCTGCCCTTCGGTGAACTCAGCGCCCTCGTGGCCGGCGCCGCCCTCCTGCTCAGCGGCGACACCGGACTCGCCCACCTCGCCGTCGCCCACGGCACGCCCTCGGTGACCCTGTGCGGGCCCGTGGCCCCGAGCCTGTGGGGCCCGCCCCCCGGCCCCCGCCACACCGCCCTCTGGCACCCCGGCCCACCGGGCGACCCGCACGGCACCACCCCCGACCCGCTGCTGCTGCGCCTTTCGGTCGCCGAGGTCCTCGACGCCGTCCAGGGAAAGGTGGCCGCCGGTGCCCACTGACCGCGTCACCGTCGCCCTCATCACCCGCAACCGCCGCCAGGGCCTGCTGCACACCCTGGACCGGCTGGCCGCCCTCCCCGAACGCCCGCCCCTCCTCGTCGTCGACAACGGCTCCCGCGACGGCACCGCCGAAGCCGCCCGGGCCCACCCCGCGCAACCGCGCGTCCTCACCCCCGGCCGCAACCTGGGCGCCCTCGGCCGCAACCTCGCCGTGCGGCACGCCGTGACGCCCTACGTCGCCTTCAGCGACGACGACTCCTGGTGGGCGCCGGGCGCGCTGGAGCGGGCCGCCGACCTCCTGGACCGCCACCCCCGGCTCGGCCTGCTGGCCGCCCGCACCCTGGTCGGCCCGGAACACCACGAGGACCCCCTCAACGCCGTGCTGGCCCACTCGCCGCTGCCCGCCCGTACCGACGCCCCGGGCGTCCCCGTCCTCGGCTTCCTGGCCTGCGCCGCCGTCACCCGCAAGTCGGCGTTCCTGGCGGCCGGCGGCTACCACCGCGTGCTGTTCTTCGGCTGCGAGGAGACCCTGCTCGCCTACGACCTCACCGCCAGCGGCTGGGCCGTCGTCCACGAACCGTCCGTGGTCGCCCACCACCACCCCGAACCCGGCGAGCGGCCCGGCAGACGGGGACTGCAGCACCGCAACGCCGTGCTGACCCACTGGCTGCGCCGCCCCCTGCCCGTGGCGCTGCGCGGGACCGTGGCCCTCGCCGCCGCCGCCCGCCGCGACGCCGAGGCCCGCACCGCACTGTGGGGGACGCTGGCCCGCCTGCCGGCCGCCCTCCGCGACCGCCGCCCGCTGCCCGGTGACGTGGAGCGCGCCGCGTGCGCGCTGGAGAGGGGCTGACCGGACGATGACGCAGGAACCCACCCGCACCCGCCACGACCGGGCGCCCGTGCACAGCCCCCGGGCCACCCGCCCCCCGGCCCCCGACGACCGCACCACGGTGGTCGTCATCACCCGCGACCGCCGCCCCGAACTCCTGCACACCCTGGCGCGGACCGGCGCGCTGCCCGAACGCCCGCCCGTCATCGTCACCGACAACGCCTCCACCGACGGGACACCCGAAGCTGTCGCCGCGGCCCACCCCGAGGTACGGCTGCTGCGCGCCGGTGCCAACCTCGGTGCCGTGGGCCGCAACCTCGCCGTCCGCGAGGTCACCACCCCCTATGTGGCGTTCTGCGACGACGACACCTGGTGGGAGCCCGGGTCGCTGCGCCACGCCGCCGACCTGCTGGACGCCCGGCCGGCGCTGGCCGGCGTCACCGCGCGCATCCTGGTCGAACCCTCGGGTGAGGAGGACCCCGTCGTCGCCGACCTGCGCGACTCGCCGCTGACCGGCCCCGACTGGCTGCCGGGGCCCGCCATCGGCTCCTTCCTGGCCGCCGCGACCGTGCTGCGCGTCGACGCGTTCCGGGCGGCCGGCGGCTTCCACCCGGGGCTGTGGCTGGGCGGCGAGGAGGAACTGCTCGCCACCGACCTCCAGCGCGCCGGCTGGTGGCTGGCCTATGTACCGGAACTGACCATCCACCACGCGGCCTCCACCGTGCGCGACAGCACCGCCCGCCGCGTCACCGGCCTGCGCAACACCCTCTGGTTCACCTGGCTGCGCCGTCCCCTGCCGGCCGCGCTCCGCCGCACCGCCCACCTCGCGCGCACGGTCCCGCACGACCTCCCCTCGCTCCGCGCCTTCGCCCTGGCCGCGGCCGGCCTGCCCTGGGTACTGCGCCGGCGCGACCCCGTACCGCCGGACCTGGAGCGGCGCCTGGCCCTGCTGGAGGCGGCCCAGCGCACCTCCCGGGCCCGCCGCTACGTGGGGTGAGGACGGACGGGACGGCCACCCGCGGACGTCGTGCCGGTGCGCGGGCGGGCACGGGCGGGCACGGGCGGCGCATCCGCACCGAGCAGGTGTGAACCGTCCCCGGCCGTGCACCCGGACCCCATGGACACACCCTCTGGAGCCAACCCCGATCCCGACCCGGACACCTCGCCCGGCCTGGAGCCGGGTGGCGGCGTCCCCCCGGGCAGCACACCGCCGGCCGAGAGCAGCACCTCAGGAGCCGGGCCGGAGGAGCGGCACAACCCCACCAAGGGGTGGCGGCTGTGGCCCCTGGCCGTGCTGTGCGTGGTGATCCTCGCCTGCATCGGCTTCTTCGTCGCCCGCATCGCCGGTCTCTGACCCCGCCGCGCCGCCACTCCGCCGTGCCGCGTCCCCGCCGTGCCGCCTGTCTCCGCACCACTGCTCGCGCTGCCCGCCACCCTGAACCGGCAGCAGAGCCGGGTCACCCCTCGTGGGCGCGGCGGGTGGGCAGGGCTGTGACCAGGCGGCAGCGCGCAGCCGGGGCCCCGCACACCTGATCCCGGTGTGCGGGGCCCCGGCCGCCGCGCAGGCGTCACCCGGCCTCAGGGGCCGGCTGCCTCACGGTCCGCCCGCCTTCTTCTGCCGCCGCACCGCGTCCGGGTCGCCCGAGGCCCCGGGCACCGCCGGGTCGTCCGGCGCGTCGACCTCGACCGGCGGCTGCCACGGGCCGCGCGCCAGCCGCTCCCCGGGCTGCACGCCCTCCACCGGGCCTTCGGCGATCTCCTGCTCCTGCACGTCGTTGCCGGTGGTCGCGGTGGGCGTGGCCTCCTCGCCGGTGGCGGTCTCCCGCAGGGCGCGCTCGGCGCGTTCGGCAGCGTCCGCAGTACCGGCGGAGCCCTGTGCGCCCCGCACCTCCTCGGAGCCGGCCGTGCCGCCCCCGCCGAGATCCTCCCGCACCGCGCCGGTGGCCAGGCCGTCCTCGTCCGGCGTGGTCCGGTCCGCGAGCGCGGACTCGTTCTCCCAGCCGGGTGCCGACCGTGCGTGCGCCCGGTCGGCCGCCAGGGCGCTGTCCTCGTCCGTGACCCGCACCGCGTCCTCCTCCGCGGACACGCCGGAAGCCGGGGACTCCTCGGAGTACACGTCCTGGTTGCGGGGCCGGTCCGGGTCCGGCGGGTCGCTGAGCAGGCCCGCACGCTCCTGGCCCGGCCCGTGCCTCTCGGCGTCCTCGGCGGAGATGTCCGTGTCGTCCCCGGGAACGGTGTCGCCCTCCCCGGGCTCCGGCAGCTCCTCGGTGGGCCGCTCGGGGCGCTCCTGCGCCAGGCGCTGCTCCAGTGAATCCCCCTCGCGGGCCTCGTTGGCCGTGTTGCCCCGGTACTGCGCAACCGTCGGTTCGTCGCCCGGTACCGGCATCCGCTGAGGATCGGACGCCCGCTGCTGCTCCGGCGTGCCCTCCTGCAGGTCGGGGATGCCTTCCGCCTCCGGGTCCTCGGCGGGGTCGTGTGGGTGGGGCATCGTTCCTCCTCTCGTCCGTGGCGCGCTCCGGGGCCGGAACGCCGCGGCGGGCCGGCTCGGGAAGCCGGCCCGGTCGTACGCGCCCGCCCCTTCCCTCGGCCCGGACTCACCGGGTGCCCCGCAACGTCCACGTCATACGCCGCAGGTCGGGGACGGTGCACGTATCCGCACGCAGCCGCGGCGGCGCCGCCCGTAGGCAGGGACGGTCGACGCGAGAAGGCGCCGGCCGCGGAGCTCAGCGTTCCGTGCCGGCCGGGACGGTGGGGTCGGCGGTCACCTGTTCCACGGCACGCCGCTGCGCCGGGGTGACGGGCAGGTCGACGCGGTCCACGAAGTACCAGCGGGCCAGCCGCCCCCGCAGCCGCTCCCGGCGGGTGACGGCCGCAGCGATCGCCTCCCGCGAGGGCGGCTCGGGCAGCCGGCGGGCGAGCAGCAGGGGCACCTCGCGCGCCGGGACGACGGTCCGCCCCTGTGCGTAACCACCCGCCACCGACTGCCGCACCCAGCCGGTCTCCACCCCCTCCTCCCACCGTTCCCGGTCGCTGTCCTGCAGGGCCAGAGCGCAGCGCTTGGTGACCAGGAAGGCCAGCAGCGGGGCGAGGAAGAACAGGGTGCGCAGCGTGTAGGCGACCCCCTCGACCGACAGTGAGAACGTCTTGGCCACCACGTCCTGCGCCCCCGCGACCAGCAGCACCGCGTACCAGGTCAGCGCCGCCACCCCCAGGGCCGTCCGGGTGGGCTGGTTGCGGGGCCGGTCGGCGAGGTGGTGCTCGCCGGTCTCCCCGCTCACCCACCGCTCGAAGAGCGGGTAGGCGTAGAGCGCGAGGAAGAACAGCGTCGGCAGGACGATGCTCGGCAGCAGCGGGTTCCAGTTCACCGTGTGCCCCCACAGCCGGGTCTCCGCTCCCGGCATCAGCCGGATCGCACCCTCCAGAAAGCCCACGTACCAGTCCGGTTGGGCCCCGGTGGAGACCTGGTCGGGCCGGTAGGGCCCGTAGTTCCACACCGGGTTGATCTGGCCCACCGCGCCCAGCACGGCGAGGACCCCGAAGACGAGCAGGAACAGCCCGACGCTCTTCGCCGTGTACTGCGGGAACAGCGCCTTGCCGACGACGTTGCGACCGGTGGCACCCGGCCCCGGGTACTGGGTGTGCTTCAGGTAAAAGACCAGGAAGAGATGGACGGTGAGCAGCGCGATCAACGCCCCCGGGAGCAGCAGGATGTGCACCGGGTACAGACGGGCGACGATGTCGTCACCGGGGAACTGCCCGCCGAAGAGGAAGAAGCTGAGGTAGGTGCCGAGGACGGGGACGGAGAGCACGAAACCCTGCGCGGTCCGCAGCCCCGTGCCGGAGAGCAGGTCGTCGGGGAGGGAGTAGCCGGCGAAGCCCTCCAGCAGCGACAGGACGAACAGTGTCACCCCGATCGTCCAGTTCACCTCCCGCGGCCGGCGGAAGGCGCCGGTGAAGAAGATGCGCAGCAGGTGCAGGCCGATCGCCGAGAGGAACAGCAGCGCCGCCCAGTGGTGGATCTGACGTGCCAGCAGCCCGCCGCGCACCTCGAAGCTGATCTCCAGCGTCGAGCTGAAGGCGTCCGTGACCCGCACACCACGCAGTGGCGCGTACGCCCCCTGGTAGACGGACTCCGTCATGCCGGCCTTGAAGAACAGGGTCAGGTACACCCCGGTCAGCAACAGCACCACGAAGCTGTAGAGCGCCAACTCGCCCAGCAGGAAGGACCAGTGGTCGGGGAAGGCCTTGCGCAGCAGCCGCCCCGCCTGGATCAGCGGCATCCGGCGGTCGAGCACCGTGGTCGCCGTCTCGGTCGCCTGACGGGCCTCGCGCCCGAGCCGGTGCACCCGGCGGGAGGGGGACATCCTCGACTCCTCGTCTCGCGTCACAGGTGGGGGGACCGGGTGGCGCTCACGAGCCCCGGTCGCGGTACTGGAAGACGAAGCCCGCGACTCCGGCGGCCGTCACGCCCACCCCGATCAGGAACAGCCAGCCGCCGATCACGACGCCGGTACCGAGCAGGGCGGTGCCCAGCGCCGCCAGGACCGGGTGGGCACTGCGGGGCGGGAAGAAGTCCAGCGGCCCCGCGCCCTCGACCACCGTCGCGGACGTGTCGTCCTGCAACCGGGGGCCCCGCCGCCAGTACTGCGCCCACAGGAAGAACGCGACCAGCGCGGACATGATCGCCGAGACGATCAGCGCCGCGGTGCCCGCCGGCTCCTGGGACAGCAGCCCGTACGCCGTGGCGACGATCCCGAAGAAGACGGCCACCCCCGTGAAGAGCAGCGCTTCGCCCCTCACAGCTCGTACCTCCCCGTCCGCGGCGTGGAGTGGTGACCGTGCTCCGGGACCGGGTGGGCGGTGCCGGCCTCCACGTGCGGGTGGTGGAGGTCGAAGGCCGGGGACTCGGTGCGGATCCGCGGCAGGGCGTGGAAGTTGTGCCGAGGCGGCGGGCAGCTCGTGGCCCATTCCAGCGAACGCCCGTAGCCCCAGGGGTCGTCCACCCCGACCTTCTCCCCGTGCACCGCGGTGTGCCAGACGTTGTAGAGGAAGGGCAGCGTCGAGAGGCCGAGCAGGAACGCGCCGATGGAGGAGACGGTGTTCAGAGCCGTGAAGCCGTCGGCGGCGAGGTAGTCGGCGTAACGCCGGGGCATGCCGCCCTCGCCGAGCCAGTGCTGCACCAGGAAGGTGGTCTGGAAGCCGACGAAGAGGGTCCAGAAGTGGATCTTCCCCAGGCGTTCGTTGAGCATTTTGCCGGTGAACTTGGGCCACCAGAAGTAGAAGCCGGCGAAGGTGGAGAACACCACGGTGCCGAAGAGCACGTAGTGCAGATGGGCGACGACGAAGTAGGAGTCGGTGAGGTGGAAGTCCAGTGGCGGTGAGGCCAGCAGCACACCCGTCAGCCCGCCCAGCAGGAAGGTGACCAGGAAGCCGAAGGCCCACAGCATCGGCGTCTCGAAGGAGAGGGAGCCGTGCCAGGTGGTGCCGATCCAGTTGAAGAACTTCACGCCGGTCGGCACCGCGATGAGGAAGGACATGACGGAGAAGAAGGGCAGCAGCACCGCGCCGGTGGCGAACATGTGGTGGGCCCACACCGTGGCGGACAGGCCGGTGATGGCGATGGTCGCCCCGATGAGCCCGCGGTAGCCGAAGACCGGTTTGCGGCTGAAGACGGGCAGGATCTCGGTGACGATGCCGAAGAACGGCAGCGCGACGATGTAGACCTCGGGGTGGCCGAAGAACCAGAACAGGTGCTGCCACAGCAGGGCCCCGCCGTTGGCCGGGTCGTAGACGTGCGCCCCGTACTTGCGGTCGGCCTCCAGCGCCAGCAGGGCAGCGGTGAGCACCGGGAAGGCCAGCAGGGACAGGATGGAGGTGAACAGCACGTTCCAGGTGAAGATCGGCATACGGAACAGCGTCATCCCCGGCGCCCGCAGGCAGGTGATGGTCGTGATGAAGTTGACCGAACCCAGGATCGTGCTCAGCCCCGCCACCACCAGCCCCATGGCCCACAGGTCACCGCCGATGCCCGGCGTGTGCTCCGTCCTGTTCAGCGGTGCGTAGGCGAACCAGCCGAAGGACGCGGGCCCCTGCGGGGTGAGGAAGCCGGAGACCACCATGAGGCCGCCGAAGAGGTAGACCCAGTAGGTGAAGGCGTTCAGCCGGGGGAAGGCGACGTCGGGTGCGCCGATCTGCAGCGGCATCACGGCGTTGGCGAAGCCCGTGAACGTCGGGGTGGCGAACAGCAGCATCATCACGGTGCCGTGGATGGTGAACAGCTCGTTGTACTGCTGGTTGCTGACCAGTTGCAGGCCGGGTCGCATGAGCTCGGCGCGCATCGCCATGGCCAGCAGCCCGGCGAAGAGGAAGAAGGCGAAGGCCGTGGTCAGGTACAGGTTGCCGATGACCTTGTGGTCGGTCGTGGTCACCCACCGGGCCAGCGCCGCTCCGTGTCTGACCCGTGCGGCGACGCCGTCCCGCTCCGCCCGCGAGGACTCGTCGACAACCGCCATCTCGTCCTCCCGTCAGGCCCGTCCGCGTGACCCCCGCGGCCGGGGAGGGACGGCGGTGCCCGAGCAACCCCGGTGTGCGTCGCACCGCCTCAGGGAAGCACGGCGACCGCTGCCGGGGCCGGAGCCACGCGGCCCGGGGGAGGTGACTGCGCCGAAGGGCCGAACGGCCAGGACGAGCCGAGGCGCCCTGCGGTACCGGCCTCTCGCAGCGAGCGGGGTCGGCGCACGCTCCGGCCGGGGCCCGGCGTGCCGGCCCCGGCCGGTCAGTGCTCAGACCGAGCGGTGGTACTGGTCCGGGACGTGGACCTCGCCACCCAGCTCACGTGCCGCGCGGCGCGGCCAGGACGGGTCCCGCAGCAGCTCGCGGCCGAGCAGGACGGCGTCGGCCTCCCCGCCCGCCACGATCTTCTCGGCCTGCGCCGGCTCCGTGATCAGGCCCACGGCGGCCACCGGCAGGCCCGTCTCCGCGCGCACCTGCGCGGCGAACGGCACCTGGTAACCGGGCCCCACCGGGATCCGCACCTTCGGGGCGTTACCGCCCGTGGAGACGTCCAGCAGGTCCACCCCGTGCTCCTTGAGCAGCGCCGCCAGCCGGACGGTGTCCGCCGCCTCCCAGCCGCCGGCCTCCAGCCATTCGGTGGCGGAGATGCGGAACAGGAGCGGGAGATCCTGCGGCCACACCTCGCGGACCGCGTCGACGACCTCCAGCGCGAAGCGCGCCCGGTTCTCGAAGGAGCCGCCGTACTCGTCCTCGCGGTGGTTGCTGTGGGGCGAGAGGAACTGGGCTATGAGGTAACCGTGGGCGCCGTGGATCTCGGCCACCTGGAATCCGGCGTCCAGCGCCCGGCGGGCGGCGTCCGCGAACTGCCGGGCGATGGTCCGCAGGTCCTCGACGGTGAGTGCGTCGGGAACCGGGTGGCCCTCGTCGAAGGGGAGAGGGCTCGGTGCCACCGGCTGCCAGCCCCCCTCCGCGGCGGCGAGGGGCGCACCGCCCCGCCACGGCCGGTCGGTGGACGCCTTCCGTCCGGCATGACCGAGCTGGATTCCCGGCACGGTCTGCTGGCTCTTGAGGAAGTCGGTGATGCGCCGGAACGCCGCCACCTGGGTGTCGTTCCATATCCCGAGGTCCGCGGGGCTGATGCGCCCCTCGGGGCTCACGGCGGTGGCCTCGACGAGCACCAGCCCCGCGCCGCCGGTGGCGCGGGCCGCGTAGTGGGTGAAGTGCCAGTCGTTGGGTGCTCCCACGAGGTCACCCGTGACGTCCGCGCTGTACTGGCACATGGGAGCCATCCAGACACGGTTGGGAATGGTCAGCGAACGCAGTCGGTAGGGCTCGAACAGGGCGGTCATGGCAGGCTGGATCCTCAGGTGTGTCGAGGGTGCGGCGGGCCGCCGCCGCAGCTCGCCACCACGGCCCGCTCAGTACGGGTTTTATCGTACTTCCCTGGAGCTGGGGACTTGCCTGCCGGGGGAGAGGTGCTGGCGGTGGCGCCCGCTTCAGCGCCCGGAGTCCGCGGCTCGGTCGGCCCGGCCGCCCGCTCCCAGCAGCCCGGTCGCCGCGAAGTCGCCTCCGGCCTCCAGGCGGGCCAGCTCGTGGCGGGAGACCCGGACGACGACCGCGGGCAACGCCGCCCGCGTCGCCTGCACGACGCGGAGCCACGAGGGGACGTACACCGTGGTGGAGCGGCGTTCCAGGGCCTTCGCCATGCGCCTGGCGACGGTCTCGACCGAGTAGACCCTGCGTGCCGGGGGCGGCATGTGGCCCCGCAGCTCCCGCAGCACCGCGTGCTGGTCGGCGTCTCGGATCATGTCCGTGTCGGTCCAGTTCAGGTACGCGATCCCCACGGTGAGGTGGCGGTGCGCGTACTCGGCTCGCAGCGCCTGGGCGAAGGCCTCCACGCCTGCCTTCGACGCGCAGTACGCGCTCATCATGGGGGCTGCGCCGAACGAGGCCAGCGAGGCCACCTGGAGGAAATGGCCCCTGGTGTCCAGGAGGTGGGGAAGGAAGGCCCGGGCGGTGACGGCGCTGCCCACGAGGTTGACCTCCACCACGCGGCGCCAGGTGTCCGGGTCCGTCTCCAGGAACGGTCCGCCCTCGGCGACCCCGGCGTTCGCCACGACCACGGAGGGCGGGCCCATGCGGTCGCCGACCTCGGCCGCGACCGCGGCCATGGCGTCGTCGTCACTGACGTCGACCTCCCAGCACAGCGCCCGGGTGGGCACCGAACCGGCGACCTGCTCCAGCCCGTCGCGCTCCCGTCCCAGCAGGGCGAGCCGCACCCCGCGCTGTGACAACTCCCGCGCCAACGCCGCCCCCACCCCCCGGGCGGCCCCGGTGACGACAGCCGTACGGCCTTGCAGAGGGTGTCTGGTGCTCGCCACCGCGTACTCCCAGCGTGAGAAGGGTGAGCCGGACGAAGGTCTCCCCGTGTCGTCCGGGGCCGGTCTGGTGGAAAGGCGCCGCGGAGTTCCGCCGGACGGCGCCCCCAGCCCTGGGGCGCCGGCCTCGACCCACGGAGACCTGGGCCCCCGGCGCCGACTCGACCGCACCACCGTCTGACCGAAAAGCCCGTTCCGTGCGGATTCTAGGTGGGCGAGTGACCGGTGTGCCCCGGGGGCGGCCTGGGGGGCATGTCGCTCACCCGAACGTCCCTCGGTGCAAGGGGGGCGGGCTTGCGGGATGCGGCCGCGCGGTGCCGGCGCGCACTCCTGGACCCTGCTGACTGTGGCAGGCCCCGCACAGCACAGCACCCTCCGTCACAAGAACGCCGTCCACCTCGGAAGTCGCGCCCTCTCCCTGTGGCTCCGGGCACAGGGGCCACCTCACACCGGACGCCAGGTCGTAGCCGGCCGGCGGCGTCCTTGCTGGTCAGCATCGGTCGGCAGCGAGGGGCAGCGCATGCCTCCTACGCGCTTTCGTAGGTCACAGGTTGGCGCCGGTGGGGAGCCGGTTCCCAGGGTGGTGGACGTACCGGGGAGCCGAGCGCCGGACACGGGCGGAACCTTCCGCCCGAGCCTGACACCGGCCCCATGACGCGCCAGCCGCGTCGAGCAGCATCTGCGGGTGCTGCCGCCGACAGCCTGTCGGCCTCCCCACGATGTCCCCCGTAGAGAGGTACGCCATGACTGCCACCACCACCGCCACCCGTTTCCGCAAGTACACCGTCGCCGGTATCGCCACTGCCGGTGCCGCCGCTGCCGCCGCGACTCTGGCGCCGACTCCGGCGCATGCTGCTCCGGTGCACGAGGCCAAGCCCGCGGCTGTCTCCGTCGCCCACGGCAAGAAGGCGGACGCGAAGGACGCGCAGGCCAAGGAGGCGGCGAAGGTCGCCAAGCTGGTCGAGCAGGGCAAGAAGAAGCACGGCGACGACCTGGACGGCTGGATCCGCACGGCGCTGGACGTGATGCACTACGAGCACATCCCCGGCTCCTACCAGGGCATCCACAAGAACATCATCCGTGAGTCCGGCGGGAACCCGACCGCGCAGAACAACTGGGACATCAACGCTCAGAAGGGCGTGCCGTCCAAGGGTCTGCTCCAGGTGATCCAGCCGACCTTCGACACCTACCACGTCAAGGGCACCAAGGACTCGCTGACCGACCCGGTGGCCAACATCGTGGCTGCGTGCAACTACGCCGCTGACCGGTACGGCTCGATGGACCACGTCGACTCCGCCTACTGATCGGGCGGGACGCCACAGTCCGCTCGGGCTCCGGGGACAGCCGTTCCCCGGTCGGGGGCGGCGGGGCCCGGGTCACCGGTGAGGGCCGGGTGGGATCACACGATCCCACCCGGCCCTCACCCCTGTCTGCGCCGTGTCCGACCGCGGACGGGGCCGGAGGTGCCGACCTCAGCCGTTGGCGAGGGCCCGGACGTCCTTCAGCCCACCGTTGAAGCGGTTGTGGTCGCCGACGGTGGGCCCCTGTGAGGTGTACTGCCAGATGGTGTGGCGCTTCCACCCTGCGGGCAGGGCTCCGACCGAGGAGCCGTAGCGGGGGATCCACAGCGGGTTGGTGTCGGCGAACCCCGGGTCGTCGTCCGTGCACGACTGCCACCAGTTGGCGGAGGTGTAGATGACGACGTCGCGGCCCGTCCGTTCCCGGTAGGTGTCGGAGAAGTCGCGGATCCACTCGACCATCTCGTCGGCGCTCAGGCCGTAGCAGGTCTCGCCGTAGGGGTTGTACTCCATGTCCAGAGCCCCGGGCAGTGTCTTCCCGTCCTTGCTCCAGCCGCCACCGTGCGCCAGGAAGTACCGGGCCTGGGTCGCGCCGTCGGAAGTGTCAGGGGTGGCGAAGTGGTAGGCGCCCCTGATGACCCCCGCCCGGTAGGAGCCGTTGTACTGAGAGGTGAACGACGGGCTGGTGTAGGACGTGGCCTCGGTCGCCTTCACGTAGGCGAACCTGACCCCGGAGCGGCGCAGGGCCTTCCAGTCGACGTCCCCCTGGAACGAGCTGACATCCACGCCCTCGGTGCCGCCGGCCGCGGTGGGTACCACCGTGCCCCGCTGACCGCCCTCGTGCCTGCGGATCTGGGAGCCGGCGTAGTCGTCTTCCGGGTGCGCGGGCTGCACGGCCGCAGCGGCCCCGCCGTCGCCGGTCGCGGTCCGTTCGCCGGCGTGAGCGGCGCCGGGCGGAAGGGCTGTCAGGGCAAGCAGCGCCGCGGGGACCGTCACGGCCGAGAAGGCACGTCCGCGGAAAACGCCGGCGTGTCGAGTGTGGGGAATTCCTTTGAGCGGCATGGACCTTCTCCAGGAACGCGGGAAAAACCCGGCGTAGGCGGTCATCGGCGTTTCTGCGCACGTCTTGCCGCCGGCACGTCACGACATCGGGACGGCCGGCGGCAGGGCGTGTTCGACGAGAAGGCGGAGACCCTGACCGAAGGGGAAGCCGAAATCAGGGGCTCAGCGTTCCGTCAGCGACGCGAATTCAGTCGGTGAGGTGCCGGTGGTCGCAGTACTTCGGGATGGGGCCGATGTTCTTGACGTACTTCGCGGAGACGAAGTTCCCCTTGGGGGTCTTGTACCAGAAGGGGTTGCCCAGGATGTTCTGGCCCCGCACCTTGCAGACGATGCGGATGAGGGAGCCCTTGTCGTACGAGCCGACGACCCGGAAGCGCTGGCTCGGACCGGTGCGGACCAGCAGGCCCGTCCTGGCGGTGACGCGACCCTTGAAGAAGTGGCCGTGGCCGTGGCCGTGGTCGTTGCCCGCTTCCGCGGCGAGGGCGGGGCCGGCCGCCACCGTGGTGGTCATTGCGCCGGCGGCCAGTGCCACGGCGATCTTGGTCTTGGACATGGGGAACACGCGTTTGCCTCCATGAAAGGTCACAGACCGGGATGGGTGATTGCCGGAAAGGGGGCTCCTCGTGCACCGGTGGGAGGGTACGCGTGCGACACGCCTCTTACATGAGTCGCCGTCACGCGGCCCGCAAGTGTGGAACCTTCGGCCCGGCGAGAGTCAACTTAGAACAGTGACCGCACCTGCACAATTCGCCACCAAGTCATATGAGCCGAATGGCGTCCTCTCCCTTTCCGAGCCGGCGGACGCCGCAGCGGGACCGTTGGAGCGATGTGGTGAATGTGGCGCTCCGGTCCCGGGCAACCGCGCCCCGGTGTCGAGTCCCGAGTCGTCCCGGGCCCTTCCGGCTTTCCATCCTTCTGCTCGGCTGCCGGAGAATTCCGCCGTGCGGACCGGAGCGGGGTGGGCGACGCCCTCGCGGGCGGGCGGCGGTGAGCTGCCGTACATCACCCTTCCGTGAGAGCCCGCCCGCCCGCGGCCCACCGTCTTCGGCGGGATGGCGCGCCCGGTGAGCGGCCTCCCGGGAGAGCGGGCACGGCGCCCGGGGCACCTCGGAACGCTGCGCCCCCGCCACCCGCGCGCCGCGCCGCGGGCCCCGGGCGTCACGCGACGGCTCGTCCGGGCCTGTCCGCGGAACCCATGGAAAAAAATCCCGGCGACGATGTCGAGAATCCCCGGCGGGCTCCGTCCCCGGGGTGAAGGTGACCACAATGGGTCGCACCAGCACCGAGGAGAGACACGATGGCCAAGTACCTGCTGCTCAAGCACTACCGCGGCGCTCCCGCTCCGGTCAACGACGTGCCCATGGACCAGTGGACGCCCCAGGAGATCTCGGCGCACATGCAGTACATGCAGGATTTCGCGGCCCGGCTCCAGGAGACCGGTGAGTTCGTCGACAGCCAGGCGCTCGCCCCCGGAGGTACCTTCGTGCGCTATGACGGAGAGGGGCGCCCGCCGGTCACCGACGGCCCGTTCGCCGAGACCAAGGACCTCATCGCCGGCTGGATGGTGATCGACGTCGACAGCCACGAGCGTGCCGTCGAACTGGCCGGGGAATTGTCGGCCGCCCCGGGGGCGGGCGGGAAGCCGATTCACGAGTGGCTCGAGTTGCGTCCGTTCCTGGCCGCGCCGCCCACCGTCACGGAGTGACCTCGCCGATGGACGAGGCCCTGCTCCGGAGCCTCACACCGAGCGTGCTCGCCGTCCTCGTCCGCCGCGGAGCCGACTTCGCGGCGGCCGAGGACGCCGTGCAGGACGCGCTGGTCGAGGCGGTCCGCGTCTGGGGTACCGGCGCCGCCCGGGGTTCCTCGCACGACGGCCCCGTGCGGGACCCGAAGGGCTGGCTGGTCACCGTGGCCTGGCGCCGGTTCCTGGACGCGACCAGGGCGGACACGGCCCGACGCCGACGCGAGGACCTCGTCGGCCAGGAGCCGGCACCCGGCCCGGCTGCCGGGGTGGACGACACGCTCCAGCTCTACTTCCTGTGCGCCCACCCGTCACTGACGCCGTCGTCCGCGGCCGCCCTCACGCTGCGCGCGGTCGGCGGGCTCACCACCCGCCAGATCGCCGGGGCCTACCTGGTGCCCGAGGCGACCATGGCGCAGCGCATCAGCCGGGCCAAGCGCGCCGTCTCCCGGGTGCGGCTCGACCAGCCCGGCGACGTCGCCACCGTGCTGCGCGTCCTCTACCTGGTCTTCAACGAGGGCTACTCCGGCGACGTCGACCTCGCTGCCGAGGCCATCCGGCTCACCCGGCAGCTCGCTGCCGTCATCGAGCACCCCGAGGTGAGGGGGCTGCTCGCCCTCATGCTGCTTCACCACGCCCGGCGCGCCACCCGGACCGCGGCGGACGGCAGCCTGGTGCCGCTCGCCGAGCAGGACCGCAGCCGGTGGGACACCGCGTCGATCGCCGAGGGCATCGAGATCCTGCAGGCGGCCCTCGCCTGTGACAGACTCGGCGAGTTCCAGGCCCAGGCCGCCGTCGCAGCACTTCACGCCGACGCGCCCACCGCCGAGGAGACCGACTGGGTCCAGATCGTCGAGTGGTACGACGAACTCGTACGCCTGACCGACAACCCGGTCGTGCGGCTGAACCGTGCGGTGGCCGTGGGCGAGGCCGACGGGCCGCGCGCCGGGCTGGCGGCGCTCGCGGCACTGCACGACTCGCTGCCCCGTCACACTGCGGTGGTGGCCTACCTCCACGAGCGCGACGGCGACCTGGCGACGGCAGCGCGGCTGTACGCCGAGGCGGCAGGTAAGGCACCCAACCTCGCCGAGCGCGACCACCTGACGCGCCAGGCCGCCCGACTCAACGTCGGCCGGCGTCACTGAGGGGAGCCACACGGCTCCCACGGGTTCCCGGCGGCCGATGTGCCCGCCTCACCGCGAGCGGGCAGGACGAGGCCGGCCGCCGCAGGGAGGAATCGGGAGGCACCGGCAGCGTGCGGAGAACAGCCGGTGCGCGGCCTCTGCCCGATGCGTAGCGCCAACGCCACGTCCGGCGGGCGCAGTTCGACGCGTCGGTGCTCGGGCGCGTCGGCGGGCAGCCTCGGGCGGTGCCCGCTCTCTGCGGGAAGTCGCCTGCGGGGGCACCGCTTTTAGTCTGGACCATTGACAGCAGGTCCGTACGCCCCGACGCTGAGAGCCCTCTGCGATCGCCTTTCCATCCTCCGCCCCCACGGGAGACGTACGTGCCGAAACTCCGTCTCACACTGGCCGCCGCACCGGCAGCCGTCGCCCTGCTGGCAGGACTCTGTGCCGCGGAGGGCACCGCGGATGCCGCGGTGCCCGCCACGATCCCGCTGACGGTCACGAACAACTCCGGCCGGTCGGGCCCGGTCTACATCTACGACATCGGCACCGACCTGGCCAGCGGCAAACAGGGTTATGCGGACGCCTCAGGCGCGTTCCACGCCTGGCCGGCGGGCGGCAACCCGCCCACCCCGGCACCCGACGCGGCCATCACCGGCCCCGCCCCGGGGCAGTCCACCACGCTGCGGCTGCCGAAGTTCTCCGGCCGGGTCTACTTCTCCTACGGCCAGAAGCTCGTCTTCAAGCTGACCACCGGGGGACTGGTCCAACCCGCCGTCCAGAACCCGTCCGACCCCAACCACGACATCCTCTTCAACTGGTCGGAGTACACGCTCAACGACGCCGGCCTGTGGATCAACAGCACCCAGGTCGACATGTTCTCCGCCCCGTACGCCGTGGGTGTCAAACGGGCCGACGGCACCACGGCGACCACCGGACACCTCAAGCCCGGCGGTTACCAGGGTGTGCTCAACACCCTGCGCAACCAGTCGGGTGGCTGGGGCGGCCTCATCCAGACCCGCTCCGACGGCACGGTGCTCCGCGCCCTGGCCCCCGGCCACGGCATCGAGGCGGGGGCGCTGCCGGCCTCCGCGATGGACGACTACGTCAACCGGGTGTGGCAGAAGTACAGTTCGTCCACGCTCACGGTCACGCCCTTCGCCGACCAGCCGTCGACCAAGTACTTCGGCCGGGTCTCGGGCAACGTCATGAACTTCACCGACAGCTCCGGCGCCGTGGTGACCAGCTTCCAGAAGCCCGACTCCGACAGCATCTTCGGCTGCTACAAGCTGCTGGACGCCCCCAACGACCTGGTGCGCGGCCCCATATCCCGGACCCTGTGCGCCGGTTACAACCGCACCACCCTGCTGACCAACCCGAACCAGCCGGACGGTGACGCGGGCGCCTTCTACCAGGACGGCGTGACCAACCGCTACGCCGCCGCGATCCACTCCGAGATGGCGGATGCCAAGGCGTACGCGTTTGCCTTTGACGACGTGGGCAACCACGAGTCGCTGGTGCACGACGACTCCCCGCAGGGCGCCTCCCTGACCCTCGACCCCTTCAACTGACCGCCGGCCCGCCGCGCGTCACCCGTGGCCGCCGCCCGAACCGGCGGCGGCCACCGCACGTCCGGGGCCGCTCACCCCTGCGCCCGGTGGCAGGCCACCGCCCGTGTCGAGGCGGGAAGCCGGGCCGCGCCGGCCCCCGGCCCACCGGGTGCGCGGGCGGCGAGAACGGCTGAAGGCCTCCGGCCCCCTTGGGAGAGGGCCCGCCGGGTACACGGCGGACATGGCTACCCACAGGCTGACATCTCCGGTCACCGAACGCCGAGTTGCGGCGCTCCGGTGGCAATTGTGGCTGTACCTGGCGGCAGCGGCGGTGATGCTCGCCGTCTTCCTCGTCCTCGTGCAGGGCGGGGGCGCCGGTGACCTGCGCGGCTGGCTCAGCGTGATCGCCGTCGTCTGGCTCGTCCTCGCGGCGGCCGGGGACGCGGTGCGCCTGCGCCACCACCGACGCCTGCTCAACTCGCGCTCCCACCCCCTCTCGTAGGGGCGGTGCCCTCCGTAGACTGCTGCCGTGGACTGGGGATCGCTGGCGAGTACGGGGGCGGGCGCAGTGATCGGAGTGGTCGCCACACTGGCGGCGGACTGGTCGCGGGCGCGCCGCAGCCGTCGCGAGAACGACCAGGCGGTACGGCGGGAGCTCTACGGCGACTACCTCGCAGCCCTCGCGCGCACCCGCAACCACCTGCGGATAGCAGCCCGTTCCGCGCAGACGCCCGGGGCGGAACGCGCGCGGCAGGCGGTCGAGGCGTTCCGCGACGGCAACGCCTACGAACTGCGCTACCAGTTGGCCGTCGTGGCGCCGGAGGAGGTGGTCCGGGCCTCCACGGCAGCGTTCCGTGCGCTGAGGGACCTGCGGGACACGGTCGAGGACGGCGCTCTCCACACCGAGCCCCGCTACACGGCGCTACGCGACTGCTGGGAGGACAGGCTCGCCGAGCTGCGCGCAGTGATGCGGCGAGACGTTCGCGGGGCCTGAGAGGCTCGCCCCCTCGGAACGCAGACCCGGCCGTGCGGGCGAGCGCTGCCCGGGGGAACATACGCCCATGAGCGCATCGTTGACCGTGCCGGAACTGCCGGCCGGGCCGTCCCTGCGGTTGCGGCCCTGGCGGACAGCGGACGCGGGCCTGGTGGAGGACGCGTCCACCGACCCTTACATACCGACGATCACCACGGTGCCCGCGGTGTACTCGCCCGCGGCGGGGCAGGCCTTCGTCGAACGTCAGTGGGGGAGGGCGTCGAGCGGGCGAGGCTACCCGTTCGTGGTCGCACGGGCCTCGGACGACCACCCGGTGGGCTTCGTCGGGCTGTGGCGAGACGCCCCGGAGGAGGGGCGCGCCTCACTCGGCTACTGGGTGGCGCCCTCCGCACGTGGCCAGGGGGTGGCGGCAGCGGCACTGCGCGCCGTTTCCCGGTGGGCCCTGCGGGAAACCGGTGACCTCCACCGCCTGGAGCTGTACATCGAGCCCTGGAACACCGCTTCGTGGCACACCGCGGAGAAGGTGGGCTACCGGCGCGAGGGACTGCTGCGCGCCTACCAGGTGGTCGCGGGAACCCGCCGTGACATGCTCCTCTACTCGCTGCTGCGCGGCGACTGACGGCCCGCAGCCGCGCCGCGGGAAGAGCCGGCGTCACCGACCGGGCGGCCGGCGGCTTTCACCCACCGGTCCAGGGCGTCCCCCCGGGGCCGGCGGGGGCGGGAAAGGTCCCGCAGCCCTCACACCCTCGCTGCGACCGAACGGTCCAAAAACTCCTTTGTTGCCGCACCGAGTTCGGCGGTGTGGGTCAGGTAGAAGTCGTGGTGCCCGTCCACCGTCAGCACTTCCGTGCCGGGCCGGCGGCGCACCATCTCCGCGGCGTGTTCGGGCGACACCACCGGGCTGCGGCTTCCGCGCACCACCAGCAGAGGCTGCCTGACGGCGGTGAAGTCCTCCCACCAGTCACCCCGGACGGCGGCCTTGGCGGCATGGACCTCTTCCTCGCGCCACAGGAAGCGCCAGCCCTCCGCGTCCTCCACCACGCTCTCCAGGAAATGCCGCGGCGCGTCCGCGAAGCCCAGCGCCGCCCGCACGGCCCCCAGGCTGGGGAAGTGTGCCGGCAAGCCGCGCACCTCGTCGTCGACGACAGGAGCGTGGTACTCCGCCGGGAAGTCCAGCACGACCACGGCCGAGACCAGCTCGGGCCGGTGGGCGGCCAGTTGGTAGCCGGTGATGCCACCCAGCGAATGGCCGACCACGGCGACCGGGCCCAGCCCCAGGTGGGTGACGAGCGCGGCGGCGTCGCCCGTGAAAGCCGCCCGGCCGTAGTCGGCGGGATGGTCGGAGAGGCCGTGGCCGCGCTGGTCGAGCGTGATCAGCCGGTAGCCGGGGCCCAGGTGGCCGGCGAGTCCGAGCAGCGAACGGCCCCGGCCGTACGCGCCGTGCAGAGCGAGAACCGGGACGCCGTCGCCACCCAGGTCGATGTAGGCGAGCCGGACGCCGTCGGGAGTGCGGAAGTACTGCGTGCAGGAAGTCATCACGCGTTTAACTCTAACAGAGTGCACTCGATTAGAGGTAGGAATGGGCGGTGGCTACGCTGGCAGTCGCCACCACCACGAAAGCGATCACGGAGGCCCGGTGCTCACCCTCTGCATCCTCGGGTTCCTCAACGAGGAACCGCTGCACGCCTACGACCTCCGCGCTCGCATCTCCGGTCTCAGCGGGCACGTCCGGCCCGTCAGTGACGGCGCCCTGTATCCCGCCGTCAAGCGACTGGAGGCTGCCGGCCACCTCACGCGCCACACCGAGCCGGGCGAACGGGCCACGCCGCGCCAGGTCCTCACCCTCACCGAGTCCGGCCGCGCCGAGCTGATGCGCCGGCTCCGCGAGCCCGCCGACACCGAGATCACCGACCGCAACTCCTTCTTCGTGCTGCTCGCCTTCCTCGGGCAGCTGCCCGACCCCGCGGACCAGGCCGGAGTGCTGCGCCGCCGCCTGGCCTTCATGGACGAGCCCGGCAGCTACTTCTACGACGAGGGCCGTCCGCTGCGCGCCCGGGAGATGAGTGACCGCTTCCGGCGCGGCATGCTCCAGCTCGCGGGCGCCACCAGCAAGGCCGACCGGGCCTGGCTCCACCGCACGATCGCGGAGCTGGAAGATCACGCCTGATGCCACCGGGGGGCGGTGGGCGGACCCGCCGGCCGATGGCGGGCCGCCCCGGCCTCCCCTGTCCCGCACTGCCTTCCAGCCGGGGGCCGGGGGCCGTGAACGGAAGGCGGCAGGTGCGCCGCCACCACTGCGCACGCCGGCCATCCGGCCCCACCGGATCTTCACGCCGGCGCCCCCGCCGGGAACACGAAAAGCGGGCGAAGTAGAACTATCCCGGTTGATGGGTCATAAGGGTCCTTTGGGTGGAAGGGCGAGCAAGAGGGTTGGTTACCGCGAAAGCCGCTTATGCGGACGGTCGTGCGTTTTCCGGCGGCCTCACCCGCCCTGATCGCGCCCCGTGCTGCCCTGCCTCTGGCGGACTGTGGAATTCCGGTTAACCTCGTCGTGAGTACTGCATGCACGCTGCTTTAGGAATCCCCCACGATGAACTGCAAGCCCCTGGTGCTGCCAGCTGTGGCCGGTCTGCTCGTACCCGTCCTCTCCGCTTGCGGCGCAGGGAGTGACACGGCCGACAGCGACGACCCGATCGTGGTCGGAACCACCGACCAGATCAGCGCCACCGGGACGGCGCCGGCCCCGCTCGACCCGGCGCAGGCCTACGAGGTCAGCCAGTGGAACATGCTGCGCAGCACCCTGCAGACCCTGCTGCGCATGCCCCGCTCGGGTTCCACCCCGCAACCGGAGGCCGCGCAGTACTGCGGCTTCAGCGACACCGCGAACGAGCAGTACCGCTGCACCCTCCGCGACGGGCTGACCTTCTCCAACGGCGACCCGCTCACCTCGCGCGACGTGAAGTACTCCGTCGAGCGCGTGGCCAGGATCAACTACGCCAACGGTCCCAAGTCGCTGCTGGACAACGTGGAGGCGATGGACACCCCCGACGCCCGGCACATCGTCTTCCACCTCAAGCGGCCCGACGCGACGTTCCCGCTGAAGCTCTCCACACCCGCGGCGGCCATCGTCGACCACCAGGTCTACCCGGCCGACAAGTTCCTCAACGGCTACGACGTCGTCGGTTCCGGGCCGTACACCCTGAAGACCACGACTCGCAACGGCACGCTCACCGGGGCCACCTTCGTCCGCAACCCGGACTACAAGGGCGGGCTTAAGCCCAAGAACTCCTCGGTGCAGATGAAGTTCTACGACACCTCCAGCCAGATGGAGAGCGCGCTGCGCAAGGGCGACATCGACGTCACCAACCGCGTCCTCACCCCGGAGCAGGTCCAGAAGCTCCAGGCCGACGGCGAGGACAGCGGTATCACCGTGCAGGAGGCGCCCGGCCAGGAGATCCGCTACCTGGCCTTCGACACGGACGCCGCGCCGGTGTCGAAGAAGGCCGTCCGGCAGGCGATGTCTCAGGTCATCAACCGGGGCGCCCTGGTGGACCACGTCTACCACAACACCGACGACCCGCTGTACTCCCTGGTCCCCAAGGGGGTGAACGGGCACGCCAACTCCTTCTTCAGCAAGTACGGCTCACCCGACCCCGACGCGGCCCGCAAGACCCTGCGCGACGCCCACATCGACACACCGGTGAAGCTGACCCTCACCTACACCACCCGCCACTACGGCCTCTCCACTGCCAGGGAGTTCGCGGAACTCAAGAAGCAGCTCAACGGGACCGGCCTGTTCCGGGTGCGCACCCAGGCGGTGGACGACTGGCAGAAGTTCCGGTCGGACGAGTCCAAGGGGAAGTACGCCGTCTACGGCATGGGGTGGTTCCCCGATTTCCCCGACGCGGACAACTACCTCGCGCCCTTCTTCGGCAAGAACAACTTCCTCGGCTCGCCGTACCGCAACCAGCGGATCGAGTCCGAGCTGATCCCCGCCTCGCGGCAGAAGAGCAACCGCTACACGGCAGGAGAGAGCCTCAAGGAGGTCCAGGACATCGTCGCGGACGACGTCCCGGTGCTGCCTCTGTGGCAGGGCAAGCAGTACATCGCTGCCCGTGACGACATCACGGGCGCGGAGTGGGCCCTCAACTCCTCCTCCGCACTGCAGATCTGGGAACTCGGCCGAGGCGTGGGGAGCTGACCGGCCCCCCGCCACCGCCCGGAACGGCTGACGCCCCGCCGCAGCGG